>NZ_KV819542.1:62432-143447 GCF_001815175.1 Corynebacterium sp. HMSC034H07
TCTGTGCCCATGGGGGATATCGAAACCTACATCCGCCTTCGCAATTCGGGGATTGCGTTGGTGGAAGCAGCAACCAGCACACCCGAAGGCTTACGTGCGCTCGGCGCCTCGGCCGGTGATGCCGCGGAGCTGGCGTCGCTTCATGCCATTTATTTCGGCGATACCCGCTTCACCGGAAAGCAGCGCGCAGCGCGTCAGGCGGCCCAACGCCAGGGCCACGACCTGGCCACGTTGAACCTGATTGAGTCCTACACCGCCAAGTTGAAGAAACAGCTCGATGTCTGGAATTTGCGCGTCGCGCTGGCATCCACGCCTTCAGAACGGGTTGCTTCAGTGGCGGTGGAGCGCTTGAAGGAGCTCAGGCCCAAACGCGTGCCTTCACCAGGGGTGCGGCTGACCTACCGCAAGAATGGCCCGCACTCGCTCACGGTTACCGATACCGCTCTGAACATATCCACCATTCGCAGCACACTCGAGTCCATCAACCCCGCCGACCTCCTGGACGCCACCCACCAGGTTTTCTTCAAAGAAGGCGTGGGCTCGCGGCCGGCGGTGGGAACCAACGTCGTGATAACGCTCGACGAGCTCGACAAAGTCGTCCGCCATGACGGCGACGACATCGAACTCGAGCTCACCAACGGCGGGCGCATGAGGGGCGCAGAGTTTCTCACCTACAAGTTCGCCGAAACTGGCTACGCCACATTGGTCCACCCCACCATCGGGCCGGTGTGGTTGCACCGACTTTCGCGCTTTGCCAGCCTCGAGCAGCGCATCATGGCCAGCGCCGAACACCCCACCTGCGCTATCGAGGACTGCAATAAACCGGCGGACTACTGCCAAGTCCACCACATCATTCCCTGGCAGGCAGGCGGGGAGACCAACCCGCCCAACCTGACCATGCTGTGCGCCTACCACAACGGCATCAACGACGATGACCCCACCAGCCCGACCGGCAGAGGCTATGTCTTTCGTCTAAAAGGGCCCGTTGACTACATCCCGCCCTGGGGAACGCCGATTACCGGGCAGCCCGCCTACCAAGAAGCGGTCAAACGGCTCGCCGCCGACAAAACCCACGCCCGACCGCCGGATCCACCAAACGGTAGCCCACCGCCCGGATAGCTCGCACCCCAGCACCGTGCCGCCAAAGCAGCTCATCCCCAGCATGGTGCCTACTCCACGCGGAGGCCCCGCAAAACCGCGAGGCTTTCCGCGCCTTCGGCGATCCCTCAGCTAAGTCTCATCCCGCCGTCTGCACTGAACGATCTCGGATTCTCAGGAGACGGACTCTAAAGCCGCCGCTGGGGCGAGAACACACAAAGCTCCGACCGTTTGAACGGTTAGAAGCCGGCCTTCTTGAGAGCGTCGGCCATTGAGCCACCGCCGCCGCGGTCCACGCGGCCACGCCCACCGTCGCGGCGGGAGTTGCGCCGGTCGGAGCGGCCGCCGCGCCCCTCGGAACGCCCACCGTCGTTGCGGCGCTTAGGCGCGGGCTGGCCGGGTTCGTCGTCAAGCCGCAGCGACAAACCAATGCGCTGGCGCTCCACGTCTACCTCCATGACCTTCACCTTCACTACCTGGCCCGAGCGGACCACATCGTGCGGGTCGGAGACGAACTTGTGGCTCATCGCGGACACATGCACAAGCCCGTCTTGGTGCACGCCAACGTCGATGAACGCACCGAAGGCCGCAACGTTGGTCACGGTGCCCTCCAGAATCATGCCCGGTTTCAAGTCCGAGACCTTATCCACGCCCTCCTTGAACGTCGCGGTCTTAAACTCCGGGCGCGGGTCGCGGCCCGGCTTGTCCAGCTCCGCGATGATATCCGTCACCGTCGGCACACCGAAGGTGTCGTCGGCGAAGTCCGCCGGCGACAGCTTCGTCAACACCCGCGAATTGCCGATGAGCTCCGAGACCCCCAGACCAGTCTTCTCCGCGATGCGCGCCACCACCGGGTAGGCCTCCGGGTGCACGGCCGAGGCATCGAGCGGATCCTTACCGCCATTGATGCGCAGGAAGCCCGCCGCCTGCTCGAAAGCCTTCGGCCCCAAGCGCGGCACCTTCTTCAGCTCCTTGCGCGAGGCAAACGTGCCATTCTCATCGCGGTAGGCCACGATGTTGGCCGCAATCGTGGAGTTCACACCAGCCACGCGCTCCAGCAGCGGGGCCGACGCCGTGTTCAGGTCCACGCCGACGCCATTCACCGCGTCTTCCACCACGCCATCGAGCGTGCGCGCGAGTGCGACCTGGTTGACGTCATGTTGGTACTGCCCCACGCCAATGGCCTTCGGGTCAATCTTCACCAGCTCCGCCAGCGGGTCCTGCAGGCGGCGCGCGATGGACACCGCGCCGCGCAGTGAGACATCCATGTCGGGGAACTCATCGGCCGCCAGCTGCGAAGCCGAATACACCGACGCGCCCGCCTCCGACACCACGACCGGGCTCGGCCGCTTCCCACCCGCCTGCGCGATGAGGTCCGCGACTTCACCGGCAAGCTTCTCCGTCTCCCGCGACGCGGTGCCATTACCAATTGCCATGAGGTCCACCGAATGAGCCGCGCTTAACGACGCCAACTCTCTCACCGCCTCAGCCCACTTCTGCTGCGGCTGGTGCGGGTAGACGATGGTGGTGGCAAGGACCTTGCCCGTCGGGTCGACGACCGCACACTTGACGCCGTTGCGGTAGCCCGGGTCCAAGCCCAGCGTCGCGCGCTGGCCCGCCGGGGCCGCCAGCAGAACATCGCGCAGGTTGGTCGCGAAAACCTTGAGCGCGCCTTCCTCCGCCTTCTCTTTCAGGCGCATGCGCACGTCGAGGCCCGAGGAGATGGAGAGTTTGGTGCGCCAGCCCCAGTGGACGGCGTCGGCAAGCCAGCGGGAGGTGTCAACGTCTAGGTCGAAGCGATCTGCGATCATGCCCTCGTAGATGGCGTCATCGCCGGCATCGAGGTTGAGCTGCAGCACGCCCTCGTTCTCACCGCGCAGCAGCGCCAAGATGCGGTGCGAGGGAAGCTTGTCGAAAGGCTCAGAGAACTCGAAGTAGTCCTTGAACTTCGCGCCCTCGGTTTCCTTACCCTCGACCACGCCGGCGTTCATGGAACCGCTGGTGTACATGCGCTCGCGCACTTCGCCGACGAGGTCCGCATCCAGCGCAAAACGGTCCACCAAGATAGCGCGAGCGCCCTCGAGGGCTTTCTTCGCTTCCTCGAAGCCTTCAGTGAGGTACTCCCCTGCCAGCTCGGCCGGATCCGCCGAAGGGTTCTCAATGAGTTTGTCGGTCAGCGGCTCCAGGCCGGCCTCACGCGCGATATCCGCCTTGGTCTTGCGGCGCTTCTTATACGGCAGGTACAGATCCTCCAGGCGCGCCTTGGTTTCGCAGCCTTGGATGAGGGCACGCAGCTCGTCGGTCAGCTTGCCCTGCTCCTCAATCGCGGCGAGCACCGTTTCCTTGCGCTCCTCCAGTTCCCGCAGGTAGGTCGAGCGCTCCTCGATGATACGCAGCTGCGAGTCATCCAGCCCGCCGGTGGCTTCCTTGCGGTAACGGGCGATGAACGGAACGGTGTTACCTTCCGCCATGAGCTTGAGGGCGGCTTCGACAAACTGCTCTTTGACGCCCAGCTCTCCAGCGATGGTGGCTGCGATATTCACAAAACCTCTTTATGGGTCGGGGACTAAAAGACCTTCCTACCCTATACCCCGCCCTGCCACGCGCAGGAAGTACCCAGGCCAAACTCGGTGTGGCCGATCTCGGAGGTCCCGTACCACAATGTGTGCGGCGGCAAACAGTCCGCGACGGCCGCGGTGACCTTGGTCAGCGGCAGGTCAGAGGTACCGTTGACGATGACGCGCCACACGTGTTCGCTCACCGGCGGCTGGCCGTGCTTATCCATGTACTCGTTGACCAGAATGTTGTCGGGTTCGCAGGTAAATGACACGACCTCGGCGTTGATGTCCTGCGGTTCGACTCCGCCTTCACGCAAACGCTGCGGCATACCTTCGAGGACCTTGTTCCATTCAGCCTCAGTCATAAGTATTGACAAGTCAGTGCTGACGTCCATCTCAATCCTCCTTTAAGGTTTCCAGGTAGGCGCGATCGGCGTCACTTAGCTCCGCTGCATCCAGCAGCTCTGGGCGGCGCTGCCACGTCCGCGCCAGCGACTGCTCGCGGCGCCACCGGTCCACACGGGCGTGGTCACCGGAGGTCAGCACGTCCGGCACCGCCAGGCCACGCCACTCGCGCGGCTTGGTGTAGCTGGGCCCCTCCAGCAGGCCATCGGAGAAGGAATCTTCTTCGTGCGAGCGCCGGTTCCCCAGCACACCAGGGATGAGGCGCACGACGGCTTCGGCGATGACCAGCACGGCCACCTCACCTCCGATGAGCACGTAGTCGCCGATGGAGACCTCGCGTACGCGGTAACGGTGCTGCGCATCGTCGACGACGCGCTGGTCGATGCCCTCGTAGCGCCCGCACGCAAAGACAATGTGCTCCTCCGCAGACCACGTTTGCGCATCAGCCTGAGTAAAAGGCTCTCCCGCGGGAGTCGGCACGATGAGCAGCGGCTTATCCGACCCCTCGCTTTCGCTATAGGAGCGCGCCTCGACGCCATGGATATCGTCGTGGCGCGGCTTGCTCAGGTGCGGCAGAGCGCTCTGCAGGTCCTGAGTGGAGGCGGTGCCGGAGGAGACGTCGTCAAGCGCGGGCCCCCACACCTCTGGCTTCATCACCATGCCGGGCCCGCCGCCATAGGGGGAATCATCGACGGATTTATGCACGTCGGTGGCCCACTGGCGCAGGTCATGCACGCCCACCGCGAGCTTCCCCTGCTCGATGGCCTTGCCCAGCAATGCGTGGCGCAGCGGGTCGAGGTACTCCGGAAAGATGGTGACAACGTCGATTCTCATAGGTCGAGCAGCCCCTCCGGTGGGGTAATCGTGCAGGTTCCTTCCTCCAGATCGACCTCCGGCACGATCTCCTCCACGAAGGGGACGAGCGCTTCTTTGCCATCGGTGAGCGTGACCTCCAGGAGGGACTGCGTGGGGCCGTGGGTCACGCCGGTCACCTCGCCCACCTCTATGCCATCGAGGAGGACGCGCAGCCCTTCTAACTCGTGGTCATAGAAGCCGTCATCTTCCGGATCATCCAGGGGCTCGGCAAAGAACTGGGTGCCACGCAGCGAGTCCGCGGCCGTGCGGTCCGGGATTTCCTTAAAGGTGATGAGCAGGCGCCCCTTGTGGGCACGCACCGCTGCGATGGTGAGTTCGTGCTCCTTTTTGCCTTGTGTGCCGTGGAGAACCTCGCCGACGGCGAATCGGATCTCCGGGGAATCGGTGGTCACCTCGACGGAGACCTCGCCTTTAATGCCGTGGGATTTCACCACGCGACCAATGAGTAGTTCCATGCCTGCTAGCTTAACGGGCTACGCTGGGGCGCCATGACTGAGCTTCCCATCAATGATGCAACCACCTTTGGCGACGCCTCCCACAACAGTGCCGCCCTCACAACGCTGAATCTGCTCGATGAGGCCCCCGAGCCGAACCCCACACGCCCCAGACCAGCCGTTAAGAGGGTCCTCAGTGCCGACGGCGCAAACCTCATCCTCTTCTCCTTCCTGCCTGGACAAGACCTACCTGATCACAAGGCCGCGCACCCCATCACCGTCCAGGTGCTCCAGGGATCGGTGATTTTTAGTTGCGGGGAACAAGATGAGGTGCTCGCTCCCGGACGCATAGTGCACCTTCCGGCGTACGTGCCGCATGCGGTGACATGTAGCGAGGAACCTGCACTCATGCTGCTCACCATGTTAACGCCGAACACTGGCGCGAATGTCTAGACTTTTAGTACGATTCTAAGATCGTGAGTAGTTCGAAGCCGTATCACCATGGAAATTTGCATGAAGAGATCCTCCGAGAGGCCATCAAACTCGGCCGGGAAGGTGGACCGGAGGCGGTGACGATTCGCGCCGCAACGCGCGCGGTGGGCGTCTCCCCCACCGCCGCCTACCGTCACTTCAAGGACCAAGCCGCGCTTCTCGACGCCGTCGGGGCCGTCGCCACCTACGAACTCATCAACAAGCTCAGCGATACCTTCGAAACGACGGAGGGCACCATCATTGACAAGATGATGGAGGCCGGTTTCACCTACTTCCACCACGCCTTGGAAGAGCCGCACTTCTTTATGTGCATGATGGCCGCGAGCAGCTTTGATATTCCGGCCGGGCTCGTAGCCGCGGCTGAGGGGCCCGGCGAAGACCTACGTGTGCAAGCCATGTTCAATTTCTACGGCTACATGGAGCAGTACGCGCGATCCATCGGCCAGCAACCCAAGAGGCAGCACATGATGCAGAATTGCCTAGCCGGATGGTCCACGGTGCACGGTTTCACAGTCTTGTGCCTCAGCGGTCATTTGGGGTCGCTACCGGAGGAAAAGGTGGAAGCTATGGCGCAGTCAGTTATTGCCTCCGCTGTCCGCGGCTTGGACTTCGAAAACCCTCTGGAGGTCCGCCTCCCACGGCCGAAAAACTAGATAATCCCCGCGACCTACTGGTCAGCGGGGATATTACGTTTGGAGTGCAGAAATTACTCTGCGGACTCCTCAGCCTCAGCGGAGTCGGCCTCTTCAGCCTTAGCGGCCTCTTCCTCGGCCTTAGCAGCCTCAGCGGCAGCGGCTTCCTCAGCAGCCTTCTCGGCGGCAGCCTTAGCCTCTTCCTTGGCCTTGCGCTTCTTCTCGGTGATGGCCTCGATGGTCGGGCCGTTGTTGGCCTCAGCCAGAGCGGCGTTGAAGAGATCCAGCTTGGACGGCTTCGGCTCAGCAACCTTCAAGGTGCCCTCTGCGCCCGGCAGACCCTTGAACTTCTGCCAGTCACCGGTCACCTTGAGCAGTGCGAGAACCGGCTCGGTCGGCTGTGCGCCGACCCCCAGCCAGTACTGAGCGCGCTCGGAATCGATCTGGATCAGGGACGGCTCCTGCTTCGGCTGGTAGATACCGATGTTCTCGATAGCCTTGCCGGAGCGGCGGGTGCGTGCATCAGCGACGATGACGCGGTACTCAGCGTTGCGGATCTTACCCATACGCTGCAGCTTGATCTTAACGGCCATGATTGGCTCCTTTTCTAGTCACCGGGCAGTTCAGACACGCGCCGCTTTCTGGCGCGCCGGTTCAACCCTTGGATTTATCCTGCGCGTGACGTGCCGGCCGTCCGTAGGCGGTACCGGCGTTACGCAGAGATGAAGTTTTACGTGTCCTCCACGCGGTGCGTGAACAACCTCAACAACTTTAGCGGAACCCACACGAGATAGGAAATTCCCTTTAGCTCTTGCATAGTTAGGCCTTACCCCGTGAAAGGGGTAGTCTGTAATGCGGTTATTTCGCCGCCACACAATCCTCCTTTTATGAATAAACAAGCACCCTCCACATTCCGCTACCGTTACGACCTTGACGGCCTCCGCGGCATCGCGATCGCCTTGGTTGTTCTGTACCACGTCTTCGTTGGTCGTGTCTCAGGTGGCGTCGATGTCTTCCTCCTGCTTTCCGGGTACTTCTTCTTGGGCTCGCAGCTGCGCTATGCCGCGCGGCCCAACGCCTCCCTGAACCCGTGGTGGCCCATCTGGCGCACGCTCCGCCGGCTTGTTCCTTCCCTCGTGCTCGTCATCGGCGTGAGCTATCTACTCGTCCGGCTTTTCGCTCCGAAGCTCATGAACACGGAGCTCACCAAGCAGATCACTGCGACGGTCTTCTACTACCAGAACTGGGAATTAGCGCGGCAGAACGCTGACTACGCCGCTGCCTCCGCAAGCACATCACCACTGCAACACATGTGGTCCATGGCGGTCCAGGGCCAGTTCTACCTGCTGGGCATCTTCTTCGCTCTCGGCCTGGCCGCTTTCATGCGCCTGCGCCCCAAGAACACGGGCCTGCGAGAACAGCGCTTCTCTTCCATTAATTCCATCGCTGGCCCGATTCTCCTCGTAGTTACCGTCGCTTCTTTTGCCTATGCATCCCGCGACGGGCTCTTTGGCACCCCGGAGAACTACTACTCCACATGGTCGCGCGCCTGGGAGCTGACTTTGGGCGCGGTGCTCGTCATCTATGGTTCGCACCTGCGCATGCCGCAACACTTGTCCAACCTCGCCACCGCCGTCGGTCTGGCCGCGCTCGCCTGCACCGGTCTGGTTATCTCCGATACCTTGGCATTCCCTGGGCCGCTGTCCCTGTTGCCGATCGGCGGCGCGGTGCTCATCATTATCGGTTCCGGCGGGTCTTTCTCGCGGGTGCTCACCACCCGGGTTTCTCGTTGGCTCGGTGATATCGCCTACCCGCTCTATCTGTGGCACTGGCCTCTGCTCATCATTTCCATCGCCGCCCTCGGCCTGGAAACCCCTCCGTGGTGGCTCGGTGCCATCATTATCGTGGTGTCGCTGGGCTTGGCGGACGTGACGCATCGTTTCGTCGAGAAGCCCCTGCGCCAACACCGCAAACGCCCGCTTGCCGACGACCTCCCCGTCCACCGCGGCCTCGCCGACCTCCGCACCCGCACCGGCGCTCTCCGCGGGGTCGGTGGCGTCGTCGTTGCTGCCTGCACCATTGCTCTCGTGGCCGTTCAGCCGCTGTGGCTGCGTAGCCTGCAGGAGGCCAACCGCGAAATCCTAGATCCGAGGCTCTACCCGGGAGCCACGACCTTCGTTGAGAACATCACGCCGCCTGAGAACGTAGAGATCAAGCCTGACCCGATTCTCGCGCGCGGCATCCAGCCGCCGGTCGCTGATAATTGGTGCTTCATTCCGGAGCAGGAACCAACGGACTACTTCATCGAGACGCAGAAAGACGGCGTGACGCCGTGCATCTTTGGTGACGTTGATTCCGACGTCGAGGTCTACTTGGTTGGTGGCTCGCATGCGGAGCAGTTCTCCTCGGCGCTGGATTACTTGGGCCGCGAGATGGGCTTTAAGCTCGTCCCGCTTACCCGCGTGGGTTGCCCCATCGAGTTGGGCGATGAACTGAGTGTGAAGCCCTCTTGCGCCGAATGGAGCAAGGAAGTGGTCAAGCGCATCATCGACGCGGACCCAGCGTTGGTTGTGTCCAATTCCACGCGGCCAGGACAGCCGTTCGGCCACGGCCCCGATGCTGTCCCACCAGGCTACATAGCCTTCTGGGACGAGCTGGCCAAGCACGATATCCCCTTTGTAGGCTTCCGCGACAACCCGTGGGGCTTCGATGAACACGGCAATGGCCGCCAGTTTGATGAGTGCTACGTGGCCACCAAGGATTCCCTCGGGTGTGGCATGCGTTTCGAGGAGGTCTACGCGCCCTATGACCCCGGCGCTGAAGTCCTCTCGCAGTACGACAACATGCTCGCCGTGGACACCTCGAAGTGGTTCTGCAACGCCGACGGCGATTGCCCGGTCATCATCGGCAATATTATGGTCTATCGCGATATGCACCACTTCACCAAGGCCTTCGCCGACTCTGCCATCCCGCTCATCCGTGAAGCAATCGCGCCTATCCTCAACGGCGAGCAGGTCAAACAGCAGCCCCCGCAGATTCCCGCCGATAGCCCCGTGATCCCCCAGTCCGCTGAGACGCCTCCGGCCACACCCGCGGAGCCCATCCCCTTTCCGGCCTACCCCACAGGAGAAGCCATCTAGTACGCAGAAGGGCCGGCGCTACAAAGCGCCGGCCCTTGTCTCACCGAAGAAGGCTATGTTCTTCTTCGGTTATTTCTTCTTGCCCTGCCCAAAGTCCAGGTTGCTGAGGTCGATATTTTCCATGCCCTTCGGCATCTTTATATCGCCTAGTCCGGGCATGCCGCCGCCCATTTGCTCCTGCATCTTTTGCAGCTCCTGCATCGACGGCATGCCACCCGGCATACCGCCGCCACCACGACGCTTCGGCGGCTTGCGCTTGCCGTTCTTGCCCTTGCGGCCCTTCGGCTTCTTCTTGGTAGCGGAACGCCCACCGCCCATGCCCGGCATACCAAAACGACCGGCCATCTGCGACATCATCTTCTTGGCTTCGGTGAAGCGCTCGATGAGCTGGTTGACGTCAGAAACGCTCACACCGGAACCAAGGGCAATACGCTTGCGGCGCGAAGCGTTGAGAATCTTCGGGTTCTCGCGCTCCTCCGGGGTCATACCGCGGATGATGGCCTGGATGCGGTCGAGCTGCTTCTCGTCGACCATGTCGGCGATCTGGTTCATCTTGTTGCCGCCCGGCATCATCTTGAGCAGGTTGCCCATCGGCCCCAGGTTGCGCACCATGAGCATCATGTCCAAGAAGTCATTGAGCGTCATCTCGCCGGAGCCCATCTTCTTGGCGGCTTCCTCCGCCTTGGACTGATCCAGCTTGGACTCCGCCTGCTCGATAAGTGTCAGCAGGTCACCCATGCCCAAGATGCGCGAGGACATGCGCTCCGGGTGGAAGACGTCGAAGTCCTCGAGCTTCTCACCTGTGGAGGCGAACATGATGGGCTTACCCGTGACCTCACGGATGGACAGGGCTGCACCACCGCGGGCATCACCATCCAGCTTGGTCAGGACGACACCGGTAAAGTCCACGCCATCGCGGAAAGCTTCAGCGGTCTGCACGGCGTCTTGGCCGATCATGGAGTCAATGACGAAGAGCACTTCGTCCGGGTTGACGGCATCGCGGATGTTGCGCGCCTGCGTCATCAGGGTCTCATCGATGCCGAGGCGACCAGCGGTATCGATGATGACGATGTCGTGCTGCGTACGCTTAGCCTCTTCGATGCCGCGCTTGGCGACGTCCACCGGATCCCCATGCGAGGTACCCATCTCATGCTCGTGGGAGTCCAGGGAGGTGCCAGGATCCGGCGCGTAGACGTCGACCCCGGCGCGCTCGCCAACGATTTGGAGCTGCTGCACCGCGCCCGGGCGCTGGAGGTCACAGGCCACCAGCATCGGGGTATGTCCCTTGGAGGCAAGGTGCTTGGAAAGCTTGCCCGCCAAAGTGGTCTTACCAGCACCTTGGAGGCCGGCGAGCATGATGACCGTCGGCGGATTCTTGGCTAGGTTGAGGCGGCGGGTCTCGCCGCCGAGAATCTCGATGAGCTCCTCGTTGACGATTTTGACTACCTGCTGCGCCGGGTTGAGGGCCTCGGAGACCTCGGCACCGGCCGCACGCTCCTTGATGCGCTTGATAAAGCCGCGCACGACGTTGAGAGAGACGTCCGCCTCCAACAACGCAAGGCGGATTTCGCGCGCTGTGGCGTTGATGTCCGCCTCGGTCAGCTTGCCCTTGCCGCGCAGACCGGACAGGGCTGATTGCAAGCGGTCAGACAAAGACTCAAACACGGTGCAGTGCTCCCTCAACTATCGTGGATAAATTTATAACTTCCCCAGCTTAGCCGTTGACCAGTGCTTGGGTCACATTCCGGACGAGGGCGGCGCGGGGGACGTCGCCAAGCGGCACGGCGTGGAGCACCATCGTGGCGCCCGGCGCGGCGGTGGATACCCACTCGCACTCGGGAAGCAGCGCCAGCACGTGGCCGAGGGTACCCGGGTAGTCATCGATCCGAACCTCGAAGACTCCACTGCTCCACATCGCGGTCGCGGGCCCCGGCACAAAATCGGGCAGCACGGTATAGGTGCCGGATTTATAGGACTGAACGAGGCGCTCCTCCACCGTGGCGAGATCGATAGCACCGTGGAGAGCGCGGATGTCGAACTCGCCGGCATAGCCCTCCTCGGTGCGCACGAGGCGCGAGGAAAGAATGTTCCAGCCCAACGCGGCAATCAGGGCCAGGGGGCGCACGGCCTCCCTTTGGTAGTTGCCACGCCACAGGACGGTAAAGCTGTCATCCTCCGGGTTGTGGCGCAGACCGATGTCGCGGTCGGCGGCAACCAGAGGACGAACTGGGCGCAGTGCCTCCAACTGCGCAAAAGCACGCCCGCTGACCGCTTCAATGCCCTGATTTAGCCTGCGGTTCCACACACCGGGCCCGGTGGATTCGGCATCGGCGCGGGCGAGCACGACGAGGAGAGCCAAGGTGAGGTAGTCATAGCGCACGGCTTCGAGGAGCTCGTCACGGGCTTCATCGGATGAAGGGTCCGTGCGGGAGACGATGCGCGCCAGCGTGGTGTGCTCAGCGACCACGGTTTGGACGCGGGAGCGATCCGCCAGGTCGAGTCCCAACTTGGCTGCGGCTCGCGCCACCATCTCCGCCCCCACCATCTCGTGCGGGCGCCCATAGCCTTTGCCGATGTCGTGATAGAGCCCCACCAGGAGCAGCAGGTCCGGCCGGGCCACGGAGGTGCGCGCTTCCGCACAGCGCGCGGCGGTAAGGATGGAGTGGTAGTCCACGGTGTGAGCGTGCGTGCGCTCGCGCGGCAACAGCCCCCGGATGTGCTCCCACTCTGGGACGAGCCGCTCCCACAATCCGTGAGCGTCCATCTCCTGGATGAGGCGCGGAGTGTTGAGCGGCGAGGACAACAGGCTGAAGAAGGCATCCGTCGCGGCGGCGGGCCAGCGTTCGGGCAGTTCCGGCAACTCGCGCAATTGCTCCCAGACGTGGGAGGGCACTGTTCTGCCCGAGCGCGCCGCAGCGGCGGCCACGCGCAGGAGCAGCCACGGCTCGTCGAGATCGGCGGTGCGAGCGAGGCGGATCTCGCCCCCGACATCAACCACCCCGATATCGAGGGGCTTACGTGTGCGGTTGTGGCTGCGCCTGGCCACCACGCCCCGCGCCGTTGCCAATGCCCGCTCCACGGCCTTGTCCACCGCTGCGGCGGCAGTCACGACGGCCGCAGACAAGTCATAGCGGTCGGCAAAACCCAACTCGTGAGCTATCTCCTCAGCGAATTCGGGATCGAGGACGTCGCGGTGTCGGCGGGCGGTGACGTGGAGGAGCGTGCGGACGTCGAGAAGCAGGGCCTGCTCTTCCTCGAGCGCTGGGGCGTCGGCGAGGTTGCCCAGGGCGAGGGCCCGCAAGAATTGGATGTCGCGCAGGCCGCCCCGCCCATTCTTGATATCCGGGTGGGTCATCGTGGCCAGGGTCCCGGACCGGCGCCAGCGGGTGATTGCTAGGTCGACGAAAGCATCGAAGTTGCTCTGCAACAGGCGGCGCCACGAGGCATAGACCTGGGCGCGGGTGGAGTCCACGAGCTGCTTGTCGCCGGCGACGAAAGCCAGATCCAGCTGCGCGAAGCCGGCGGCGGGATCAGATCCGGCGATGGCACCGAACTCGCGCGGGGTGCGCACGGCGTAGTCAAGCCGGTATTTGGCGTCCCAGATGGGGTACCAGATTTCGGAGACGACGTCCTCGGGAAGCTCGGTGTCATCCGGGTGGAGGAGAATCAGGTCGAGATCCGAAAAAGGGGTCATCGCCCGCCGGGCAAAAGAACCCGTGGCGGCAAGCGCACAGCCGGGCGGAAGCTGCAGGGACTGTGTGAGGCGCAGCGCCGAAGCGTAGGCGTCCTCACGCAGTTGGGCGGCCGTAGACACCTTTTAGAGAGCGGCCTCGCCGCGTTCACCGGTGCGTACGCGGATGACGTCCTCGACGTGCGTGATCCAAATCTTGCCGTCACCGATCTTGCCGGTGTAGGCGGCGTCGACGATAGCGGAGAGGATGTCCTCCACCTGCTCGTCGGCCGTCACCACCTCAAGCTTGACCTTGGGTACGAAATCGGTGGCGTACTCGGCGCCGCGGTAGACCTCGCTGTGGCCGCGCTGCTGACCAAAACCCTGGGTCTCGGTCACGGTCAGGCCGTGCACGTCGTGCTGTTCGAGGGCTTCACGGATGTCCGGCAGCGTGAACGGTTTGACGATGGCAGTGATGAGCTTCATCTGTTACTCCTTAGCTCCGGCGGTGTCGACCCGCGGCTGGACGGTAGGTGCAGGGTTAATCCTAGCGTCGTGGGTGTGGCGACGGTGAGACGCCACGGACTCACGGAAGTCATAGGCGGACTCGCGGTGCTCGCTCAGGTCGATGCCTTGGTCTTCATCATCGGCCCTCCACCCCAGGGTGGCGCGGATGAGGAGCGCCACAACCAGCGTAACGGCAGCGGAGAACAGCATGGCGACGAGCGCGATGACCGCCTGGACGACGAGCAGCTTGAAGCCTTCCGAGAGGTGACCGGTGAGGATGCCGTTATCCGTGGCGAAGAAGGCCAACCCGATGGTTCCCCACAGGCCAGCGCACAGGTGCACGCCGACGACGTCCAGGGAGTCATCGAAGCCCCAGCGGTACTTCAGACTGATACACAGGCAGGCGATAATGCCGCCGAGGAACCCGAGGGCGATGGAACCGAGCGGGCTGAGTGCTCCTGCGGCCGGGGTGATGGCGACAAGACCTGCAATCGCGCCGGATGCAGCGCCGAGAGAAGTCGCGGCGTGGTCCCGGATTCTTTCCACGAGCATCCAGCCGAGCATCGCTGCGGCCGCTGCAACAGTGGTGTTGAGCCATGCCAGGCCAGCAAGACCGTCCGCAGCGAAAGCGGAACCGCCGTTAAAGCCGAACCAGCCGAACCACAGAAGCGCAGCGCCCAGCATCACCATCGGAAGGTTGTGGGGCCTATCGATGTGCTTCGGGAAGCCCGCGCGCGGGCCCACGACGATAGCCAGAACCAGGGCAGCCGCGCCGGCGGAAATGTGCACGACGGTGCCGCCCGCGAAGTCGATGGGAGCAATGAGAGCCTCACCGTTTGATACACCGAAGAGCCACGCTGCGAGGGAACGCGGGGCATGGGAGAGCACTCCCCCGCCCCACACCATGTGAGCGAGCGGAAAGTAGGCGAAGGTGATCCACACGCCCGCAAAGGTGAGCCACGCGGAGAACTTCACGCGGCCGGCGAGGGCTCCGGAGATGATGGCTGTCGAAATAATGGCGAAGGTTGTTTGAAAACCGATGTCGATGATGTTGGGGTAACCAGCACTGCCGGCAAGGTACTCGGCGGAGGGCCCGGTGATGTGGCCGCGTAGCCCCCAGGCTTCGAACGGGTTACCCACGATCCCCGCCAGCGAAGAGCCCGCATAAGACATTGACCATCCCCACAAGACGTAGAGCACTGGGACGAGCGCTAGTGCGCCGAAGGACATCATCATCATGTTGAGGACGTGACGGTTGCCCGCCATTCCGCCGTAGAACAACGCCAATCCGGGGGTCATGAGCAGCACCAAGGATGCGCTGATGAGCATCCATGCTGCGTCGCCGGAAGAAAATGCTTCAGGAGTCATACGTCAACTAACCTCGTTTCTATAGCTTGATAGGTAACGGGACTTAATATACCTATCGCACTATAGAATTAGGAAGGAAAGTGAGCTGCAGATCACACTTAAGATCGAAAAAGCGGCGAGGGAAGCACTCTCCTCGCCGCTTGTCCCAGCACGCGCCCTAGAGCTCGTCCTCGGAAGCCTTTACCGTTTGCTCACGCTCGCGCATACGCTTGGCATACTTCACGTCGGTGACGGTCACGCCGTAGATGGAACGGCCCATGTAGAAGGAGCCCACCGACGCGATGATCCACACGCCGAAACACGCGATCATGACCTTGATCAGCGACCACAGGGAAAACCCGTTCTCAGCAAAATCCACGACCAACTTCGCCACAAGCAGCAGCGGAACGGCCAAACCGACCGTCGGCCCCAGCAGGTTGACGCGGGTCAGGGCATCGGGCGCACGCCACAAGGCGATGGCGGTCCCAATGACCAAGACCGTGGCTACGACCAACAGAATCGAGGCGATAATCTCCGCGATAGTCATGGTCTTACCTCCTACCCTTCGAGATGATGCGGGCCATCGACAACGTCGGCAGCACGCCGGCCGCAATAGCCGCGAGCATGGCGATGTCATAGACGATGGACGCGTGATTAGTCATGGACCACGAAATATACATGCACAGCATGCCGTAAAAGACCATGTCACTCATCACGGTTCGGGTGAGCTCATCACGGGAGCGCAACGCCAATACCAACGCCGCGCACACCGATGCGCCGATGAGGAAAATACTGACAAAAACTACCCATTGAAAGGCGCTCATCGAGGAAAAATCAATCATTTCTTATCATCCTTTCGGGCATCCTTGTTCTGTGCAACCTGGCGCAAGGGCCACACGGAGTACTTCTCCACATCGTGCGCGGCCAGCGGGGTATCGTCGGCCTTCGCGATGTCCGGTGCTCGCATGTGACGGCCCAGCGTATCGAGCGTGTACTCGTAGAAGGTCGGGGCTAGTTCCTCCGTCGGGCCCTGGCCAGGTACGCCATAGTCAATGCCCTTCACCCGTGGCGCGAGGCGCTCCTCCATGTCCGCGAGATCCGCCATGACACTGGCGGGGTCATCCCCCATGACCGCTTGAACCAGCACGATACGCGGTAGACCCTCCGCAATCGGCTCGCGCAAGCCCAGCGACAAGGTTCCAGGGGTTGCGGTAATGGACGAGGTGAACCAGAAGATCTCCCACGCGCTCGTCACGCGCAAGGGATATCGCAGCACCACGGGGCGGTAATTGTTCTGCGGTTTGAAGGATTCCGCGGCCAATGAAAAGCCCGCGACGAAGATTTCCTTGATCAGCCACAGCGCGTAGCCAACAGCATGCAACGCAGTCTTCATTTAACGGCCCTCCTGAAGGGAGTCGATATCGGGTAGGGCTACGGGGTCGTCGCCAAGCACTGCGTCTGCATAAGCCTCCGTATCCAGCAAGTCCGCTGAGGCTTCCATCGTGACGCTGATGACCGGACCGGAGAGAATGAACATGGTCAGCGAGCCCAAGATGAGCGCCGCCGAGGGTGCCATCAGCTTCTTGCGGATCACCAGCTCATCGGGCACCTTCTCCTTGGGAAGGTCCTTGCCCCAGAAGACGCGACGCCACACGCGCAACATGGCAAGGAACGCCGCGAAGGAGGCGATGATGATCACCGTGATCACGGTCCAGGCCCATCCCCCGCCGGTACGGGCAATTTCCGCGACGATGAGGACCTTGCCCCACATACCGGAGAAGGGAGGGAAGCCCACGACGGAGAAGGCGCCTGCGGCGAAGATCCACGCGATAATCGGATCACGGCGCGCCAAGCCAGAAAGCTTGTTGAGCCTGCCCGTACCGTACGTCTCCTCGATGGCACCGGAGGCCAGGATGAGGGAGCCCACCGTGAGCATGTGGTGAATCGTGTAGAGAATGCCGGCAGCCAACGCGCGCTGCGCATCGTGGGTAGTGAAGGCCATCATCACGAGGATGAAGGGCATACCGTTGAGCATCTGGTATCCCAGCACGCGGCGGATGGAGTTTTCAGCCAAGCCGCCGAAAGCACCAACCAGCATGGAGATGATCATGATGACGATGATGAGTGTCCCCCACCGCTGGTCCATATCAAAGAGCTGCACCCACAGGCGGTAGAGCATGTACACCGCCACCTTGGTGTGCAGGCCGGAGAACAAGCCCATGACGGCAGCCGACGTACCCGGGTAGGTGCGCGGCAGCCACGACTGCACGGGGAACACACCGGCCTTCGCGGCGATGGCGATAACGATGATGCCGGAGGCCACCGTCACCGGACCATTGCCGGCGGCAGCGCCCGTGAGCGCCGCCAGGTTGACCACGCCGGTCACCGAGTAGATATAGCCCACGCCGACCACCAAAAGCGTGGAGGCGAACAAGTTCACCAGCACGAAGGCGCGGCCGGCAGCCAAGCGCGACCAGGTACCGGACATCGTGATGAGGCCATAGGACGGCAGCAGCATGACCTCGATGAACACGAAGAAGTTAAAGAGGTCAGCGGTGAGCAGGGCGCCACACACACCAGTGATAAGGATTAGTGTCAGCGACGGGTAGTAGCGAGACTTGGTCTCACCGCCCACGATGGCAAACCAGTTGGCACCGAAGGCCACGATCATCGTCGTAATGAGCATGAGTGCCGAGAACGTATCGGCGGCGAAGGCAATACCCGCGTTGCCCAGGTAGTTACCCACACTGTGCGCCACCACTCCGTTGCTCATGGTGTAGAGCAACAGCGCAAAGGAGGCGAAAATACCCACGCCCGGAACGATGAGCATGATGGCATCGCGCACGCGGCTCCATGGCGCGAGGAGCGCCAGCGCCGCCGATACGAGGGGAACCGCTGGGAAGAGCGGGAGGAGGGCGCTTACGGTGTCATACATCTAGTTGTCCTCCTCTTGTTCGAGTTCTTTCAAACGATCCATCTTGTTAGCCGAGCGCTCCAGAATCTCCCGGTTCTGGGTGTCGCGTCCCAGCGTGGAGAAAGCGTGGTCAATGGTGTTGTCATCCACCGGCTCAACAACATCCGTGTCGTCGTTCGCGCCCATCGCTGCCATGGTCAGCAGGATGGTCGAGGTAGCCATGGAAATCACCACGGCGGTCAGCACAAAGGCCTGCGGCAGCGGGTCCGCCATCTGGTCCATGCCCACCTGCGATGGAAAGGACTCCCCGCGGTAGGAGTACACGCCGGTGGCCAGGAGCATGAGGTTGGCACCGTGGCCGAAGGCCATCATGCCCAGCACGATGTGCACAAGGCCGCGCTGCTGGATGAGGTAGACGGCGCTACCGATGAGCAAAGCAATGGTCAGTGCGAGGATCATGAGTTCTTCTCCTCTTGAGCCGAGATTCGGTGGGACGAGGACGCACGGTGGCGTGCCTCGGAGTCATTGAGCAACGCCGTTGGGTCCGAAGACGGGTTGATGGACTCGGGATACGGGTCGTCGACATCCTCCATGACCACGCGCGGGGTATTCGGCAGCGCGGAATCATCGTCATGAACCCACGGCAAGTAGTCCCGCTCGGTGCCCGGGCGCAGGTAACCGCCCAAAGCGTTGATGGCCATGGTGAGCATGCCCAACACCGCAAGGTAAATGCCGAGGTCGAAGATGAGCGACGTCGTCCAGTGCTGCCCCAGGGCGTGGCCATGGATGGCTGTGAGGAAACCGCCGGAGCTATGCGACGTCGGGATGTAGCCGATGAAGCCTGCCACCAGTGCCACGATGATGCCCACGCCGGTGAGGTGAATCGGAGTCATGCGCCCGAAGACAATCTCATCGGTACCGCGGGACAGGTAGGTCAGGCCGATGGCCGCACCCATGATGAGCGCCGCCGGGAAGCCGCCGCCGGAAGCCTGGTGGCCACGGTAGAAGACAATGAAGGACATGACCACCAGGATTGGGATGGCCACGGCAATGCCCTTGCGCAGCGGCACCGAGTTGAGCTGCGACTGGCCGAACGGCGCCGGACGCGTACCGGAGGTGAACGGGAAGCGCGGCAGCGTCGAGGTGACCGCAGCGATAACCACGGCAGCCATGCCCAGCACCGACAGCTCACCCAGGGTATCGAGTGCACGGAACTCCACGATGATGGTGGCCACCACGTTGTCGCCACCAGTAATATCCGGAGCGTTGTTGAGGTACCACATGGCCAGGTCCGAGCGCTCGTGACGCCCCATCAGCGCCCACACGCCCAGGAATGCGGTGAGCCCAGCGAGCACGGCCACCACGATGGAACCCACCTTGCGGTTGTTGTTTTGTACTGGGTGGAATTTCTCCGGCAGATAGCGCAGGACCATCATCATGACGATGACGGACAGCGCCTCCACCGTGAACTGCGTCAGGGCCACGTCGGGTGCGCCGAGCAAGAACATCTGCAAGGTCACGCCGGTTCCCGCGGTACCAATCATGACCGCACCGGTGAGGCGGTTGCGTGTACGCACCAGACCAAACATGGACAGCGCCACGATGCCCAGCGGCAACAGGTCCCACGGATTATCAAGGCCATCCACGCGCGGGTTGAGAGCCACACCGTCGACACCCGTGGACACCAGAGTGGAGCCCGCCAGGATGATGACTAGGAGAATGATCGGCAGGATCAGCTTCGACGGGTTGTGGGTATCGGACATGCGGCCAACGAAACGGCCGAAGGCCGCGCACACATCCTGAATCCACTTCAGGATTTGGTTACCGGTGCGCGGTAGGAGCTGGCGCTCCTCCATCGCGGTCCACAGCGGCCCGCGGAAGAACAACGCGATGATGCCAGCGATCAGCACCACCACAGAAATAAGCAGCGGGACGTTCAGCCCGTGCCACAGCGCGAGGTGGGAATGGCCCTCCATACCGATGGCCGCCACGATGTTATCGAGCGGCTTATCGAGCGCTCCCATGACGAAAATGATCGGCACCGACATCACACCCGGCAGAGCCGCGGGCAGCCACAACCGCACCGGTGCCTCATGGACATGCGACATGTTGCGCGGGCCATCGAAAAAGGCGCCGAAGATGATCTTGGCGGAGTAAGTAAACGTGAAGAACGCACCCACGCCGGCGACGATGAGCAGCAGCGCCTGGCCGGTAGAACCAATTGGTGCCTCCTCGAAGGCGGTGAGCATTCCTTCCTTCGACACGAATCCGAACAGCGGCGGGACCGCCGCCATCGAGGCAGCACCGATAAGCATGGAGCCGAAGGTCCACGGCATCTTGTTCCACAGCACGCCGAGGCGGCGGATATCGCGGGAACCGGCCTCGTGGTCGATGACACCAATGAGCATGAAGATGGAGGACTTAAACAGCGCGTGCGCCAGCGTGTGCACGAGCGCCGCCGCGATGGCGAAAGGCGTGCCCACACCAATCGTGGCCACGATCCATCCCAGGTGGGACACGGTGGAGTACGCGGTCAGCTTCTTCAGGTCCGTCTTCTGCACCGCGAAGACCGCCGACATCACGGCGGTACCCATACCGGCGATGATGAGCAGCCAGTTCCACACGGCAACGTCGTGGAAGATAGTGGAGAAGCGAATCAAGAGGTAGACACCGGCCTTGACCACTGCTGCCGCGTGCAGGAAGGCCGAGACCGGCGTCGCGGCCGCCATGGCTTCCGGCAGCCAGAAGTGGAAGGGGAACTGTGCAGACTTGGTAAATGCCGATACCGCAATGAGCACGGCAACCCCGGCGGTCAGGCCTGGGCGCTCCGCCCACACGTCGGAGGCCAAGATGCCCTCAAGGTTCGTCGTCCCCGCTGCGGTTGCAGCAATCGCCACGCCCGATAGCAGAGTGAGGCCGCCAACGAAGGTAAGGATCAACGTGCGCTGCGAACCCGCCTCACCTGACTTACCGCTGCGCGCAATGAGCATGAACGACGCCAGCGATACCAGCTCCCAGGCAAGGAAGAGCACCACGACGTCGTTAGCGAGCACGAGCAGGAGAATCGACAGCGTAAACGCGGTCATCAGGACATAAAAACTGACGTTTCCTTTTCCTTTAGGCAAGTAAGCCGCAGAATAAGTAAACACCACCGCACCGATGACGAGAGCCAGCATGGCGAAGAAGATGCCGAGTGCATCGCCGCGGAAGGCGAGGTTGACATCAACGCCGGGCGCGATCACATCGCGCACCCACGTCACGGAATAGGTCAGTTCTTCGCCACGGGCAAGCGCCGGAAATTCTTTAGCCAACAGTGCCGCGGCGACAATAAAAATGCCGGCTAGCGGGTAGCCGGCTGCGCGATCAGCAACCTTGACGGCTACTGGTGCAAGCGCCACTGCGACAGCTGCGAGGAGGACAACATACAGGAGTGTCACGGAAGAGTAGCCTCACGAACCGTTGTTAGGGCTGTTTAATCAGCCTCACATAGACAGGACTTTCCCAGAGTATCATTGTGACCTCCCCCAAAGCACATCTTTAATGGGATGAAGACGACGAAAGCGCCCCACAAAGGAGGCGCTGCGTCTCGAAAGAACTTAGGCATAGCCCAGGGATCTATAAGGACTTACTTCTCCCCCAGCAAGGCATCAACAAATCCTTCAACCTCAAACGGCGCGAGGTCATCTGCACCCTCGCCGAGGCCCACGAGCTTGACCGGCACGCCCAGTTCCTCCTGCACCTGGAAGACGATGCCGCCCTTGGCGGTGCCATCCAGCTTCGTGAGGACAACGCCGGTGATATCAACAACATCACGGAAGATACGGGCCTGGGTCAGGCCGTTCTGCCCCACCGTCGCATCCAGTACAAGCAGGACCTCATCAACCTCGGTCTTCTTCTCCACCACGCGCTTGACCTTGCCCAGCTGGTCCATGAGGTCCACGGAGGTGTGCAGACGGCCAGCGGTGTCAACGAGAACAACGTCGACGCCCTGGTCAACGCCAGCGGCCACGGCATCAAAGGCCACGGAGGCCGGGTCCGCGCCTTCCTTGCCGCGGACAGTCGTAGCGCCCA
Organism: Corynebacterium sp. HMSC034H07; assembly: GCF_001815175.1. Lineage (NCBI taxonomy): Bacteria > Bacillati > Actinomycetota > Actinomycetes > Mycobacteriales > Corynebacteriaceae > Corynebacterium > Corynebacterium sp. HMSC034H07. The sequence goes on from NZ_KV819542.1 coordinate 84,577, forward strand.
CGCGACGGCCCCAGGTCTCCAGCTGGTCCGCAGCCGCTGCACGGAAAGTATCCGCCGCGCCGAGCAAGACGTTGTGCCCCATGGACACGAGCACGCGGGCCAGCTTGCCGGTCGTGGTGGTCTTGCCGGTGCCGTTGACGCCGACGACCATAATGACGGCCGGCTTGCCTTCATTCGGCATGGCCTTGATGGAGCGATCCATCTCTGGGTGGCCCACCTCGATGAGGGCCTCGCGCAGCATGGCGCGGGCTTCGGACTCAGAACTGACTCCGCGCTCTGCAATCTTGTCACGCAGGGAGTCGGTAACTTGCATGGTGGACTTCGTACCCAGATCCGCCATGATGAGGGTGTCTTCGATTTCCTCCCAGGCATCATCATCAAGGTCACCAGCAGAAAGAATGCCCATGAGGCCTTGGCCAATGGCGTTCTGCGAGCGCGACAGACGCCCGCGCAGCTTGCCCAAGCGGCCGGCAGCCGGCGCAATGTCCTCCTGCGGCTGGGCTGCCGGGGCCTCGACAACCTCGGCGTCGTCGGATACTTCGAGCTCCTCCGGCTCAGCCTCGAGTGCCGCGCTTGCCGACGCCGCCTGCGCCCCCGCTGCCGCGGCGGCCTCCTCTGCTTCGGCTTCCTCAGACTCGGCCGGTGCTTCTGGCTCAGGCAGTGCTTCTACCTCTTCTTCGGCCTCAGACTGGGCGGAAGGCTCCTCCTCGGCCGGAGCCTCAGGTACCTCCGGTTCCTCCTCTACCTTCGGAGTCTCAACTACCGGCTCCGGTTCAGCAATCTCCGGTTCGGCAATCTCTTGTTCGGTGGCCGGGACATCCTCTTCCGTGTCTTCGTCATCCTTGTCAACAGCAGCGGCGCCGGATACGGCAGCACCAGCGGCGGCAGCGCCCGCAGCTCCTGCAGCGGCTACACCAGCGGAAGAATCCTTATCCTCTTCTTCCTTTGCCGGTTCGTTCTGCGCAGCCGGTTCCGGCTCGCTCACCGGCTTCGCGTCTCCGACGGGTTCCGGCTTAGGCTCTGCCTGAGGCTTCGGTTCCGCCGCAGGTTTCGCTGCCTTCGGGGTCTCCTCTTCACCCTTGAGCTGAGCATTCGCCAGATCAGTGGCATCACGCTGCTCCGCCTGCGGCTCAGGCTTGGGCTTGGGCTCAGCCGGGGCCTGCGCGGGCTGCTCGGCAACTGGCGGCTGTGGCGCCGGCTGCTCGGGCTTCGAGGCGGTGACAGGCTCCTTAACTGCACCGCCGCCAGCCGGGGCAAAATTAAAACCAGACTTGGCTTGGTAGTTGCCGGACTTCTGCTGCTGGGTCAGCTCCTTCGGCTCCTCCACGGGCTTTTCAAAGGAGACCTTCTTTGATTCGCCGCGCTTCTTGCCTAGGACAACGAACAAGACCACGAGCAGAATCAGGACGATGACTGCTATCGCAATCCACATAAAAGTAGTATTCATGCCTTCCATAGTGCCAGGGTTGTCCACGTACGGCACGACAAGGAGGGTGAAAAGTGCTGGGCGCAAGCCCCGCCCTAGCGCGGGGCATCCACGCCGAGACGCGTGGCATCCTCCGCCGCCTGTGCTGTGCCCGGCGCCTCACCGGCGCGAGACATGCGCTGCGAAATCACGCGCGTCACGCCATCGCCGCGCATCGTGACGCCATACAGCACGTTGGCCACGTCCATCGTCGGCTTCTGGTGGGTGATGACGATGAGCTGGGAATCCTTACGCAGCTCCTCGAAAAGGGCGATGAGACGGCGCAGGTTGACGTCGTCAAGCGCGGCTTCCACCTCGTCCATGACGTAGAACGGTGAGGGGCGCGCGCGGAAAATCGCCACGAGCATAGCCAGGGCTGTCAAGGACTTCTCGCCACCAGACAACAGCGACAAGCGCTTCACCTTCTTACCCGGCGGGCGGGCCTCCACCTCGATGCCGGTGGCCAGCATGTCATCCGGCTCCGTGAGGATGAGGCGACCCTCGCCTCCGGGGAACAGCGTCTGGAAGACCTTGGGAAACTCCGCTTCCACGTCGTGCCAGGCATCCGTGAACAGCTGCAGGATCTGCGCGTCGACGTCTTCAATAACGCCTGCCAAGTCCTTGCGCGCCTGGATCACATCATCCAGCTGCGTGGAGAGGAAGCTATAGCGCTCCTCCAGTGCCTTGTACTCCTCCAAGGCCAGCGGGTTGACCTTACCCAAGGAATTGAGGTCCTTCTCGGCTTGCTTCAACCGCTTAGTTTCGGCGGAACGATCGAAATCCTCCCCCGGGGTGTAGTCCTTGAGCAGGTCGGGAATCGCAATGCCGAGCTGCTCCACGATTTTTTCCTCGGCCTCATCCACGCGCACCTGCGCTTGGCTGCGGGCGATCTCGGAGTTATGCGCGGAGTCGGTCAGGCGATCCAGCTGCTGGCGGGTCGAGGAGACCGCTTGCTTCGCCGATTGTGCACGGCCTTGCAGCACGCCGCGCTGGGTGACCAGCTCATCGCGTTCCTCGGCGGCCCGCTCGAGTGCCTGCGCGGTCCGGGCGGCCAAATCTTGGGCATGCTTGTCGACGGCCCCCGCCAACCTCGCCTGCGCTTGCCGGCGGGCCATGGCCTGATCGTGGCGAGCTTTGGCCTGGCGCTCGTGCTGGGCTTGGCGCCGAAGGGCCTCTCCCCTACCCGCTGCCTGGCCGACCTTCTCTTCGGCGCTGCGGGCCGCCAGCTGGGCCTCCACCTCCATGGCCTTGACCTGTTCGAGGGCCGTCGAGGCAGCATCGCGTTCCACCGAGGAGGGTTCATCAGCCTGCTCTTCAGCGTCCACGCGCGACAAGCGGTCACGCGCCTCCGCCAGCTCCTCGCGCAGGCGGGCCAACTGCACCTCGATATCCGTGGCGCGGGCGGCGGCCTTCTCGTGCTCAGCCTTGTTTGCTTCGTACTGCTTGAGCAAGCGCTGGTGATCGCGCTTCCACGCCTCTAACTCGTGATCGTGTTCCCGTAGCGCGGCCTTGGCGCTCGCCGCACCCACGCGCGCATCGTCCGCCGCCAGCTTCGCGCCTTCCAGCGTGCCGGATAGTTCTTCCAGCTCATGGGTGGCGGTCTCCAGCTGTTGCTCGGCCTCCGTAATCTGGCCGCTCACCTCCACCGTCGAGGCAGCTCCAGTTCCGGCCTCTACCCAACCTTCGCCGACGAGCAGGCCCTCAGGGGTCACAGCTCGCAGGCGCGGATCCTCCGCGATGAGCTCACGGGCTGCGGCATAGTCGTCGACGAGGACCACGTCGGAGAGCAAGCGCGTCACCGCCGCTGAGACTTCTGGGACCAAGACCATCTGGTCCAGCAGCCAGCGAGCACCGGAAGGCAAATCCGCGTCAAGGCGCCAGGCTGAACCGGTGGGCTCCGCGGCGACGTCGATCAGCGGCGTGCGGCTCGCCGCAGCGAGATCGCGCACGATGCCCCCGCTCACCGCGCCGGCTTGGGCTTCGGCGAAGGAGCCGAGTGCTGCCGCAACGGCCGTCTCATAACGCGTGGAGATGAACTCCGCGAGAGGTTTAAAGCCCTCACCGAGATCCAGTGCTTCTGGAACGGTCTGGCCCAGGGTATCGATCCGAGCGCGCAAACTGTACACGCTGCGCTCGTGTTGCCGCTGTGCGTCACGCAGCTGTTCCAAGCGTTTATCGGCCGCTGCGGATTCGCTGGCCGCGCGCACATGCGCTTCCTCCAGTGGCTCACGCTCGGCGGCCAGGTGCTCCAGCTTGTCCGCCACCTCGTCAGCTTCCGCTTGCGCTCCCCTGGTACGGGCTTTCGTGTTCGCCAGCGTCTCTTCCTGCCGCGCCAACTCGGACTCCGCGGAACTTACTTGACCGGCTAAGTTCTCCTCAGCGGCGATGAGGCGAACCACGCCTTCGCGGCGATCCGCAATGGCGCGCAGCTGCGCCATGTGTTCCTTATCGGCGGCCTCGAAGGCTTCCCGACGCTCAGCCACTTCCTCCCGGATCGATTCCAGACGCTCCGCCGCCTCCTCGGCCGCGGCCAGCAACTCATCATGCTCCTCGTCGGCCCGCTGGGCGCGTGCCTCCAACTCATCCGGATCCTGGCCCGCGTAGGCGACCTGTGAGCCAACGTTGCTGGCGCGCTCGGCCGCGATGCGCTGCGTAGCGGAGATACGCTCCGACAGCGTCGAGAGCTCAAACCACAGCTTCTGCGCGGCCTCCGCGCGCGGAGTGACATCCCCCAACTCGGCTTCTACCTCGAGCTGGATTTCGGTCGCCTCTTCCAGCTGGGCTGTCACTTCCTCGACCTGCTCGGCGAGCACCGCCGCGCGCTTTTCAGCGTCGTCGAATGTCGCGCGCAACCGCACCACGCGGTCGCCGGCAAGACGCAGGCGGGCATCCCGCAAATCCGCTTGCACGGTTGCGGCGCGCTGGGCAGCCTCCGCTTGGCGCGCCAAGGGCTTGAGTTGTTTGCCCAGCTCATCGGTCAAGTCCTGCAGGCGATCCAGGTTGGCCTGCATGCCGGTCAGCTTGCGCTGCGCTTTTTCCTTGCGGCGGCGGTGCTTCAGCACGCCCGCGGCTTCTTCGATATAGGCGCGGCGATCCTCCGGGCGGGATTCCAGAATCTCTGCCAGCTTTCCCTGGCCCACGATGATGTGCATCTCCCGGCCAATGCCGGAATCAGACAGCAGCTCTTGGATATCCATGAGGCGCGCCTTCGCCCCATTGATCTCATATTCGCTCGCGCCATCCCGGAACATGCGGCGGGGGACGGAGACCTCCGAATACTCGATGGGCAAGGCGCCATCGGAATTGTCAATCGTCAGCGTGACCTCGGCGCGGCCGAGGGCCTTGCGGTCACCGGCGCCGGCAAAGATGACGTCCTGCATCTTGCCGCCGCGCAGCGTCTTGGCGCTGCCTTCACCCATGACCCACGCGAGCGCATCGACGACGTTCGATTTACCCGAGCCGTTTGGGCCCACCACGGCGCAGATGCCGGGCTCGAATTTCAGGTTCGTCGCGGACGCGAAGGACTTGAATCCTTTGAGCGTGAGCGATTTGAGGTGCATTCGGTTTAGTTTAGCGCTCGATGAAGCCCGACTCACCGCGCGGTGCGGCCCACTGCTCCACCACGGCGTTCACTACGCCTGGGCGGTGGGTGGTCGACGGTTCTTCACGCAGCAAGGCCAGCAGCTTCTCGCAATCAGCACGCGGCCCTTCAGCAACCACCTGGACGCGGCCATCCTGCAGGTTCGTCGCGTGTCCTGCCAGCCCTAGTTCGAGTGCCCGGGAACGCGTCCACCAGCGAAAGCCCACGCCTTGGACGTGGCCATGGACGAAAGCCGTGAGCCGCTCATTCCCTGTGGCCGCTGCCTGCTGCGTCATCTAGTACTCCCTCAAGTTCGTGCGGTCACCCAAGTCGTGCTCGTGCTTGAGACGGCGGCGGTCCTCCGCGCTGCGGCGGGTTACCGGATCCGTGCCATCCCAGCACTCGACGTTCTGCAGTTCCGGCAGCATATCACGGTGGAAGACGGGATCCAGGCCCTTGCGGCGCTGTTCGTTGTAGTTCTTCAGCAGCTTGATGGCCACGCCCGACAGCGGCACGATGGCGCACACGTTGAGCAGAACCATGATGGCAGCGCCGGTATCGGCCAGGTCGAACACGGTGCCCAGCGGGGCCACTGCACCGTAGAAGACGAAGGCCAACACGATGAGACGGAAGATCCACAGCACCGACTTCTTCTCAGAGAGGTACTCCACGTTGGACTCGGCAAGGTAGTAGTTGCCCAGAATCGAGGAGAAGGCGAGGAAGAAGAGGATGAAGGTGACGAAGTGGATGCCCCACTCACCCACCACGCCGGAGAGCGCATTCTGGGTCAGGGTTACACCCTCAATCGCATCGGAACCGAAACGCTCGAAATCAGTACCCAGCAGGATGATGAAGGCGGTAATCGTACACACCACCAGGGTGTCGAAGTACACGCCGAGGGTCTGTACGAGGCCCTGCTTGACTGGGTGGGACACCGTCGCGGTAGCTGCTGCGTTCGGTGCAGAACCTTCACCCGCTTCGTTGGAGAACAAACCACGCTGGATACCCTTGAGCATCGCCATGCCCACGGTCGCACCGGCGGCCTCGCGGAAGCCGAACGCAGAGCCAATGATGTAGGCAAGCATGTCCGGCACCTTGTCAAAGTTCAGGACCACTACGATGATGCCCATGATGAGGTAAGCACCGGCCATGAAGGGCACGATGAACTGAGTCATCGAGGCGATGCGCTGCACGCCACCGATGATGATGAGACCGGACACTGCAACGACGGCGATGCCCACGCCTGCCTTGAAAGCACTGGAATCCTGCCCGAAGGAGGCCGCCAAGGAATCGGAGATAGCGTTGGTCTGGAAAGCGTTGTAGAACCAGCCAAAAGTAATGGCGATGGCGACGGAGAAGATGGTCGCCAGAGGCTTCCAGCCCAAGCCGCGGGACATGTAGTAGGCGGGGCCACCACGGTAGGTATCCCCTTCACGCATCTTCCATAGCTGCGCCAAAGTGGACTCGACGAATGCAGTCGCACCACCAAGGATGGCGATGAGCCACATCCAGAACACCGCACCGGGTCCGCCCACGGAGATGGCCACGGCCACGCCCGCGACGTTGCCGGTGCCCACGCGGGAGGCTGCCGAAATGGTGAATGCCTTGAAGGCGGAGATTCCGCCATAGTCGGCATCCTCATCGGCGCCGACGCCCTTGGGCTTTTCGACGACCGCCTTGAACATGTCCGGCACCATACGGATCTGCACCAAGACGGTGCGGATGCCGAAGAAGAGGCCCGCGGCAATGAGCAGCCATGGCAGGACATAAGACCACAGACTGTCGTTAATGACACCGATCACGGTGCTGAAGATTTCTTGCATGCGTTACACATTAATAACTCACACCAGAATCGTCCTAGTTGGCCGCGGGCAGCCTCCCCTCTCCGCGGCGCTGACAGGACGGGCAGTAGTGGGTCCCACGCCCACCAAGCACGGTTTTCACGATTTCCTCACCGCAGCGATCGCAGGGCTGGCCACCCCTGCCATAGGCATGTAAGGAACGGTCAAAATATCCGGATTCACCGTTGACGTTGACGTACAACGCGTCAAAGCTAGTTCCGCCAACGGCAAGCGCCGCGCGCATGACATCACCGGCCGCGGATATCACCGCGACGGCATCGCGCTGCCGCAGGGCGCTAGCCTTCTTGAGCGGAGAAATCTGGGCCGCCCACAACGCCTCATCGGCATAGATATTGCCCACCCCGCTGAGCACCGTTTGGTCGAGCAGAGCTACCTTGACCGCGGTGCGTTTCGCGCGCAGGCGCCGCCCTGCCGCTGTGAGATCGAAGTCTGTTTCGAGAGGATCGGGAGCGATATGCGCCATGGTCAGCCACGGCCCGAGACGCCAATAGCCGAAGGTGCGCTGGTCCACGAAGCTGAGGCGGGTGGCGTCGTCAAGCACGGCGGCGATACGCACATGCGGCGAATCTACCTCACCGATCCGCACCTGCCCCGACATACCGAGGTGGATGAAGAGCACATCGCGTGCCGGGTCAGTGTGGTCCTCGTCGGCGAACTCCAGCCACATGAACTTGCCGCGGCGCGCCACCGCGGCAATCTTCCTGCCCACCAGCAGCGCGGACAGCGGCACTTCCTGGCCCCGGTTAGCGCGCGGGTGGAGAACCTCTACTGCTGCGAAGGAGCGCCCCACAACATAAGGCTCGAGCCCGCGGCGGACGGACTCAACTTCGGGAAGTTCTGGCATCGAGTCCTCGTGTTTTAGCTTTCTTTGCCGGCGGTGCCCTGCACCAGCAACGGCGTCTCACGCAAGGTTTGGCACGCTTCCTCCGCCGCCTGCTGCTCAGCGAGCTTCTTGTTGTGGCCCGTCCCCCGGCCGACGGTCAAACCGGCCACGGTGGCCACGGCGTTGAAGGTTTGATCGTGCTCAGGACCCGTCGACGTGGCTGAATAGACCGGCATCGCGGCCTTCAACTCAGCGCACAGCTCCTGCAAGGTCGTCTTCCAGTCCATGTGCCGACCGGACACCACGGCGTTGTCGATCTTGGCGGCGAACAGCTTCAGCACCACCCCGCGGGCGACCTCGAAGCCATGTTGACGGTAAATAGCGCCCAGGATGGCCTCGGTGGTATCGGCCAAGATGGAATCCTTGTCGCGTCCTCCAGTGGCTTGCTCGCCTTTGCCCAACAAGACGTGGTCGCCCACGCCAATCTCACGGGCCACGTCAGACAACCCGTAGCGCGACACGATGGACGCGCGCATCTTGGAAATATCCGACTCGGGGCGCGAGGGGTACTTGTCGTAGAGCTTGGCCGCGACGGACAAGCCCAAGACCGCGTCCCCCAGGAACTCCAAGCGCTCATTGTTGGGAAGGTGCCCGTTCTCATTAGCAAAGGAGCGGTGTGTCAGCGCCAAACACAGCAGCTCATCGCTGAGCTCCACGCCGAGTGCTTTCAGCAACGGGGCGTGGTCTACCTCCGCGAATGCTGCGGCAAGGGCCTGCTCACCGGTCAGTTTCTTCTTCTTGCTCATAGGAATTTCTCCAGCCCGGACCACCGCGGATCAACGCGTTCTTCTTCCCCGGATACCCCCGTGGTCACACCTTCGGGCACGTCCACCTCGCAGCCGCCTTCGCACGTTGGGGCAAACGGAAGGGACAACCCTGCCTCATCGATCACGGTCTGCAGGAGGTCAAGAATCCCGTCCTGAATCTCGGGTACCTCATCGCCCGAACCGCGATCCTCTTCCTCGCTCTCATCCCCGCCGACGAAGGATTCGTCTGCGGAAAACACCTGGGACACGTGGAGATCCATCTCTGGGTGTAGCTCAGCCAAGCAGCGTGCGCATTCGCCGCTGAGGGTGCCGGTGACATCAGCGTCCACCAACACGCCGGAGCCCAACGGGGTCAAGGTGGCTTCCACCGTGACTTCAGCGCCTTCCGGGACGCCGATCATTTCCACGCCGATGCGCTCTGGCGCGGGTCCGGTCTGCACGCGGTGCTCAGGCAGCGCCTCGGTTCCTTGGCTGCGGAGCAATTCCGTCACGTCGAACTTCAATGGTGATTTCATAGCGCCCACCAGCTTACCCTGTGCTGCCCCCTGCGCCCTAGACTGGCAAGGACCTGAACGCAGGGTCATAGCCACTTAAGCACTTGCGCAAAAGCCTCGATTCTTCTGCTTCAGGCTTTTAGCCTAAAGGCCCATGAGCTACACCGCTACGGGCACGGCGCCTCTGGCCGCCACGGCACGCGACCTCGCACTCAGCTTTCCGCTGCAGTGCCTTGTCCCCGCCGTAGCACTGGCCGTTGCCGGGGTGGCATGCCGCCACGTCATCACTCGACACCGCCCCAGCATCTTTGGCGATGCCGGCCTTTCCTTGCACCGCGTGGCTCTCGCCAGTGCCCTCGCAGGTGTGATCGTCGGCGCCGTGTCTCTTCTCCCCCTGCACTTTGGGCCAATTGTCATTATTTCTTCAGCGCTGTTCTCGCTTTTTGCTGCGCTCATCGCGTGGGGCGCGCGGGAGTCCTTTTCGGCCGCCAGCATGGGGATTGGATTGATGATGCTCACCGTCGGGGCGGTGGATGTGTTGCTGATGCTTGCCGACGCCGCCTGGGGCCCTCTCTCAGAACCCCACGCCGTAGACACGAATTTCGGCATCATGTGGCTGCTCTATGCACTCCCAGGCCTCATCTCCGCCGGACTTGCCGCGGCACTGAGCACCATGTCAGCTAAGGAAGCCGCCCGTATCCGCCGCGCGGAGGAGGCACGCGCGTTAGTTCACGTTAGTAGTCGCGCGGCGCGCGGGGTGCACGGCGCCCCGGCTCGCGGTGTTCGCGCGCACTAGTGCGCCCCTCGCCGCGGGACTCCCCGCGGGAGCGCACACCGGCGCCTCGCCGCAGGGCGGAGCGATCGTTGTTGACGGTGCGCAGGAGATCCGACAAGGTGGTTTCGAATTCTGCCAGCTTGGCGTCGACAAATTCATCGCACTCGGTGCGCAGTCGGTTGGATTCGGAGTGGGCGGATTCCACGATGCGGTGCGCTTCGTCGTCGGCGCGGCGCACAACTTCGGATTCAGAGACCAAACGGTCCTGCTCAGCTTGGCCCGCAGCAACGGTGCGCTGGTACTCCTCATCTGCCTGGGCGCGGGTGCGCTCGGCATCAGAGCGCGCGTTTTCTACGAGGTTGGTGGCCTCATCTTCTGCCTGGGCCACCATGGTGGTGGCGCGGTGCTGGGCGTCAGCCAGCATGGCGTCGGAGTCCTCGCGCGCACGGGTAACGGTGTCATCGGCTTCTGCGTTGGCATCGGAGATGATTTGGTTCGCGCGTTCCTCGGCACCCTGCAGGATCTCATCCTGCTTGTCCAGAACATCTTGGGCATCATCCATTTCAACGGGGAGGGCGTTGCGGAGATCGTCGAGAAGCGCCAGCATCTCGTGGCGCGGAACCATGCAATTGGAGGTCATGGGAACGGCATAGGCCTGTTCCAGGTTGCGAACAAGTTCATCGAGGGACTCAAATACGCGGTACATGGCACCAGACTATCCAAGCAAGAGCGCACCACCACGTATCCCACGCGGGCAAAACGGCGAAAACCTCCCCGCTAGGCGGGGAGGCTCAACCTGGCAATAGAGGACAGGAGCGGGGCTAGATAACGCCCTGTGCCAGCATGGCGTCGGCCACCTTCTTGAAGCCTGCGATGTTGGCGCCGGCAACGTAGTCGCCCTCCAAGCCATATTCCTTGGAGGTCTTGTCAATGTTGCGGAAGATGTTGGACATGATCTCGTGCAGGCGCTGGTCGGTGTATTCGAAGGACCAGGAGTCACGGGACGCATTCTGCTGCATCTCTAGCGCGGAGGTCGCCACGCCGCCCGCATTCGCGGCCTTACCCGGCGCGAAGGCGATGCCGCTTTCCACAAAGTAGTGCGCTGCCTCCGGGGTACAGGGCATGTTCGCGCCTTCGGCAACATAGCGGACCTGATTCTTCACCAGAAGCTTGGCATCGTCACCGTCAAGTTCGTTTTGGGTAGCGCACGGCAGGGCAACGTCGGCGCTCACCTCCCATACGTTGCCGCCTTCGTGGTACTCCACGCCCGCACCCGCTTCGCCGGCGTAGGTGGAAATACGCTCGCGGCGGACTTCTTTAATCTCCTTGAGCAGCTCCAGGTCCACACCGTTCGGGGTGGTGATGTAGCCGGAGGAGTCAGACATCGCGACGACGGTACCGCCGAGCTGTTGCACCTTTTCAGCAGCGTAGATGGCGACGTTGCCGGAGCCGGAGACAATAACCTTGGCACCGTCGAAGGACTCACCATGGGTCTTCATCATTTCCGAGGTCAGATACACCAGGCCGTAACCGGTAGCCTCGGTACGCACGAGGGAGCCACCCCAGGACAGACCCTTGCCGGTAAGAACGCCAGACTCATGCTTGCCTTCCAGCCGGCGGTACTGCCCGAACAGGAAACCGATTTCGCGGCCGCCCACGCCGATATCGCCGGCCGGGACATCGCGGTATTCGCCGATGTGGTTGTGTAGCTCCGTCATGAAGGACTGGCAGAAGCGCATGACCTCGGCATCGGACTTACCCTTCGGGTCGAAGTCGGAACCGCCCTTGCCACCACCGATAGGCAGGCCGGTCAGGGAGTTCTTAAAAATCTGCTCGAAGCCGAGGAACTTGATGATGCCCAAGTTCACACTCGGGTGGAAGCGCAGGCCGCCCTTGTAGGGGCCGAGGGCGGAGTTAAACTGCACGCGGAAGCCACGGTTAACCTGAATCTGGCCGCTGTCATCTACCCATGGAACGCGGAAGATGAGCTGGCGCTCGGGTTCGCATAGACGCTCGACCAGGCCGTAATCAGCATAGTGCGGGTCCTTGTTGAGGACGATCTTCAGGGAGTCAAGCACCTCAGCGAGCGCCTGGTGGAATTCCGGTTCGCCCGCATTACGCTTGAGGAGCTTGCTGTAATAGTCGGAGATTTGCTGGTCGATGGACATGGCTATCCTTTCATTCGACACCGTGCCTCGCGGTCGGTGCGTCATCCATTGAACAAACGATAGTTTTCTATCAATTGACCTAAATTGCAAGACGTCCGTACTGCGGCGCGCCTTAAAGGCTGGTCAGAGCGCGAAAATTTTTTCTCACATCTCTGCCATATACTCGTGAACATGCGCATTCTTGTTGCCCCCGATTCCTTTAAAGGCACCGCCACCGCCGCCGAAGCCGCTGCTGCCATTGCACTCGGCGCGCGCCGCGCGCTGAGCTCCTCCCCGTATGCCGACACGGCGAAGGTACATGCCCTTCCCACGGCCGATGGTGGCGAGGGAACCGCGGAGGTTCTCGCTAGTGCCGCCGTGGCTCGCCACGGCACTGCGGGCCAGACCATTACGCTGCCAACTACCGATGCTGTTGGACGCCTCACCGAGGCCAGCTATCAGCTCGTCGGCGATACAGCCTTCATCGACGTCGCCGCCGCCACTGGGCTGCCTGCTGTCTCCGATGCCCTCGACCCGCTGCATGCGGACTCCTATGGCACGGGCGTGTTGGTGGCCGATGCCGAATCGCGCGGCGCCAAGCACATCGTTCTCGGCCTCGGCGGTAGCGCCAGCATCGACGGCGGGCTCGGCATCCTCGCCGCACTCGGCGCCGCCGCACACGATGCCCGCGGCTATGCCCTCCCCAAAGGGGGTGCTCCGCTGGTCAACCTCGACCACATCGACACGGCGCAACTAAACATGAAGGCGGCCATGTTGGACTACACTTTGGTCACCGATACCCGCGCCGTGCCCATCCAGGCCGCAACAATGTATGGGCCGCAGAAGGGGGCCAAGGGCGACCAGGTCGCGCTCCTGGCCGGCGCGATGCTGCGATTGTGCGAGGTCACGGACACCGATCCGGAGGACGAGTTCTTTGGTGCCGCCGGCGGTATCCCCATCGCCCTGAGCTGGCTTTCGCGCACACTCTGGGGCACCTCGGAGCACTGCCGCATCGTGCCGGGCGGCCGCTATGTAGCTGAGGCCCTCGATCTTCCCGCCCGCATCGCCGAGGCGGACCTCGTCCTGACCGGCGAAGGCCGCTTCGACGAACAATCACTCACCGGAAAGGTGGTAGGCACGCTGGCCGAGCTCACTGGACCGCCCACTCTCGGCATCATCGCCGGCTCCGCTACCGCCCCGGCACCGCAGGGCGCGCTACTCGAAGAGCTCGACGGCGACGCGCACGCTAGCGTGGCCGAGCAACTGAGCGCCGCGGCCGAGCGTCTTGTGCTGAACTTCCTGCAGAATTAGAGCTTTCTGTGGGACTAAGGGGCTACCTGCACCGCCCACGGGAAGATAGCCGGGCGCTCGTGGGCGAGCTCATCTTCCAGCAACACATGATCTTTCGGTAGCACCGCATGCGGGGTCAGCAGGCGCGCGAGGACCATCGTCAGCTGGTTAACGGACCCCGTCACGCCATCGACGGCGATGGCGTAGCGATACACGTTTGCCCCCTCCAGGTCCCGCTCTTCGTGTTCCTCACGGTAAGTCTGGCGCAGCTGTTCTTCCAACCCCTCTGGGAATACAGGCTCAGGCACACGAGTAACCTCTGCAGAGGCCAGCGAGTTGTTTTCCACCAACTTACGGGTGGCAGTGCTAAAGATTTCGGCCACACGCTCCGCTTGGGCATCCGGCACCAGAACATCAAAGTGAATCATTGGCATGTAGGTAACCCTACCCAAACTTCAAGGACGGTAACTATGGCAGATCCCACACTTTCCACGCTGACTGGACTCCTTTCGGAGGACGCCGTTGATCTCAGCTGGCAACGCGCCTTTTACGAAGATCTGCATGCCCACCCGGAGCTGTCCCACGAAGAGGAACGCACCGCCGGGCGCATCCTCGAACAACTAGAGAACTACGACTGCGAGCTCGTCACCGGAATCGGCGGCCACGGCATCGTCGCTATCTTCCGCAATGGCGACGGCCCCACCGCCCTCATGCGTGCCGACTTTGATGCCCTCCCCGTGGCCGAGGAAACCGGCGTGCCCTTCGCCGCCACCAACGGGGCAATGCACGCGTGCGGGCACGACGTACACGCCACCGCACTGCTCGGTGCGTGCGCGATTCTCGACGCCCACCGTGCGGCCTGGCGCGGCACCTTCCTAGCACTATTCCAGCCGGCGGAGGAATCATCCATGGGCGCCAAGTACATGATTGCTGACGGACTCACCGACCGAGTCCCCACCCCGGATGTCTGCCTAGGACAACACGTCATGCCCGGCCCCGCCGGCCAAGTGCAGTCCACCGCCGGCCCCATCCTGGCCGGTTGCGACTCCCTCCGCATCCGCATCACGGGGCGCTCCGCGCACGCCTCCATGCCGCATGAGGCCATCGATCCGTCCTACGTGGCCGCCATGGTGGTAACCCGCCTGCAAGCCATCGTCGGCCGCGAAGTACCTCCCCATGACTTCTTCGTCATCTCGGTAGGCGAGCTGCACTCGGGCGATAAGAACAACATCATTCCGGGCAGCGCCGAGCTGGTGCTCAACACCCGTTACTACAAGCCGGAGTTGGCCAAGCGAGTCTACGCCTCCCTCGAGCGCATGGTGCGCGCTGAATGTGAAGCAAGCGGATGCCCCGCTGAACCTACCTTCGAGTATTTCGCCCACGGCGAAGTCACCGACAACGACGCCGCCGCACATGAAACCGTTCGCTCGGCCTTCGACGCGGTCTTCGGTGATCTCTCCGTCACTGCCACGCCCTCCACCGTGTCCGAGGATTTCTGCTACCTCCCGCAGGCCTGGGGCGTGCCGTACTACTTCTGGTTCATCGGTTCCACGCCGGAGGACCTCCTAGGCAACCCGCCGGTCAACCATCAGTCCACGTTCCTCCCGGACTATGAGCCCACCATGCGCTCAGCTACCCGCGCTGGGGCTGCCTCCGTGCTGTCTTTCCTTGGGCACTAGTTTTCCGTACTCAACGCGGTCTGCGAGTGAGTACGGAACTGGTTAAGCTTGGGAGTTGGTATTTTTCCGCATTTTTTATGCCTAAGGTGAAGGATTCTCATGAGTCAACCCCAGCACTCCGATTTTCAGACCGCAGTTCCCGGACACGTCCGCGCCGCCGCCGGCGTCTCCCCCACCGCTGCCACCAACCGCAAGTTCTGGTCCGGCCTGTCCTCCTCGGTAATGGAGCAGATTGCGGACAACTGGGAAGCCACCCGCAGCGCCTACGCCGCCACCCGCCAGCAGCACTACTTCTCGGCTGAATTCCTGCAGGGTCGAGCCCTGCTCAACAACCTCACCAACATCGGCCTCGTCGACGAGGCCCGCGCCGCCACCCAGGCCACCGGCCACGAATTGGTCGATGTCCTCGAGGCCGAGCACGATGCCGCGCTAGGAAACGGCGGTTTGGGCCGCCTGGCTGCCTGCTTCCTCGACTCCGCTGTCACCCAAGACTTCCCCGTCACCGGCTACGGTCTGCTCTACCGCTACGGCCTGTTCCGTCAGTCCTTTGACAACGGCTTCCAGCGCGAAGAGCCGGATGCGTGGATGGAGAATGGCTATGACTTCATCATTCGCCGCGCCTCCGAGCAGCGCCTGGTCCATTTCGATGACATGGATGTCCGCGCTATCCCCTATGACATGCCGATTACCGGCTATGGAACCGACAACGTGGGCACGCTGCGCTTGTGGAAGTCCGAACCCATCGATGAGTTCGATTACGACGCCTTCAACTCGCAGCGCTTCACCGAGGCCATCGTGGAGCGCGAGCGCGTCATGGACATCTGCCGCGTGCTCTACCCCAACGACACCACCTACGAGGGCAAGGTTCTGCGCGTTCGTCAGCAGTACTTCTTCGTATCGGCTTCGCTGCAGCAGATGATCGACAACTACATCGAGCACCACGGCGAGGACCTCACCGGCTTCGCTGAGTACAACTGCATCCAGCTCAATGACACCCACCCCGTGCTGGCCATTCCAGAGTTGCTCCGCCTGCTTCTCGACGAACACGGAATGGGCTGGGACGAGGCATGGAAGGTCGTCACCGAGACCTTTGCCTACACCAACCACACGGTGCTGGCAGAGGCCCTGGAAAGCTGGGAGATCTCCATCTTCCAGAAGCTCTTCTGGCGCATCTGGGAGCTCGTGGAAGAGATTGACCGCCGTTTCCGCGAGGACATGGCCCAGCGTGGCCTCGACCAGGGCCGCATCGATTACATGGCCCCGGTGTCCGACGGTCACGTCCACATGGCATGGATTGCTTGCTACGCCGCTTACTCCATCAACGGCGTGGCGGCGCTGCACACCGAGATCATCAAGGCAGACACGCTGTCTGAGTGGTACGAACTGTGGCCGGAGAAGTTCAACAACAAGACCAACGGCGTCACCCCGCGCCGCTGGCTGCGCATGTGCAACCCGCGCCTGTCCGATCTGCTCACTGAGCAGGCTGGTTCCGATGCCTGGGTCACCGATCTGACTGAGCTGGCCAAACTGGATTCCTTGGCCGAGGACGAGAAGGTGCTGCGCCAGCTCATCAACATCAAGCGCGCTAACAAGCAGGACTTTGCCGCATGGATCGAAGCACACCAAGGCGCCACGGTGGATCCGGATTCGATCTTCGACGTCCAGATCAAGCGCCTGCACGAGTACAAGCGCCAGCTGATGAACGCTCTGTACATTCTGGACCTGTACTTCCGTATCAAGGTCGACGGCGAAACCGTTCCGAAGCGCACCTTCATTTTCGGCGCGAAGGCCGCCCCGGGCTACGTTCGCGCAAAGGCCATCATCAAGCTCATCAACACCATCGGTGACTTGGTCAACAACGACCCGGCCACTAAGGACGTGCTCAACGTGGTCTTTGTGGAGAACTACAACGTCTCCCCTGCCGAGCACATCATCCCTGCCGCCGATGTCTCCGAGCAGATCTCCGTGGCCGGCAAGGAAGCCTCCGGCACCTCCAACATGAAGTTCATGATGAACGGTGCACTGACCCTGGGCACGATGGATGGCGCCAACGTCGAGATCGTCGAGGCAGTGGGCGAAGAGAATGCCTACATCTTCGGCGCCCGCAACGAGGAGATCCCGCAGCTTCGCGCCGAGTACAACCCGGGCGAGCTCTACAACACTGTTCCGGGCCTGTCCCGCGTCCTCGATGCCTTTACCGATGGCACGTTGGGCTCTGAAAATGCCGGGATGTTTGGGGATCTGCGCTCCTCACTGCTCGATGGCTTTGGTGAGCACGCTCAGGACACCTACTACGTCCTCGGAGATTTCGCAGACTACCGCGAGACCCGTGACCGCATGGCTGCCGACTATGACGCTGACGAGATGGCATGGGCCAAGAAGGCTTGGCTCAACATCTGCTACTCTGGCCGCTTCTCTTCCGACCGCACCATCGCTGACTACGCCAACGAGGTGTGGAAGCTGGCCCCGACCCCCATTTCCAACGTCTAGACAAAAACGTCTAGACAAAAAAGGGGTTAATAGACGCACTGTTGCCTATTAACCCCCTACGGGCTTTCCTCACAGACAAAGCGCCGCCTCACCACCGTTCCTCCTTCCCACTTAGTGGGTAAGGAAGCAACCGGGGTGAGGCGGCGCTGTCTGCTTATCTGCGACAGTATTACTTATCGCGCAGGGTCTGACCCAGTTCGTGGACCTGAATCATATTCGTGTTACCGGAGATTCCAGGAGGAGTACCGGCGATGACGATGATCATATCGCCTTCCTTGTACTTATCCATCCCCAGCAGCGCCCCATCGATGGCGGCCATCATGTCATCGGTGGACTCAACCGCGTCACTCAAGAAGGTCTCCGCGCCCCACGTCAAGGCCAGCTGCGAGCGCACCGCCGGGTGCGGGGTAAAGGCCAAGAGCGGCAACGGGGAGTGCAGACGAGCCACGCGCTTAGCGGTATCACCGGACGTCGTAAAGGCCACGATAGCCTTCGCGTTAAGGCGCTCAGCAATATCGCGTGCGGAGTAAGACACAACACCGCGCTTGGTGCGCGGGACGTGCGTCAGCGGAGGAACCTGGCCGCCCTGCTCAGCATTCATCACGATCCGGGACATCGTGCGCACAACATTGTGGGGGTCGATGCCGACGGAGGTCTCACCGGAGAGCATGACCGCATCGGCGCCATCGAGCACTGCGTTGGCAACGTCGGAGGCCTCCGCACGAGTCGGGCGCAGGTTGGAGATCATGGAATCGAGCATCTGCGTTGCCACGATCACCGGCTTGGCATTCTCACGAGCGATCTGGATAGCGCGCTTCTGGAACAGCGGAACCTGTTCCAGCGGAACCTCGACGCCGAGGTCACCGCGGGCGATCATGATCGCATCGAAGGCTAGGACGATGGACTCGAGGGCGTCGACTGCCTCCGGCTTCTCGAGCTTGGCGATGACCGGAACGCGGCGGCCTTCCTCATCCATGATCTCGTGGACCTTGTCCACGTCAGCCGGGGAGCGCACGAAGGACAAGGCGACCATGTCTACGCCGAGCTTCAAGGCGAAGCGAAGATCTGCGATGTCCTTTTCCGACAGCGCCGGAACAGAAATGTCCATTCCCGGCAGGGACACGCCCTTGTTATTCGAGACCGGTCCGCCCTCGGTAACCTCGCAGACAACGTCGTTGCCGTCGACTTCCTTGCACACGACGGCGACCTTGCCATCGTCGATCAGCAGGCGGTCACCCGGCTTCGCGTCCTGTGCCAGGTTCTTGTAGGTGGTGGACACGCGGTCGTGTGTGCCTTCGACGTCATCAACGGTGATGCGGACGATTTCGCCGTCCTTCCACATCTCTTCACCGTTGACGAAACGGCCTAGGCGAATCTTCGGGCCTTGCAGGTCCGCCAAGACGCCGACTGCGTGGCCGGTCTCATCGGTGGCCTCGCGAACCCAGCGGTAGTTCGCCTCGTGGTCCGCATGCTCGCCGTGGGACATGTTCAGACGCGCCACGTTCATGCCTGCTTCAACAAGCCCAAGGATTCCTTCCTTGCTTGCGACTGCAGGACCCAACGTACAAACGATTTTGGTTCTTCTATCCAACATGGAGTGCCTTATTCACATCGGGAGTTTCTAACGGTTCCTAAACTACCCCCGTTTACTGGTCTCGGCCACCACGAACGAAGCTCATGCCGGGTTTTCGACCCGTAACGCCGGTATTCCAAGCGGAAAATGCGACGCCCACATTGCAGCTACAAACGGTAATAACCGGGCACATCCGGGCATTTCAGTTCCGCCGCACCGGTCTTTAGGTTGCCGTGTTAGGCACCGCAAAAGCCACGTGTGATCCCGGCTACTCCACAGAATCTCAGGGCTTTGCTCCGGTGGGCACTACCCGCACCGTCACCATTTAGACTCACCGGGGGCTACCCTCGGCAGCACTGCCCACCGCAGTCTCGGTGGTGCGGGTGGGATCGACTTCCTCCGGCGATTCCTGCCCGCGCGGCAACCGGAAATACACGATAAGCGCCACGACAAAGCAGACCACGGAAACGATGACGTTGACCCGGAGGCCGAAGATGTGCGTGGCGTCGTCCGCACGCATGTTTTCCACGACGAAGCGGCCCGCGGTGTACCCGGCAACATACAGCGCGAAGACACGACCATGGCCAAGCTTGAACGCCTTGTGCGCCCAAAGCAGGAACACGCATACCGCCACGTTCCACACAAGCTCATAGAGAAAGGTCGGATGCACAGAGGCCACTACTTCCCCAGTCGAGCGGCCGCTGATGGGCGCATACTCGCCGCTTTCATTAACTCGGTAGTAGATGTCGAGGGCCCACGGGACAGTGGTCTCACGGCCATACAGTTCCTGATTAAACCAATTGCCCAAGCGGCCGATGGCCTGGGCCAGGATAAGCCCTGGGGCGACGGCATCAGCAAAGGGCCCCAACGGAATACCCTTAATCTTGAACATGATCCACAGTGCCACCGCGCCCAGCGCGACTGCTCCCCAGATACCGAGCCCCCCGTTGGTGATTTTCACTGCATCGATGGGATCACACGTGGAGCAAAAGTACTTATCGTAATCCGTAATCACGTGATAGAGGCGCCCGCCAATGATGCCGGCCGGGATCACCACTAGGGCAGCATCCCACACCACGTCAGGGTTGCCTCCGCGAGCGGTATAACGGCGCAGCGTCATCCACATCGCGACGAGAATGCCGACGATGATGCACATGGCATAAGCACGAATCGGGACCGGGCCGAGATGCCACACGCCTTGTGGCGGGGAAGGAATATTGGCGAGGTTGTAAATCTGCACGGGAAACAGTGTGCCTGAAAATGACGGCCGCTACAACGCGCTTAGCTTCTACGCGAAGGGCACGCAGGATGTTGGCCTGCGGCCACCAAGGAACGGGCCAAGGTCATCGGGTCCTGGGCAGCCATGATGGACTCACCAACGAGGATGGCATCAGCACCTTGCGAGGCATAAGACAGCACGTTGCGCGGGTTATTAACACCGCCCACCGCGATGCGAGTGATGCTCTCAGGAAGACCGGGCGAAATAGCAGAAAAGGCCTCCCGATTAATAGCATCGGAGGCCAATGACCACGCGTTGATCGCCACGACAGTTCCCCCTGCCTTGATAACGCGATCCACCTCGGCACAGGTGCGGACTTCCAGGATGGCGGTCATCCCGAGGGATTCCACGCGGTCGAGAAGTGACTCGAGGCGAGCTTGGCTGAGCAGCTCCACCTGCAAGGGAATCGCGTCTGCCCCATAACAACGCGCCTCATGAATCTGATAGGGATCAACGATGGTGTCGCGGCACAGCATCGGTAAGTCGACGGCCGCGCGGGCGACCCGCATGTCCTCGAGTGACCCGTGGAAGCGGCGACGATCTGTCTGACAGGCCATCACATGAACCCCTGCTTCCTCCAGGCTATGTGCCAGTTCTGCCACCGACTTCGGGCTATCCAAGTGGGCAATTTCACCGCCATAGGGCACGGCGCGCTTGATTTCGGTGATGATAGAGCATCCCGGGCGCAGCAGAGCTTTCGCGGCATCGCGCGGAGCGTCCATGTCGCGGGACCTTGCTTTAATTTCCTTGAACGGGACACGGGCCTCCCGCGCGGCTACATCAGCCAGCACTCCGGCCACGAGATGATCGACGGCGATCGGGGTAGGCATGATTCCACCTCCCTTCCCCGAAGGAGACTCAAAGAAAGAAACAGGGGCGTTCGAGATCACATTTAGGCTAGCGCGCCCTCACCTCTAACTAGAAATCCGGGGCACCCGTTCCCCGCAACAGGGCCTTTCTCACCAGGCTCTCCGTCACTATGCTCGCCGTCGCGGCGCGTGTGTTTAGGAGGAGCGGGGATCTGTGGGATCAATATCAGCATCCAGCGCGTCCCACATCACGCGGCCGGAATCTTGGGAGGTTTCGAGTTCTTCCTGCAGGCGCTCCTGCCGTACCACCGGGGTTTCGTATTTGGCTGTGCGGGGTTTATCGGCACCCGGGTTGCTCGCCACCAGCACCGCCCCAAAGAGCGCCAGGGCGGCGCCGACGAGAGCGAGAACTGGGCCCGCAGTCGACGCGTCCGCGGTGAGGACGACGGCCCAATCGGAAATAGTCGTCGTATCCACAGAGGTATCGTTGGTCCCGCCTTGCAGAAGCTCCTGGGCACGCTCCGCCTCGGGGCCGGCGGTCAACAGCGCCACCGGACGCCATCCCGCAGCCGCAGCGGCGAGGGCGGTGATGACGGAGACGATGCGCCGGCCAGTCCGCCCGAGAGCGAAGGCAGCCACGCCACCGGCCAGGACCACCACGCTCAGCGCGATGAGCTCAAGGGACCATAAGGAGCCGGATAGCTCCACCACGCTCGATCCGGCCTTATCGTCTTCGACCGCCGCCTTCACCCACGTCATGCGGGAGGATAGCCACAACAAGATGGCGCCGACCAACATCAGTACGGGTCCGCCGCGCTTAGCCATGATCTTCCTCCCCAAAGAGGTTTCGAGCGTCGAAACAGGTGCGGTCGCCGGTATGGCATGCCCCGCCGCGCTGACGCACGGTGAGCAAAATGGTGTCACCATCGCAATCTAGGCGCGCACCCACTACCTCTTGGGTATTGCCGGACGTCAGCCCTTTAATCCAATACTCTTGACGCGAGCGTGAGTAGTAGGTCCCGCGGCGCGTCGCCAGCGTGTAAGCCAGCGCGTGGTCATCCATCCACGCCAGCATGAGTACCTCACCTCGTTCCGACTGCACGATAGCCGGGACTAGGCCCGCCTCATTGCGCTTGAGCTGCAGGGCAATGTCGTCGCTCAGCTCATAGTCCCCGACGTTCGTGGTGCTGGCGGAGTTAGTGCTGTCCTCTGTCATTGACGGACCTCCTTTCCTGCAGCAGCTAATGCCTGCTTGACCTCGGAAATCTCCACCTCGCCGAAGTGGAAGATACTAGCCGCGAGCACGGCATCCGCTCCAGCGTCGATAGCCGGTGGAAAGTGCTCGGCCTTCCCGGCCCCACCCGAGGCGATGATCGGCACCGAAACCGCTGCACGCACGGCCTCAATCAATTCGAGGTCGAAGCCTGCCTTGGTTCCGTCACCATCCATGGAGTTCAGCAGAATCTCGCCGACCCCCAATTCCTCGCCGCGCTTGGCCCATTCCACAGCGTCGATCCCCGCGGAGCGTGTGCCGCCATGCGTGGTGACCTCAAATCTGCTGGGAAAGCCCGCCGCACGGCGAGCATCGACGGACAACACGATGCACTGAGAACCAAACACATCCGCGAGCTCTCGCAACAACTCGGGGCGCGCAATGGCGGAAGAATTAACGGACACCTTATCGGCACCAGCCCGCAATAGCTCACGAACGTCCTCCACCGACCGCACGCCGCCGCCGACGGTTAGTGGGATGAACACCTGATCCGCCGTGCGGCGAACGACGTCGAGCATGGTGCCGCGGCCGTCCTTGGACGCGGAGACATCCAAGAATGTCAGCTCATCAGCGCCCAGCTGACCATAGCGAGCGGCCAGCTCCACTGGGTCGCCGGCATCACGCAGGTTTTCAAAGTTGACGCCTTTGACCACGCGGCCATTATCAACGTCCAGACACGGGATCACGCGCACGGCAAGCGCCATGGTGACAATCCTCCTCATAGCTAAAGGTGAGATAAACAGCAGTCCACTCGGGACCACCGAACGGTGATGAACATAGTAGGAAAACGGTAAAACGTTAAAGAATAAGTCCGGGATTCAGCGCCAGTGCCGAGCACCGGTTTCAGCCCCGGGACGGGGCCTATTTAGCGGTCCCCACGCGGATTTCGAGCAATGGCCTCCAAAATCGTGGCATGCACCTGCGGGGTCCCGCCCACGAAACCCTTCGAGTGTGCAGTCCACTCATTGCCCTCGGGGTCGCTCACACGGCCACCGGCAGCCTTAATGATGAGCGCGCCCGCCGCGTTATCCCACGGGTGCGGCGAGAAATTCACTGCACCGTCGAGCACGCCCTGAGCGACAAAAGCGTTGTCCAGCCCCACCGACCCAGTCATGCGGGGCCGCAACCCGGTCTCCCGTAGGTCGTTGAATAGGCTCGTGGGCAGGTGCGAGGAGCAACCCACGTGTCCGCGCGCTTCGTCGAATCCTAGGGCCTCCTCTCCTCCCCCGAACCCGGTCGCCGGGCCGCCGGTCGTACGCAGCGGCATCCCTTGCGCCGCAACAACACGGCGGTTCAACAATGGAAAGTCGGCGACGGCGACGACCGGCTTTGCATCGTGCAGGAGCGAAACAAGAATGCCGCAGCACGGATTCCCAGCCGAGTAGTTCGCGGTTCCGTCTACCGGATCCACAACCCACACCGTCTCCTCCAAGTTGCCACCGGACTCTTCACCGAACACCGGAATGCCGGTGAGCTGGCCCAATGTCTGGCGCAACTGCTGTTCGATGAGCAGATCCACCTCGGTAGCAAAGTCTCCTTCGCCTTTGAAACGCGCGGGTGCCGCGCCGAGGCCCCTGCGGAAGAGATCATCAACCTGGTCCACCGCGGCTTCCGCAAAGGCAACAAGTTCGCGCGGATCCGACGCTGAAGTTCCTGTCATCGGGGCCATAGGCCTACTTCTCCTCGATCGGGTCGATGTATTCCTCTCCCGGCAGCGGGGTAACCTCCGCAACGGCTGCAAGAGCCTCCTCCAAGGTGAAGCGCTCTTCGTAGAGTGCTTTACCGATGATGGCGGAATCGATCCCCTCGTTCTCGTAAAGAGCCAACTCGCGCAGATCGTCGAGAGTGGAAATGCCGCCGGAAGCAGTCACCTTGGCGTCCGTGGCGGCCGCCACCTCACGCAGCAGCTCGATATTGGGCCCCTGGAGCGTGCCATCCTTCGACACATCCGTCACCACGAAACGGGTGCAGCCAGCTGCGTCAAGGCGCTCGAGCACCTCCCAGAGGTCTCCGCCATCGGATACCCAGCCGTGACCGCGTGTGCGCCACTCACCATCCACCATCCGGACGGCGAGGTCCACTGCGATGCGATCGCCATGCTCTGCGAGGACCTTGGCAATCCATTCTGGGTTTTCCAGCGCCGCGGTTCCAATATTGACGCGGCGGGCACCAGTGGCCAGTGCGCGCGCCAAGGAATCGTCGTCCCGGATGCCTCCGGTCAATTCCACGTCTAGGTCCACGCTCGTCGTAATTTCAGCGAGCAGCTCGTGATTGGAGCCACGACCGAAGGCGGCGTCCAAATCCACCGCGTGCAACCACTGCGCGCCTTGGGCCTGCCATTTGAGGGCGGCCTCCCGCGGCGATCCATAGGACTTTTCGGTTCCTGCTTCTCCTTGGTCGAGGCGTACTGCCTGACCATCAACGACGTCAACCGCGGGCAACAGTGTAAAGCTCATGGTGGGTAGTCTACCTTTCACGCGGGCTCTTTAGAGCGTTCCAATCCAGTTCTTTAGCAGCTGCGAGCCCACATCACCCGATTTCTCCGGGTGGAACTGAGTGGCCCACAACGCACCGTTTTCTACTGCGGCGACAAAGCGGTCACCGCCGTACTCAGACCACGCCACCTTCGGTGGCTCGGTAATCTCCGTCTCGAGCTCCCAGTTCCGCGCGGCATAAGAATGCACGAAGTAAAAGCGATCCTCCGCGCTCACGCCTTCGAACATGCGGCTTCCGCTAGGAAGCTCCACGGTGTTCCATCCCATGTGTGGGAGAACGGAAGCCTGCAAGCGGGAGACCTCTCCGGGCCACTCGCCGCAGCCTTCGGTGTGTACGCCGTGTTCGGTACCTGAGTCAAAAAGAATCTGCATACCCACACAGATTCCCAGGACGGGGCGCCCGCCAGCCAAGCGTTGGCCGATAATCCTTGGTCCCTGCGCGGCGCGCAGCCCCTCCATGCAGGCGGCGAAGGCCCCCACACCGGGGACTAGGAGGCCATCGGCTTCCACGGCTGTCTTGGGGTCCGCGGTGACCGTCACGGTAGCGCCGACCCGCTCCAGCGCGCGCACTGCCGACCGGACATTGCCAGCGCCATAATCCAGGACTACTACGTCGTATGAGCTCATCGTGGCTCCTTTCCGGGCCTCCTCGGCCTTCTAATCATGCGCAGGCGAGTCTGAATATCATTCAGCTCGCTCACACGGGTCTTGCCCAAGGCGCGGTCAGCCACGGACATGAGCAGGCCAACCGCGATGATGACGGCACCAGCCGCGAAGGCGCCATCGTATCCGGACATAGCCACGACGGCGCCGAGAACCGTCGAACCAAGTCCAGTTCCACCGTCGTAGAAGATATTCCACACCGCAGAACCTTCGGACAGGCGCTCGCGAGGGAGGCGGTCGAACATCGACAACAAAGCCTCGTTCTGGACGATGCCGAAACCCGCACCATAGATGACAGTGCCGAACACGAGCAGCCATACTGACCATTCTTGCCACAGCACGGCGGCGATTAGACCCACGCCAAAGACTGAGAAAGCCTGGGCTGGAATCATCAACGTGCCTGGCTGGCCCACGCGGTCCGCCACGACACCGGCGACATAGCGTGAAATCATGGCCGCGCCACCGATCACGGACAGCATGAGGCCACCCAGGACAGCGCCACGCTCAGGATCCAGCTCGCGCACCGCCGGGGAAATGAAATTGGAGGCGACGCCGTAGCTCACGGAGAAACTGGTCAAAGCGAGCGCTGGGACGAGCACAAGCTTCCACATTGGTGCCCGCGGAGTGGTATCCGTTGGGTCCGGCAACCCCACTGGAGCTGCCTTGATTTGCGGTACCAAAATGCAGGTAAAGAATCCCAGCAGGCCAAGGCCAGCGGCTAGGAGATACACCGTGTTGTAGTTAAAGGCTGAAGCCACTGCGAGACCCAAAGGCAAGAACGCCATCTGGGCTGCACCGATGAACAAACCGAAGATACCGGTGGCCTTGCCCAGCAAACGCCGCGGCGTAATTTCTGCGATGAGAGCGTTCTCCGCCACTGTGAGAGCGCCAAAACCGATGCCGCGCAGGGCGGAGAATCCCAGGGCGATCGGGGCGGCATCGCCCAGCATGTGCCCCAATGCCGGCAGCCCCAGCAACAGTGCCGAGGCCGCCATGATCGGACGGTACCCAAAGATGCGCAGCAGCATCGGAGTCGCCATCTGGGTAAGCACCGTCGCTAACATGAACACGCCGGTGGTGGCGCCAGCCAACGTGGCGGAGCCACCGGAGTCCAGCACGGCCAGGGGCACCACTGGAAGCAGGACCGACCAGGCACCGAAGGCGGAAACCACCGCGATCATGGTTTCCTTAAAGCCAGCAACCTTCCATACGCTCTGAGGGGTCTTTTCCGTCACTTCACTGCCACCCCCGCTGAGAAGATGTCAAGCATCCAGGCCAGCGCCGCGATCGCGGAGACCGCCGCGAGCGCACCCGCGACCACGGTCATCAGCACCGAGCCATTCTGATACGCCGCCCACGCGCCGCCGACGAGCAAACCGGTGACCAGAAAGAGAATGAGAACCAACAAGTTCATAACGGCTTAGAGGGCTCCCTTCGTCGAAGGAACTCCGGTCACGCGCGGATCCCGCTCAGTAGCCTGGCGCAGGGCGCGGGCCACCGCCTTGTACTCAGCCTCCGTGATGTGGTGCGGATCGCGGCCGTACCGCACGTTGACATGCAGAGTCGTCGCCGAGTGCGTGGCAAAGGTTTCGAAGAAGTGACGGTTGATCACCGTGGCGTAGTGCCCGCCGATGACCTGCCACTCCATGTTTTCCGGTTCGCTATTCATCACGAAGTAGGGGCGCCCAGAAATGTCGACAACGGCCTCCACCAGCGCCTCATCCATGGGCAGCAGCTGGGACCCGAAACGGCGGATACCGGACTTGTCCCCCAGTGCTTCCAGGAAGGCACGGCCGAGAACAATCGCGGTGTCTTCGACGGTGTGGTGGGCATCGATGTCGATATCGCCGTCGGCGTGGACCGAAAGGTCGAAGGAGCCGTGGGTGCACACTGCATTCAGCATATGGTCAAAGAACGGCAGCCCCGTCGAAATATCCGCTTGGCCGGTGCCATCGAGGTTGATTTCTACAGAGATCTTTGTCTCCCCAGTAACGCGCTCGGCGCGGCCAATGCGGTCGCCGCCATCGCGGCGTGCAGCTTCATCAGCGCTCATCGTCCCCACGCTCCTCCTTCAAATCGTGCCCCATAGGAGGGGCTCAGTTAATCATCTCTACTGTATCTGCCAAGTCCTCTGCGGCCGAAAGGAAGGCATCATTCTCTTCAGGCAGGCCAATCGTGGCGCGCAGGAGTCCCGGTACGCCGTTATCTCGGATCAGAACATCGCGGTCCAGGAATCCCTGCCACACCGCGTGCTGATCGGCAAAGCGTCCGAAGGACACGAAGTTGGATTCGCTCGGCACCACGTAGTACCCGAGCTCCTGGAGCCGTGCGACAACCCGGTCTCGCTCCGCCGACAGCTTCGCCACGGTACCCAAGGTCTCCTCCTTGTGTGCCAGAGCCACAGTGGCCGCGATCTGGGAGAGGACAGAGAGGTGATAGGGCAGGCGGACGAGCATGACGGCCTCCACGAAAGCCGGATCGGCCACGAAGTAGCCCAAGCGTCCGCCGGCGAAGTCGAAGGCCTTGGACATCGTGCGCGAGACCACGAGCTTGGTCGGATATTTCGCCAGCAGCGTGGTGGCAGAAGGTGAAGGCGAGAACTCCATGTAGGCCTCGTCCACGATGACGATGCCCGGCGCGGCCTGCACGATCTTCTCCACCAGGTCGATCGGAGTTACATCACCAGTGGGATTGTTCGGGGTGGTGATGAAGACAACGTCGGGGCGGTGCTTGGCGACGGCCTCCAGCGCTTCCTTTTCCGCAATGCGGAAATCCTCGTTCCGCGGGCAGGAGATGAATTCGGTTTGGGTGCCCGCGCACAGGATGGGGTGCATGGAATAGCTCGGGGTAAATCCCAGCGCGCTGCGCCCCGGCCCTCCGAAGGCTTGGAGCAGCTGCTGCAGCACCTCGTTGGAACCATTGGCCGCCCACACGTTCTCCACGCTGACGCTCACGCCGGTCTGCTCACTGACGTACCCCGCCAGCGCCGTGCGCAGTTCGACGGCGTCGCGCTCTGGATAGCGATTGAGCTCTCGGGCGTGCTTTTCGACGGCCGCCACGATGTCCTTGACCAGCGCCTCCGACGGCGGGTAGGGGTTCTCGTTGGTGTTGAGCTGGTTGGTCACCGTCAGCTGCGGGGCTCCATAGGCACTGGAGCCGCGCAATTCTTCGCGCAGGGGAAGATCCTTTAACTCAGCCATTGCTTACGCCTCTTCTTTCTGGGTATCTGGGGCATCGGCGAATCGTGCAGCAATTGCTTCACCGTGGGCAGGCAGTGCTTCCGCGGTGGCAAAGGCAATCACATTCTCCGCCACCTCCCCGAGTGCTGCGCGGTCATACTCGATGAGGTTGACCGGGCGCAGGAAGGTGTGCGTCGACAGCCCAGCGCTAAACCGCGCGGTTCCCGAGGTGGGCAAGACGTGGTTGGAGCCAGCGGAGTAATCACCGAGCGGCACCGGCGAATAACCACCCACGAAAATGGCACCGGCGTGGCGGATACGCTCCGCTACTGCCCGGGCATTCTTTGTGTGAACCTCCAAGTGCTCAGCGGCATAGGCGTCCGCGACAGCGATGCCCGCCTCGAGGTTATCGACCAACACGATGCCGGACTGTTCGCCGCGCAAAGCCTCGGCTGCGCGCTCGGCGTTCGCGGTGGCGGTGTAGCGCTGAGCTACTTCCGCATTCACGGCGGCAGCCAGCTCCTCCGAGTCGGTGATGAGGACGGAGGCAGCCATCGGATCATGCTCCGCCTGGGAAATGAGGTCATAGGCCACGTAGACCGGGTTGGCGGTCTCGTCGGCCAGGATAGCGATCTCGGTGGGGCCGGCTTCCGCATCGATGCCCACCACTCCCTGCACCGCGCGCTTAGCAGCAGCAACAAAGACATTGCCGGGGCCGGTGATGATATCCACGGGCTCAAGAGCATCCTCCCCCGTGGCGGGTTCATCGTCGCCGTAGGCCAGCAAGGCGATGGCTTGTCCACCACCGACTGCCCAGACATCGTCCACGCCGAGCATGTGGCAGGTGGCCAGCACCGTCGGGTGCGGCAGGCCACCGAATTCCTTCTGCGGCGGGGAAGCCACGACCATCGCTTCAGCGCCCGCTTCTTGGGCCGGGACGGCATTCATAATGACGGAGGATGGGTACACCGCCTTGCCGCCTGGGACGTAAAGCCCTACCCGTTCGATGGGTTGAAAAACCTCGGTAACCGTTGCACCTGGCGCCAGCGTTGTCGTGTGTGGGGCCGGCTTCTGGTCCGCGTGAACGGCGCGCACGCGGGCGATAGATTCTTCGATAGCTGCCCGGACCTGAGGGGCCAGTTCTTGGGCCGCCTTCTCGAGCTCCTCATGCGGGACCCGCACCGTGGCGGGGCGGATCCCGTCGAATTTCTCACCGAAGTCGAGGGCCGCTGCAACACCACCTTCTCGCACCTTGTTCACCATGGGGATAACAGTGTCCATGACTGAGGAAACATCGGTTCCGCCTCGCGGCAATACTCGGCGCAGGCGGGAGGTGGTGAGAG
The DNA here is from genome assembly GCF_001815175.1 of Corynebacterium sp. HMSC034H07. Classification (NCBI taxonomy): domain Bacteria; kingdom Bacillati; phylum Actinomycetota; class Actinomycetes; order Mycobacteriales; family Corynebacteriaceae; genus Corynebacterium; species Corynebacterium sp. HMSC034H07. The sequence goes on from NZ_KV819542.1 coordinate 114,623, forward strand.
TCTCTCCGCGCAGGTCAATGGTTCGTAGCATGCTCAAGCCCTTTTCATAAAATACAGCCGCATAATATGCAGCGGTTTCTATACCTTCCCATTACTATACCCGTGCCAAAAAGCCAGCGAGCTGGCAGGTGCAGGTTATAGAATGTGTCACTACTAACACGTTCCGGCACCCCGACTCGGCGAAGGGAGGCGGCGAGATGAGCAACGGCGCCGAAGGTAATGACAGCCACTCCACCTCGGATCTGCTTGCCCGTGTGGAGCACCTCGCGCACCGCGAAAGCCTCCACTGCATCCGGGTCAGCGCGCACGAACTCCTCTTCCCCCATCCGCCGCTCGGGGAGACCCGCGCCTTTATGGATACCGAGGGTGAGCCTATTTTGCGCTTCTGCACCACCCACCACGGTGTCTTGGGCTTCGGCGATATCCCCGCGCTCAGCGAGTTCGTCAACGACTGGAACCACGATTGTCTCTCCCCGCAGCTCGTGCTCAATTATTCCTCCCCGACCGAGGTCGAGGTGTGGGGCCATTCCTTCCTCGTCGTGCACCAGAAACCCACGGCGGCCCAGCTCTCCGCCTCTGTCATCCCTGCGCTGCACAACGCGGCGGCCTGCCTTGAGGAATTAGCGGATTATTTCCCCGTCTTGACGCTTCCCCGCCCGGCGGCTCCGGAAGAACAGATAGAGCTCGACGGCCCCGTCGGCACAGTCGATACCGCTCGTCTCGGGGAGCTTTTACCCGCCCTCGGTATTACGCGTTTCCAAGCAGATGCGGAAGAGGCCGTCTACGCGTGGATAAACGATGTCCTCTTTGCCTTCGCTATCGACTCTGGGCCGAGCCTCATCATTAAAGGCCATTGGGATCCCAACCTCCCAGGCAGCGAATTCTCCAAAATTTTCCTCATCTGCAATGACTGGAACCGCACCAACCACTCGGCTTCTGCCTTCTGCCACTCCAACGTCGATGGCTTGCAGGTGCGCATTGACTACGCCGTTATGACGGGCGCTGGGCTTTCCGACGCCCAACTGATCACCGCCCTAGGCCGCGGCATCAAACACGTCCTCCACGGCATCGATGACATTTCACGCGATGCTGTGGGCTCCTCCCCCGTCGCTTGGCCCTAAGGAGCCTCTGCCTCAGCCGCCATTGCCTCCGCTTCTTCGTCGTCCACGGCACGAGGAGGATTGACAAATACTGCGGACCAGTACGTAAACATGGCCATGAACGGCCCCACGAGCCAGGCGATGCCGGGCGAGAATTTCGGCACGAACTCCACAATTTCCCCGGGATCGTCCGGGATACTCGTTGCGGTAGCTCCACCAAAGACGTAGAACGACGCCGCGCCAGCCAAGGAAGCCAGGGCTACCCACAGCAATACCCCGACGCCGCGGTAGCGCTCGCCGCGCCGATAGGCAATAAGCCCCAACGCCATACCCAGGGCACCGGTAATGAGTACAAAAGTGATGTAGGAATCAAACTGAACGTTAGCGACGTTGCGCAGGGCGTAGCCGCCATCATCAACCCGGTGCCCCTTCAGGGCAGGACGCCACAGCCCCCACGCGGCGCCGGCCACAGAAAACCCGAGGAGCGCTAACGCGAGCAACCCCGCACCAAATCCGATGGCGCGGGGTATGCGAAAGCTAGGTGCACGCAGTGCAGGCACGATATGTTCTAGCCGCAGAAGGTCCAGTTGCCGTTCTCACGCTTGAAGCGCATGGTGGAGCTGTCCATGCCCTTGCTGGTGTTGACGTTCACGGTTGCGGATGCATCGTCACCGTTGACCACGACATCGTTGATGGACTCAACACCGGTCTTGGACCAGTCAAAGCCTTCCATCTGCGAGGTGTCCTGGCCAGCTGCCGCCATCATGTCCTTGAGCTGGTCCATCGGAACATCCGGAACCTGGTTGTAGTCCACCTGGTCAAGGCCGGAGTTCGGGTCGTTGCGCACTTCAGCGCAGGTGTGCTCCGGGAGGTACTTCACGAAGGAACGCATGGTCTGCTGCTCGTACATGCCACGGACCAGACCATTGATGCCGTCAATGTCTTCCTGGCTTGCAGCCTCACCCTGGACCGGCTCAACCTTCGGCATGCTCTGGAACGGATCCACACCGTTCTCGAAGGGGTTAGCCATGGCCTGGTTTTCGCCGCCCTCGGGGTTCTCCCCTTCCGGCTTCGGATCGGCGTTCTCGCCGTCCTTATTCTCTTCGCCTTCCTTCTTTTCGTCTCCCTCCTTCTTTTCAGAATCCTTCTCCTTCGACTGCCCCTCGGAGGTCTTGTCCTTGGACTCCGTCGTGGTGGTGGTCTTCACCGCGGAGGAAGCGGTATCGGTAGCGTTCTCATCATCGGAACCGCAAGCAGCCAAGGAGAGCGGCGCGACGAGCGCAACAGCGACGAGGGACTTCTTGGCAGGTGTCAGAAAAGACAAGGGATAACTCCTAATATCTATAGAGAGCGATAGTAAAACCACGCTGGGCGTGGCAGTTGCCCTTGGGCACTTCACATAACCCTAACAAGGCATGATTGTATAAACCCTACACTTCACCTTGAAGCTTCCTGTGAGCCACGCTTGGTGTTTTTCCGCGCCGCGTAGAGTGGGTTGTTGTGCACCTTTCTCGCGACGCTATCGTTTCCACCGCCCTCGAGCTCTTGACACGCTACGGGCTCGCCGATGTCACCATGCGCCGTGTTGCCACCAACCTCGGCGTTGCTCCCGGCGCGCTGTACTGGCATGTGGCCAATAAGCAATCGCTCATCGCCGCAATGACCTCCGAGATCCTCTCCCCCGTTACAGGAGAGACCACAACGGAGCTGGTCAGCTCCCTTCATGGGGAACTCACACGCTGGCGCGACGGCGCCGAAGTCGCCATAGCAGGTGCCGCTTTCCCCGAATCCTCAGCAAGTTCTGACTTGGAGGAGCTTTTCACCTCCGCGTTGAAGCGGGAAGCCCCCGGGGCATCACCGGAGGATAGTGGCGTCGCCGCCCGCGCTCTCATCCATTACGTCCTGGGAGCGACCTTCATGGAGCAATCCCGAGAACAGCTCAGTGGGGCGTCACCAAGCGCAGCTCCCTCAGCGTCGAATGCTGTGTCAGGCGTTGACACCTTGGTGCGCGCCGCAGAACTCATGGTCGCGGGTTTACGCACGCTGTGAACCGATCGCATGCAGCGGAATTGACTAAACTAAGCCTCATGACTGAGACCCGTGCTGATATAACGCCATCTCGCCAGGTGTGGCCTGGTTCCCCCTCCCCACTCGGCTCCACCTTCGATGGGGCCGGTACTAATTTTGCTATCTTTTCCGAGATCGCCGAGAAGGTCGAGCTCTGCCTCATCGATCACAACGGCAACGAAGAACGCATTGAACTGACCGAGATCACCGCCCACGTCTGGCATGCCTACCTTCCCAACGTCAGCCCGGGGCAGCGCTATGGCTACCGCATCCATGGCCCTTATGAACCAGAACATGGCCTGCGCTGCGATCCCTCAAAACTTCTTGTCGATCCTTATGCTCGCGCCTTCGACGGTGACTTTGATGGCGATGCCTCTCTGTACTCCTACGATATCTTCGCGGACGAGCCCGGCACCGGACGCAACGACGATGATTCCCTAGGCCACACAATGCTGTCGGTGGTGATTAATCCCTTCTTCGAGTGGCACGGCGACAACCGCCCCCACACGCCGGATAACGAGACCATCATCTACGAAGCCCACGTCAAGGGCATGACGATGACGCACCCGGATGTTCCGGAGGAGCTGCGCGGAACCTATGCCGGCATGGCACACCCGGCCATCATCAACTACTTCAAGGACCTGGGTGTGACAGCCGTCGAGCTGCTGCCAGTCCACCAGTTCCTGCAGGATGATCGCCTGCGCCAGCTGGGGCTGCGCAACTACTGGGGCTATAACACCTTCGGTTTCTTCGCGCCCCATGCGGACTATGCCTACGCCAAGAAGCCCGGCGAGGTGGTCGCCGAGTTCAAGGCCATGGTTCGCGCCTACCACGAGGCCGGCATCGAAATCATCCTCGACGTTGTCTACAACCACACCGCCGAGGGCAACCACATGGGTCCGACCATTGCTTTCCGCGGCATTGATAACCACGCCTATTACCGGTTGGTTGATGACAACCCCGAGCACTACATGGACTACACCGGCACCGGTAACTCTCTTAATGTCCGCCACCCGCACTCCCTCCAGTTGATCATGGATTCGCTGCGCTACTGGGTAACGGAAATGCGCGTCGACGGCTTCCGCTTCGACCTGGCTTCCACCCTGGCGCGCGAGCTTGATGACGTCGACAAGCTGGCTACCTTCTTCGATCTAGTCCAGCAAGATCCGGTGGTTTCCAAGGTCAAGCTCATCGCCGAGCCCTGGGACGTGGGCCATAACGGCTACCAGGTTGGTAACTTCCCCCCCATTTGGAGCGAGTGGAACGGCAAGTACCGCGATACCGTCCGTGACTTTTGGCGCGGCGAGCCGTCGACGATGGGCGAGTTTGCCTCGCGCCTGACCGGATCTTCCGACCTCTACGCCAACAACGGCCGCCGCCCCACCGCGTCCATCAATTTCATCACCGCGCACGATGGCTTCACGCTGCGTGATTTGGTCTCCTACAACGAAAAGCACAATGCCGAAAACGGAGAAGACAACCGCGACGGTGAATCCCACAACCGCTCCTGGAACCACGGTGTGGAGGGCCCCACTGACGACGAAGAGATTAAGAAGCTTCGCCGCCGCCAGGTGCGTAACTTCCTCACCACCCTTCTGCTGTCCCAGGGCACCCCGATGCTATGCCACGGCGATGAGCTGGGCCGCACCCAGGGTGGCAACAACAATGTGTACTGCCAAGACAACGAGATTTCGTGGATCGATTGGTCGATGTTGGAGCAAGAGAAGAACATCGCCATGCACGGCTTTACCAAGCGCCTGATTAATATCCGCAAGAACCACCCGGTGTTCCGTCGCCAGCGTTTCTTGGCCGGCGGCCCCTTCGGTTCTGAGGTGAAAGACCGAGATATTGCGTGGCTGGTTCCCTCCGGCAAGCTGATGACCCCTGAAGACTGGGACTTTGAGTTCGGTAAGGCGCTTATGGTCTACCTCAACGGCAACGCGATTACGGAGACGACTGCCCGGGGTGAGCGCATCACGGATGATTCCTTCATCATGATTTTCAACGCCCACCACGAGGAGATCGAGTTCACCCTGCCGAAGAAGGACTTGGGTGCTAGCTGGCGCCTCATCGTGGATACGTCTGACTCCGGTGGCTACCCAGATGAAGAAAAGCTCATCGCGGCTGAGGGATCCATCGTGGTGCAACCGCGCACGTCGCTCATCCTCCGCCAGACCGAGCCGCCGGTTTTCGATGACAGCGATGAATCCGCCGGAGCAGACGAGAACTAGACTGCTCCTTTACCACCTACGCTCTGCTCCCCTGTCTTGAAAGGAATCTGTGTCCTATACCGCCCATGGCGCTGTCATTGATGTCACCGCCGATGCCCTCACGTTCCGCCGCTCCCAGCTTGCTGCGTCCCTCGGCGCACCGGCCCACGAGGCTCTCTCGATGGCCGATGCCACGAGCGTGGAGTGCACGGCGCCAACGGCCACGGGCTTCGGGCAGGTCGTGGTGCGCGGCACGGTCGATGCTGCGGGGAATGCTGGGGACACGGTCATCCGCTTCGCCCCAGGCCAGGACGCGGAGGCCTTCGCTCAGGCGGTCAAGGCCGCCCTCCGCGGCGAAGCGCCGGCGACCAGCAGCCGAGTCGACGGACTGAATTTCACCGCTGTCGATGTGGAAACCGCTAACGACAACTGGGGTTCGGTCTGCCAAATCGGAGCGGTCCGCTTCCGCGATGGTGAAGAAACTGAGTCCCGCACGTGGCTGTGTACTCCCCCGCCGGGTCTGGAGCACTTCGACGATGTCAACATCAGTATCCACGGCATCACAGCAGACGACGTCGCCGGCGCTTCCCCCTTCGCGGACGCCGCTGCCGAGCTCTTCGAGTTCCTCGGTTCCGACACGTTGGTCGCCCACAACGCGCAATTCGATTCCACCGCTTTGCGCAGTGGCCTCCAGAAGGCGGCGGCTCCAGTCCCAGAAGTGCGCCTAGCATGTTCGCTAGCGCTGGCTCGCGACGCCTCCCGCGCCGGCGTTATCGACGTGGCCAACCATAAGCTTCCCACCGTTGCCTCCTACATTGGCGCCGAAGATTTTCAGCACCACGAGGCCACGGCGGATGCCCGCGCCGCTGGGGAAATTGTCAGTGCCTTGGCTCAACGTTTTGGCCACTCCGGTTCCATCGAGGAATTGTTCTCTACCCGCGAGTTTGCACTGGGAACCTTAAGCGAGGATTCGGTTATCCCTGTCCTCCGCGCCAACACCGCACCGCTTTCCGCAGCAGACCTAGGCGCAGGTACAGATTTCCGCGACAACACCCGCATGGCGGGTGCTACCTCGGGTGCTCAGAAGAAGCGCTCCTCCTCGCAAGAGCGCCGCGGGCCGGCCCCGTGGCAGTCCGTGTCCACCCCGGACACCATCCCGGATCCGAACCCCGATGCCGACCCGGAAGGCGCGTTGTTTGGCCAGAATGTCACCCTCACCGGTGACTTTGAGCCTTTCGACAAGGGCTTGTTGTGGTCCAAGATCGCTGAGCGCGGCGGCCAGGTAGGCAAAAACGTCACGAAGAAGACCACCATCCTCGTCGTGGGCCAGTGGGCCACCAAGACGTCGAAGGAAAAGCGTGCCGAAGAGCTGCAAAGCAACGGCCAGGACATCGCCATCTGGCAGTCCGACAAGCTCTTAGAGGAACTGCAGCTCGACGAAGCCCCACCGTTCTAGGCAGTAAAAGGCGCTAGCGCGCTAGGGCATCCGGGCTCTAGCGCGCGGTGAAATTTCTCTTCTCCGGTGGGAACCTGTGGGCGCAAGACACAGTCCAATAAAGGCAAGGAATCCGCACTAGCCTACCTTTCACGGAGACGAACACATGACCATCGCGCTGCCCACCTCGCTTCACGTCGATCACCTACTCCCTTCGCTCTGCCCGAGCGAAGAGCTCAACGGAATTAAGCTGTGCGATGATGGCTTCGGCGACTCGCCCGCGCGCATCCAGCTTTCGCGGACGCTATCGATGTCCATGGTGCACGGCACGGGTGCCGAAACCAAGCGCGTGAGCCAGCGTGCGTTGGACGATCTGGGCCTGACTACGCGCCAAGCGTGGGATACCGCAGCGCTTAATCTTCAACGCCGCGCGTTAACACAGCAGGGACTGCGTTTCTTTACCCGGCCAGCGGAGCAGAGTCTCAGCGGCGCTGAAGGCAGCCTCGAGGTGCGCGTGCATCGCTGCACCGTATCGTCGTGGTTGGCGCATCCGCAGGCCTTCGTTATCCTGGATAATCATCTGAAACGCTTGAGCCAAGCCACGAGTATTACCTACCTCGTTCCTGATGCGCACACCCTCTACGCGCTGCTGAACGTTTCCCCACAGCGAGCGACGGAACTGGCCTGCCGCGCGGCCGAGTTGCGCCCGCGCCATCGTCCCCCTCTGAGCCTGCAACCACTAGTATTGGCTAACGGCTTCCCTCTCGAGGTGTAGATACGCCTCACGTCATTCTTGCCGTGGCCGAAAGGAGTCACGTTCTTCACAATGCCTGAATCATCCATGTCCCGCCTGGGCAACCAGTACCACTCCTGGGTACGCGCGCACCCCACCGCGGCGCAAGACTTCCGCGACGCCATCGAGGACTTGCTGAACGACGCCGGAATTATCTTCGACCGCGTGGCCACCCGTGTAAAACAATGGCCGTCGCTCAAGGCCAAGGCGAAGAAGCGTCGAGAGAACGGCGAGCTCATGTATCCGAACCCGTGGGAGGATATTCACGATGTTTTGGGCGTGCGGATTACTGTCTTCCACTCCACGATTATCCCAGAGGCCCTGGAGGTTTTAGGAGAGACCTTTACCGTGCTTCGCTCAGTGGATAAGGCAGCGGAGACGCGAATTTCCGGTGGCTTTGGTTATGGCTCCCATCACTTGGTACTGACGGTATCGGAGGATAGCGCCGCCACGCTGGAGGAACTTGAGCCTTATATCGGCTGGACCTTCGAGATTCAGATTCGCACCGTACTCCAGCACGCGTGGGCCGAGTTCGAACACGATATCCGCTACAAACAGGGTCCGAATCCTCCCTCCCCACAGGTCGATCGGCTCTTTACGCTCGCCGCAGGCCTCATTGAGCTGGCGGATCAGCAATTCGATGAAATCGCCGCGCTCAAGGCTCCCAGCTCTGAGGCGGACGATGACGTGGAAATCACGGCAGAGACCCTCCCCGGCGTCCTCGCCATCATTCTGGGTAACCGCTTTCCGCGTTCACGCTCGGAGCACTACCGCTTCCTGGCGGAGCTTTTAGAAAACAACGGCATCAATCGTCTAAGCCAGCTCAAGCAGCTCCTCGATGAAGACGCCATCGCCCATGTGCACGACGCCATGCGCTACCGCTTCCGCCCAGGCCAGGTCAGGCTTATCGACGACCTGCTGCTCAACAAATTCGGCGCCCAACACATCGAGGCCACCGCCGATGCCGGCGACCGCAGGGACCGCAAGCGCCGCTTGAACGCGCGCCTGAAGGCCTTAAAGAACTTCCGGAATAATTAGCGGAATCCGCCGCGGAACTTCTCCATCTGCCGGCGCTCCTTCTTCGTGGGGCGGCCTGCACCGCGCGGGCGGACTGGGACGGAGGGCATGAACTCCTTCGGCGGTGGCGGCGGGGCATGGTCAATGTAACAGGTGCGCGCAATCGGGGCGCCGACGCGCTTGGACACGGTAGCAAGCACCTCAAGGTCATGCTCGTGATGGTTGCGCCACACGCGCACGCGGTCGCCGGGCACAACCTGCTGCGCGGGCTTGGTGGCGTTGCCGTTGAGTTTGACGTGCCCGGCGCGCACGGCGGTGGCGGCTTCCGAGCGCGTCTTGAACATGCGCACGGACCAGACCCAGGCATCGATGCGCACGGGCCGCCCGTCGGGCTGATTCACCATAGGTTCTTAAAAGTTGTGGTTCTCGTTCACGATCTTCTGGATTTTAATCCAGTTGTACCCTCCACCCACCACGGCAACGATGAGGCCAATCGCCATGAAAGTCCAGAAACCGGTGAGCGTCCAACCCAAGAGGACACCGCCGGCGACGCCGCCCACGACGCAGATAGCTCCGTTGCGGGCGTGGGTGCGCACGGCTTGCTTGCGTTGCTCAATGGGGTTGTTGGGGCGTCGCTGCATAGTCATGGGGCTTATTCTACATGGACAGAAGCTAGCGGCCTGAAAGCTCGACCCAGGCAGTTCCAGCTTCCTTCGGTTCTGCCTCGCCCTGGGTCAGCGCCGCGAGCGTCGCCGCGAGTTCCTCCTTGCCGCCGGGCTCCACAGACACGGTGAAGGTCACCGCCTGGCCGTAGGCGGTATCCACCATGTCCACGCCACGGTTGCGCAACTCCGCCTCCAGCCGCCCGGCCTCCGCGTGCGAAACCTCGACGGTATAGAGCTCGCGCAAGGCACGCGTGACGGGCTCAACCTGCTCCATCGTCTCGCTGACGGCACCTCCATAGGCGTGCACGAGCCCGCCCGCGCCCAGCTTGATACCGCCGAAGTAGCGCACCACGACCGCGCAGATATCGAGCAGTCCGGAGCCCTTCAGAACATCGAGCATCGGCTTGCCCGCCGTGCCGGAGGGCTCGCCATCATCGGAGGAGCGCTCCACTGGATTCGAGCCGTCAACGTGGTAGATGTAGGCCGAGCAGTGGTGGCGGGCGTCAGGGAAGCGGTCGCGGGCGCCGTCGATAAGCGTGCGTGCTTCCGCTTCCGTCGTGGCGCGGCCTATGAGGGTGATAAACCGCGAGCGCTTGATCTCAATCTCGTGCTCGACAATCTCACCGGCGGCGGGGCGCTGATAGCTCTCCAGCATTATGCGACGAGGAAGTCGTACTCAGGCGTGCCGGGCTGAAGCTGCTGGCAGTTGAGCTTCGATTTCTCCATTCGCTCCAGCAGTCCGTCGATACCTGCGGCACTCCCCAACTCGATACCCACCAGCGCGGCGCCGGTCTCGCGGTTGTTGCGCTTGAGGTACTCGAACAACGTGATGTCATCTTCAGGGCCGAGAACATCCTGCAGGAAGTGGCGCAGCTGGCCTGGCTCCTGCGGGAAGTTCACCAGGAAGTAGTGCTTGAGTCCGCGGTGCACCAGGGAGCGCTCCATGATTTCGGCATAGCGAAGCACGTCATTATTGCCGCCGGAAATCACGCAGACCACCGTTGAGCCCGGCTGTAGGTTGAGCGTGCGCAGACCGGTCACGCTCAGCGCGCCGGCAGGTTCGGCAATGATTCCTTCGTTTTGGTAGAGCGCGAGCTGCTCCGTGCACACGGCGCCTTCCGAGACGATGTCATGGTGCAGGCGGCCCTGGTTGGCTTCCAGAATCTTGAAAGGCAGCTCGCCGATGCGCTTGACGGCAGCACCATCGACGAAGGGGTCGACGGTCTCCAGGGTCACCGGCTCACCGGCCGCAAACGCAGCGCTCAGCGACGCTGCCCCGGCCGGCTCAATGCCCACCACCGCGGTGCGCGGGGCCATATCGGCGAGGTAAGAGGTGATGCCGGAAATGAGTCCGCCGCCGCCCACGGGGACCACCACGGTATCCAAGGACTTGCCCATCGAGGACAGCTGGGACACGATTTCCGCGGCCACAGTTCCCTGACCGGTGACGGTATCGCGCGAGTCGAAAGGCTCGATGAAGAAGGCGCCGCGCTCGGCGGCATCCGCGTGCGCGGCAGCTGCTGCCTCGTCGAAGTTAGCGCCGGTGACCACCAACTCCACGAAATCACCACCGTGAACCAGGATGCGGTCGCGTTTTTGCTTCGGGGTAGGTTCCGGCACGTAGATCTTGCCGTGGATTCCCATGGTGCGGCAGGCGTAGGCGACGCCCTGGGCATGATTTCCCGCCGAGGCGGTAACTATCCCCTGCGTGCGCTGCTCTTCGCTGAGGTTTGACATGCCGTAAATAGCCCCGCGGATCTTGTAGGAGCGCACATCCTGCAGATCTTCGCGCTTCAGGTACACCTCATAACCTGTCTCTTGGGACAGGCGCGGGCAGTACTGCAGCGGAGTCGGGGCAATCTCCGAGCTAATTCGCGATTGGGCCAGTTGGATATCAGAGGCGTGGATAGGCTCGAAGTCTTGCGGGATGGTTGTCATGGTGGCTTATTTTAGCGCCCCGCCCTCCACGCGTCGCACATTACCTAGCATTCGACCGGTTCACCGAACGTTTACCCAGATCTCGTTTGGCCGCAACTTACTGTTCCCCAAAAGCACTAGGGGCAAACGTACGGTGGTGCGGAATCTTTTCGTCTCGCAACAAGGAGTCTTTCTGCATGTCTCGTTCTATCTCCCGCCGCTCCCTCACCCTGTGCGCTGCGACCGCCACGTGCCTTAGCCTGGCTGTACCGACTTCCTCGGCTGCGATCGTAGAGAATGTCATCGAGCACTCTGCTGCCGACGCTAACCTCAAGGTCACCCCGATTGGCACCTATGAGTCTGGGATCTACGAAGAGTCCGCCGCAGAGATCGTGGCCTTCCACCCGGCCTCCAAGCGCATTCTCACCGTCAACGCGCATGCGGGCCAGATTGATGTCCTCGATGCTTCGGATCCGACCAAGCTCACGCTCATCGGTTCCATTTCTGCTGGCGAGGGCAAGGAAATCAACTCCGTGGCCGTGCGCCCCGATGGCCTGGCTGTGGCCGCCGTCCAGCAAGCGGACAAGACCGAGGAGGGCGAAGCACTGTTCTTCAACGCCGCAGCCGAAGACCTGACGACCGCCGAATTAGGGCGCGTGATGGTGGGCGCTTTGCCGGATAACGTCCACATCACCGCCGATGGTGGCTACGCTCTCCTCGCCAATGAGGGCGAGCCCTCGAACGAGCTCAACGCCGAGGGCACCGATTACGTCACGGACCCGGAAGGTTCCGTCTCCGTCATTAAGCTGCCAGAGGGTGTTGAGGCTCCAACCCAAACGGATGCCCGTATCGCCGACTTCACTGCCTTCGACGGTCAGCCTTTGCCGGAGGGCGTGCGCGTCTTCGGCCCCTCCGGCCACGATTCCAAGCCCTCAATCGACTTCGAGCCGGAGTACATCACCTCCCAGGACGGCAAGGCCTTTGTAACGCTGCAGGAGGCCAACGCCATCGGTGTCATTGACATCGAGTCCGCCACCGTGGAAAAGATTCTGCCTGCACACATTGCGGATCACTCGACAGTCCCGCTGGACCCCTCGAACAAGGATGACAAGGCGGAGCTGCGCACCATCCCGGTTAAGGGTCTGTCCATGCCCGATTCCATCGGTGCCTTCACCGCTGGCGGCCAGACCTACTTCGCCACCGCGAACGAGGGCGACGCCCGCGAATGGGGCATGGAGGAGAAGGACGGCGGTTCCGGCGTTTACACCGATGAGGTGGAGCTCAAGGACGTGGTCGAGGATGGCAAGGTGTGCGAGGGCGCGCTTGGCGACGTCGACCTGGACAAGCTCGCCGACAAGAAGGAAGCCGGCAACCTGAAGCTGAGCAACGCCTCTGGCTGGAACGAAGAGAAGGGCTGCTTCGACGAGCTTTATGCTTACGGCTCCCGTTCCTTTAGCATCTACGACGCGGAGGGCAACGTTGTCTTCGACTCCGGTGCCGAGTTCGAAAAGATCACCGCCGAGCTCAACGAGCCGGGCGTGTTCCACCACAACGCCGATAATGAGAGCGCCGAGTTTGATGACCGCTCCGACAACAAGGGCCCCGAGCCCGAGGCTCTCACTATCGGCACCGTGGGAGACCGCACCTACGCCTTCATCGGCGCGGAGCGCGTCGGCGGCATCTTTGTCTACGACGTCACCGACCCTGCCAACTCTTCCTTCGTTACCTACGTCAACAACCGCGACTTCTCCACCGACGAGTTTGCCGCTGCCGGCGACCTAGGCCCGGAGGGCTTTGCCTTCGTCGACAAGGCGGACTCCCCTAACGGCGAGTACCTGCTCATCGTCGGCAACGAGGTATCCGGAACCACGACCGTCTACTCCGTGAAGGATCTCCTCGCCGGCGACAAGGACGACGAGGAGAAGCCGGACGAGAATCCGGATGAGAACCCTGGCGATGACTCGCAGGACCAGGACGACCAGAACAAGGACGGCCAGAGCTCCCGCCCGTCCACCGCGGCCCTCATCGCTGGTTCTGTCATCGGTGCCATCGCCGCCCTAGCCGCTGCCGTAGGCCTGCTGCGTGCCCCGGGTATCCGTGAAACGGTTCTCAGCCTGGCCCCTGCACTGCTGCGCGAGCAGCTGGAGAAGTTCCTCTAGCCCCTACCGCGCTCCTGGGGAGGGCTGCTACATTGAAATGGGCTTGCACCAAGCCCTCCCCCTTTTTCTCATCCCCTCGCATCCCTTCCCAAGGAGAACCCTCTGATTATGCGCCTTTCAACCTCCCTGATCGCAGTGTGCACCACGACCATGGCCCTGGTAACTCCGCTGGCTGCAGCCGACGACGCTTCTGGTAGCGCTCAGCCCGCCGCGCAGAGCCAGAGCGGACAGAACGGTCAGAGCTCCACTGGCGGAAGCTCGATGAACATCGGTCACACCAATACCTCCGGCCTCTCCGAGGAGTGCGCGGATGCGGTGCGCAAGGCGCGCGAGGAGCACGAAAACGCGGTGGCCGATGACACTGCGGGCTCGTCCTTCATGGGGCCGAAGGAGCTCGGACTCGGCATCCTTAACGGTTATGGTTCCTCCGGTATGCCGGAAGTGCCGGACTGCGTCCAGGAAGAAAAGGACGCTGAGCTGGAGAAGGAGTGGGACGAGATGCCGGACTGGGTACAGTCTGCACGGCCCAATGACACGGCCGAGGAGGTCTTTGCGTGGATCGGTGGCGCGGCTGCGTTACTCTCCGTCGGCATCAACCTGCTGGCCGCGGTCGCGCAGTCCAACCCGGCTGTCCTCAACGACCTGCGTGCCTTCCTCAAGAGCCACGGTTTCTACTGGGATAACACCAAGAAGAAGGAAGAGGCCGACGCGGCTGAGGAATAGTTCCTACCGCACGATCTCAAAGGCGCGAACCAAGTGTGGTTCGCGCCTATTTATTTCGCCCTCGGACGGGACCGCGCGCTAGAGCATTTGCGCGCCCCAGCCCCGGCGACGGGTTAGAACAGTTCCTCCGTGGCGATCTGTGCGCCTTCGACGAGGGACTCCAGCTTTGCCCACGCGATCTGGTGATGCAGGCGCCCGCCGAGGCCGCAGTCCGTCGACGCGATGACGTTCTCGGGGCCCACCAGCTCGGCGAAACGGATGATGCGATCCGCCACCAGGCGCGGGTGCTCCACGGCGTTCGTGGAGTGCGAAATCACGCCCGGGTAGATGACAGTGCCCTCCGGCAGTTTGTGGTCCTGCCACACACGCCACTCGTGCGCGTGGCGCGGCGAGGCGCCCTCAAAGGAGAAGCCGCCGACCTTGGCCTGCAGGATCTCTTCAATGATGTCCGCGAACGGAATATCCGTCACGTGCGGGCCGTGCCAGGAACCCCAGCAGATGTGCAGACGGGTCTGCTCGCGCGGGATGTCCTTGATGGACTCATTGAGGATGTCGATGCGCTCGCGCAGGAATGCCTGGAAGTCCTCTACGGTCGGCTCCGGGACCACCGAGTCCCAAGCTTCGGCCAGATCCGGGGCATCGAACTGCACGGTCAGGCCGGCATCAGTGATGGCCTTGTACTCCACCTTGAGCGCCTCACCGCAGGCGCGAACAAGGTCGGTTTCATCCTCGTAGTACTTGTTGGGCAGACGCGCCGCAGCACCCGGAGACAGGGCGGCGACGAAGCCTTCGGTGCCCTCGGGGAGGGCGTCGGCAAGCAGCTTTACGTCTGCTTCGACCTGCTCCTGGCCGATGTAGGTAACCGGGCCGGTGAACTCCGGGTTAGCTACCTTCTTGCGGCCGGTAAAGATACCCGAATCCGGATCGTTGTAAGCCTCGGCGAACAGTGCGCGGTCGCGGCGATCCTTCATCGAGGAAAGGCGAATCTTGCCCGGCTCGGAGCGGATCTTGTCACCGATTTCCCAGCGGTCCTTGTCCGTCATGGTCAAACCACCCAGGCGGGTAAAGGAGTAGTTCCACCAAGCGCCATAGTCCACAGCGCCGGAGGTGATGTGGCCGTACTCGCCCTCGTTGATGATGTCGATGCCGAGATCAACCTGGCGCTTGACCACGTCAGCGACCGAGCGCTGAAGAATCTCGTGGAACTTCTCATCGGAGATGGTGCCGGCAGAACGCTCGAGGTTAGCCTCCAGCAGCTCCTTGGTGCGTGGCAGTGAGCCGACGTGGGTGGTGCGGATCTTATTGACCATAGGAGGTACATTCCCTTTCAACTAGACTGTGCTGTCTAGCGTAACCCACGTACGAAGCACGGCCCGCTTCATTCTGTACTTTTATTCAGCACGCGGCCCCAACACGTGGGCTCACCCAAGGATGCCGGCGCCCATCGTCGCCTTGAGATCACCCATGAGGTTGCTGGAGCGCTCCACACGCAGATGTTCGCCGAGGACCATCATGGTGGACTCTTCGCCGTCGACAAGCGTGAGGTACACGTCGGACTCACCCTTGTTGTTGACCAAGACCTGCTTGAGCCGCGCAATGTTGTCCATCGTGCACTGATCCGTGCGCATGGTCAGTCGCAGCGGCAGGCCAGCACCGTTGCCCGGCCCCAAATCGGGAACGCGGATATCGGAGCAGAACAAGGACATGCGCTCATCGCGAATCTTCACCTGAACCTTGGCCAGGATGATATTGTCTTCCGCAATCTGCGGGGCCACCAGCGAGTACACCTGGTTGAACACGAGGATATCCACCTGGGCGCCGTTATGGTCCTCGATGCTGACGATGGCCCAGGGCGAGCCATCGCGCTTGGAAAAGCGCCTGTCGACGCCCGAGATAATGCCGCCGATCACCAGCTCCTGCCCGTTGCCGACTTCACCGTTGAGGATCTTGGTAATCGGGGTGTCGGTCTGCGCGTTGAGGGCTTCCTCGAAGCCATCGAGCGGGTGGCCGGACACGTACAGGCCGAGCATCTCCCTCTCCAAGGCCAGCTCGTGCTTTCGATCCCAGTTCTCATCTGGGATATCGATGGCGAAGGCGGAGACAGAGTCGCCCTGTTCATCACCACCGCCAAAGCCAGCGAAGAGGTCAAATTGGCCCTTGTCGGCTGCTTTTTTGGTAGTCTGCACCGAATCCACGGCATCCTCGTGGATGAGCATGAGGCCCTTGCGCGGGTGTTCCAGGGAATCGAAGGCGCCGGCCTTGATGAGGGATTCGGTCACGCGCTTCGAACAGGCAGCCAGCTCGATCTTCTCCAGGTAATCGGAGAAGGACGTGAAAGCGCCTTTCTCCCGGCGGGTCTTCACGATGGAATCCACCACTTCCCCACCGACGTTGCGGATAGCGCCCATGCCGAAGCGGATATCCTCGCCCACGGCCTGGAAGGTTTCTTGGGACTCATTGACGTCCGGGGAGAGCACGCGGATGCCCAGGTGGCGACAGTCGGCCAGGTAGATAGCGGACTTATCCTTCTTGTCACCCACCGAGGTCAGCAGCGCGGCCATGTACTCCGGCGCGTAATAGGCCTTCAGGTAAGCCGTCCAGAAGGACACCAACCCGTAACCGGCGGCGTGGGACTTGTTAAACGCGTAGGAGGCGAAGGGCTCAATGGTGCCCCACAGAGCGTCCATGGCTTCCTTGGAGTAGCCATTGTCCTTCATGCCGCCCCAGAATTTGTCATACTGCTGGGCCAGGACTTCCGGCTTCTTCTTACCCATGGCCTTACGGAAGCCATCTGCCTCGCCGGCGGTGTAGTTAGCCACCTTCTGCGAGATACGCATGATCTGCTCCTGGTACACG
The DNA here is from genome assembly GCF_001815175.1 of Corynebacterium sp. HMSC034H07. Lineage (NCBI taxonomy): Bacteria > Bacillati > Actinomycetota > Actinomycetes > Mycobacteriales > Corynebacteriaceae > Corynebacterium > Corynebacterium sp. HMSC034H07. The sequence continues at coordinate 131,565 of NZ_KV819542.1, forward strand.
ATAAGACCGTAGGTCTCATCGAGGATCTCCTTGAGCGGCTCCTCCAGCTCGGGGTGAATTGGGGTAATTTCCTTGCGGCCGTTCTTGCGGTCCGCGTAATCCCAGTGGGCGTTCACACCCATCGGGCCCGGACGGTAGAGCGCCAGCGACGCCACGATGTCCTTAAAGCCCGTCGGCTTCATACGCTTGAGCAGCTCCTGCATGCCGCCCGAGTCGAGCTGGAACACGCCCAGGGTATCGCCGCGCGAGAGCAGGTCATAGACCTTTGAGGCATTCGGGTCGTCGGCATGGAGGTCCTCTAGGTGGACTTCCTCGCCGCGGTTCTTCTTGATGTTTTCCAGGCAGTCACCAATCACGGTGAGGTTGCGCAGACCCAGGAAGTCCATCTTCAGCAGGCCGATGGCCTCACAGGCCGGGTAGTCCCAGCCGGTGATGTAGGCGCCGTCGGCTGGGCGCTTCCACATCGGGATGTGGTCCATAAGCCGGACCGAGGCCATAATGACCGCGCAGGCATGCACGCCGGCCTGACGGACCACGCCCTCGAGGCCGCGAGCGGTCTCGTAGATCTTCTTGACGTCCGGGTCAGTCTCAATCATCTGCCGGACCTCGGTCGCCTCCGAGTAGCGCTCGTGCTCGGGGTCCATGATGCCGGCGAGCGGGATGTCCTTGGCCATGATGGCAGGCGGCAGCGCACCGTTAATGCGGTCCGCCATCTGGAAGCCCGGCTGGCCAAAGTGCACCTTAGCGGAGTCCTTAATGGCCTGCTTGGTCTTCACGGTGCCGAAGGTAATCACCTGGGCAACCTTGTCCTCGCCCCACCGCTCGGCGGCGTAAGTAATCATCTCGCCGCGGCGGCGATCATCGAAGTCGATATCGATATCCGGTGCGGACGGACGCTCCGGGTTCAAGAATCGCTCAAAGAGCAGGCCGTGCTCGATGGGGTCAATGTTGGTAATGGTCAGCGCGTAGGCCACGAGTGCACCGGCCGCCGAACCACGACCCGGACCGACGCGAATGCCGATGGACCGCGCGTGTTTGATGAGCTCGGCCACGATGAGGAAGTAAGAGGGGTAGCCCTTCATGTCGATGACGCTGATCTCGTACTCAGCGCGATCGATGTACTCCTGCGGCACATCCCCACCGTTGAAGCGATCCTTCAGTCCTTCCATCACCTCGTGGGTCAGCCAGGAGGTTGGGGTGTGGCCCTCGGGGACGTCGGCAATCGGCATGCGATCGTGGGTGTGCTCCTCCCAAATCGCACCGTAGTCCTGCACGCGCTCCGCAATCCACAGGGTGTTATCGCAGGCCTCCGGCACCATGTGATCCCACAGTTCGCGCATCTGCGCGGCGGACTTGATGTAGTAGCCGGTGCCGTCGAACTTGAAGCGATCCGGGTCCATGAACGTCTTACCGGTCTGCACGCACAGCATGGCCTCGTGCGCCGGGGCTTGGGACTCCAGCACGTAGTGGCAGTCATTGGTCACCAACGGCGGCAAGTCCAGCTTGCGGCCGATCTCCAGCAGGCCGTCGCGCGTGCGCTTCTCGATGTCCAGCCCATGGTCCATGAGCTCCAGGAAGAAGTTGTCCTTGCCGTAGATGTCCTGCCACATCGCGGCAGCCTCGAGAGCCTCGTTGAACTGGCCCAAGCGCAGGCGGGTCTGCACGTCGCCGGAGGGGCAGCCGGTGGTCGCGATGATGCCTTCGGCGTGCTCGGCAATAAGCTCCGCGTCCATGCGCGGCCACTTACCCAACTGGCCCTCGTAGGAAGCCAAGGAGGAAAGCTTGAACAGGTTGCGCAGCCCGGTTTCATTCTCCGCCAGCATGGTCTGGTGCAGGTAAGCACCGGAGGCGGAAACGTCATCGCGCTTCTGGTCCGGGGTTCCCCACAGCACGCGCTTCTTGTTGAAACGTGACTCAGGAGCCAGGTAGGCCTCGATGCCGATGATGGGTTTAATACCAGCGCTGGTCATCCTTTGATAGAAGGCATTGGATCCATACATGTTGCCGTGGTCGGTCATACCGACTGCCGGCATGCCTTGGCGGAGAACCTCATCCGCCAACATGTCCACCTTGGCCATGCCATCCAGCATGGAGAATTCGGTGTGGTTGTGCAGATGGACGAAGGAGGAGTTTTTGGCCATGCGGCTCATCTTAGCGGGGCCGTCAAACTTCGCCCGTAGGTCCTCGTTAAGGTACATTTTCTTAAATGTTCTACACTATTGCCGCCTATCTCATGTGGGGCTTCTTCCCAGCGTTCTTCCCGCTGCTGCGCCCCGCCAGCCCGTTTGAGATCTTGGCCCACCGCATCGTGTGGACTGCGGTTCTCGTCACCGCAATGCTGCTGGTGACTGGTGGCTGGCGCGAGCTGAAAGCGTTCAGCTTGCGCACCTGGGGGTGGATGTTTGCCTGCGGCGTGGCCATCACCATCAACTGGGGTACCTATGTCATCGCCATCAACAGCGATCACGTGGCCGATGCCGCACTGGGCTATTTCATTAACCCGCTCGTCTCCGTGGCCCTCGGCATTATCTTCCTCAAGGAGAAGCTGACGAAGGCGCAGGTGGCGTCGGTCAGCATCGCCTTCATCGCGGTGTTGTGGCTGACCTTTATGACGGGCCAGGCCCCCTATTATTCGCTGGCCTTGGCTTTCAGCTTCGGAATCTATGGCCTGCTGAAGAAACGCATCACGGTCTCCTCGATGGGCTCAGTGGCCGCGGAAACCTTGGTCATGCTCCCCTTCGCGCTGGTCTACCTGGGCTACCTCCAGGCACAGGGAGAATCCACCTTCACTACCGAAGGCCCCGGGCACATCGCACTGCTGATTACCTCCGGCCTCGTCACCGCTCTGCCGCTGTTGTGTTTCGCCCAGGGCGCTAAGCACCTGCGCCTGTCTACGCTCGGCATGCTGCAGTACATGACCCCCATCATGCAGATGCTGTGGGCACTGTTCGTCACCCAGGAGCACATGTCCACTGAGCGCTGGATCGGTTTTGCCATCATCTGGGTGGCGGTGATCATCTACCTGGCGGACTTGGTGCGCATGGGCCGCGCTTCTCGACGCCGCGCCCGCCTCCACCCCGCCGACGCATCACCCACCGCAGAGGGCTAACGGCGCTTCAGCTCTTCGCGCGCTTGACGAGCCTGGGCGCGCCGGGCGGATTCCTCGCGCGCGTTGAGCGCCCACCGCGGCATGAGGATGGCCATGGCGATGCAGTAGATGGCCACCACGATGAGAATGCCGAAGGTGAGCTTGTCCGCTCCCCAGATTCCTTGCGCGATGGCGGCCCCAGAGGCGATGAACGCGCCCGCCCACATCAAGAGGTAGGCAAAGCGGTAGTTCGGCGGCCACTCGGTGGTGTTGGGAAACAGGCGCATGTCTTCTCCTCGGCTGTTCTAGCGGTTCTCATTCTGTCCGACGTTGGCGGGCGGGCGCACGCCGAAGGAGCCCCATGCGGCGTCAGCGGGCGCGACCTCCACGGTATCGACCCGCGGATCGTTAGCGAGGGCGCGCAGTTGACTCCCCCCGGAATAGACCACGACGGCATCGACCTTCGCTGGTGCATCCTCCGCCATGTCACGGGCATGGTCGGCCACGCGGGCCAAGACGGTATCGATAACGTCGGCGCGCGTGGCGCCGGCGACAGGCTCGGGGACCGCGATGGGCGCGGCCAGCCCAATCACGATGGCGTCCATGCGCGCGACGGGCTGCAGAGCATCGCTCACGTCCTGGGGACTCAGCGGCTCCCGAAAGCCCACCAGCGCGTAGGCCGGATCGGTTGCGTGCGCTAACGAGGTTTCCGCGCGCTCCCGATAATCGGCCGCGCTCTCCGAGCCATCAGGGCCAAGCTGGTCTCCCTGCACCGCCGTGCTTGGCTGCGTTCCGAAGAGCCCGAAGGCGACCACCACTGCCAAGGCGAGCACGGCCAACAGCACCAGCGCCGCGGCCCGGCGGCGCCGATAGATGCGCTGGCGCGTGCTCCGCTGCGGGCTCATCCGCGCAAAACCTCCACGGCGTGCTTCACGTCCTCGGGATAAGGTGCGGTGCATTCAAACCACTTGCCAGTACCCGGGTGAGTAAATCCGAGCTCTACCGCATGCAGCCACTGGCGGTTAAGCCCCACACGCTTGGCCAGGTTCGGGTCACAGCCATACATCGGATCGCCGACACAGGGATGCCCGGTGGCGGACATGTGGACACGGATCTGGTGGGTTCGGCCGGTCTCCAAATGAACCTCGAGGAGGCTAGCCTCGCGGAAGGCCTCCAACAGCTTGTAATGTGTCACGGCCGGTTTGCCGTCATCGACGACCCCAAATTTCCAGCCCGCCGAAGGATGACGGCCAATGGGTGCATCAATGGTCCCCACGATGGGATCCGGCAGGCCCTGCACCACGGCGTGATAGGTCTTCTGCACGGTGCGCTCGCGGAAGGCGTTCTTGAGTTGGGAGTAGGCGCGCTCGCTGGCGGCCACCACCATGACGCCTGAGGTCCCCACGTCGAGACGGTGGACAATACCCTTGCGTTCGGTAGGGCCGGCGTCGGCAAGCGCATAGCCTGCTGCCCGCAGCCCGCCGATGACGGTGGGCCCATCCCAACCCAACGTGGGGTGCGCAGCCACACCCACGGGCTTGCACACGCAGATGATGTCCTCGTCCGCGTAGAGAACATCCATGCCCTCCACCAGCTCTTCTTTGGGGATGAGCGGTTCCTCCGGCGCTGGCATCATGACATCGATCCAGCCGCCAGCACTTAAGCGCTCGGACTTGCCCACGGCGGCACCATCGATTTCCACGTCTCCCGCCGCGCACAACTGGGCCACCCGGGCCCGCGAAATACCCAAGAGCTTGGCCAGGGCGGCATCCGCGCGCATGCCTTCTAAGCCCTCGGGCACCGGCAACCTACGACTTTCGCGCATCAGGCATCCCCCGCTTCCTGCTCTTGTGGCTTTTCTTTCATCTCAGCCCAGAACATCGCGCCAATGAAGACCACGACGCCACAGGTAATGGCGGCATCCGCAATGTTGAAAACCGCGAAGCTGCCCACGGAGATGTAATCCACCACGTGCCCAAACCAAAACCCTGGTTCACGCACGAGGCGGTCGATGAAGTTACCCAGGGCGCCTCCGGCGATCATCGCCAGACCTATCGCCTGCCACTTATCGTGAATGCGCGGGGCAGCGATGGCCACACCAATGATGAAGGCCAATTGGATCGTGGTAAACAGCCACGTCGATCCCTCCCCGCCCATAGAGAAGGCGGCGCCGGGGTTAAACAGAAGGTAGAAACGGAACCAGTCACCGATTACCGGCAACGCTTCACCTTCAGTGAGGATGGACAGCATCAGCGCCTTCACGGCTTGGTCGACGGCAGCCACACCGAGCACCACCGCGACCATCACTCCGATATAACTCCTTGCTTTCACCCGTTCCATTCTAAACAGGCTCATCCGGTAATTTGGAATGCGTGTTTCGTGTGAGAGCTCTAGCAGTCCTGTCCGCCACCGTCCTGGGAGTCGCCGGCGCGCTCGCCGGCTGTTCCTATTCCCAGCCGGCCAAGCCCGTCGAGGAGCCAGTGGGGCTGGCCCTCGATGCCCCGCGCGTGACCCTCCTAGAACCAGGTGACGGCGCCGGTCAGGTCCTGGCTTTTAAGGACCTCGATGCTACGCAGGAGCTGACGTATGAGGTCGCCACGGGCTTCGACCAGCAACTGCGCAAGGACGGCAGCTCGGCCCCGTCACCGGAGGCTCAGGACAAGGTCACTCTTCCGCTGCAGGCCTCGGTGGAGGCTGCCACCGAGAATGTCGAAGGCCAACTTCCAGCAAGCCGCAACGCCTTCGTCACCGTCGGAAAGCCGGAGGCTGACGGCGCGGATGTCTCCTCCGCTGAGGGCTTCCAGTTTGGATGGCGCGGCACGGATACGGGCCAGATGAACTCGCTGCGCCTGGCCGCCCCGCAGGCGGCGACCGATCAGGCCCGCAGCACCGTCGAGCGCGCCATCACCAGCCTGACCTCACTGCCCATCGTCTTCCCTGATGAGGAAATCGGCCCGGGTGCTACGTGGGTGGTGGAATCGCGCGTCACTGGAGAATCCACGCTGTTGCAAACCACGACCTATACCTTGGACAAGCTGGACGGGGATATCGCTGAGCTCAGCGTGAAGATTGAGCAGCGGCCTTCCCTGGGCGCACTGTCCTTCGACGGCGCCGACGCCCCCGAAGAGCTACGTGGCAAGGAGCTGAAGGTTACGGACCACACGTCGACCTCGGAGGGCTCCGTTACCGTTGATCTGACCAAGCCGCTCCCCACCGCCGGCGATGTCTCCGTGACCACCGCGATTTCTTATGGTGCGGAAGGCTCTGATCTTCGCGTGGTGCAAACCAGCGCCACCGAGATGGAGTTCACCACCGAGTAGCCTGCTTCGCGCCTCACCTTCCCGCGCGAGATCACCGCGAGACAGCCTCCGCACAAGGCAGCGCCCACCACCTGGCTGGCATGAGATCCAGCGAGTGGCGGGCGCTTAAGTAGCGAGTGGCGGGCGCTTAAGTTATGAAAACCTGGTTTTACTGGGCGGGAGCCTCAGCACCTTCTGCGGGGGCGTCGGCAGGCGCCTCAGCGCCTTCCTCGGCGCCAGCGCCTTCCGGCACGGAGTCCGCACACATCTCCGGGACCTCTTCCGGCGGGACGATGTTGGTGACCAAGACACAAGCCCAGGTCTTAGACAGCTTCCACGTGCCGCCCTCGTTGATGAACTCCACCTGGTCAGCGGTCTGCTGCTGGCCATCAGGGGTGTTGATGTGGACGGTAGCGAGCGCGGAATCCGGCACGAGGCCCGGGATGACCGGGGCCACAACCTCGAAGGTGGCACCGGATTCGGCCTGGGACTGCGACATGACGTCGAAAAGCTCCGGCGCCGTTTCGCTGCCCTGCACCAGCTGCACCTTCTCTTCCTGCGGCAGGTTCGGGTCGGCAGCCTTAGCCAAGATCTCGTTGAGTTCCTCCACGGAGGGCATCTCGGTGGAGACAACCTGCGAGGCGGAGGTTTCGCCCGAGGGCTTAGCGGCGGTGCTGTTCTCGGCCGCGCCATCGTCGGAAGACGAGCAGGCGGACAGGGCAGTCGCGGCGCCCAAAGCCAGGACGGCGGCGCTCAGCTTGAAGGATTTCACAAATACTCCTCACGTTGGGGATCGTGGTTCATCCCTTTTACTCTAGCGCCCGCGAGCTTCACCCTGGGTTTCCCGCGCAGGTGTGCGCCTGTAGTAGCCTGCTGGCATGACTTTTGCACTCATCGCCACCGGTGGCACCATCGCCTGCACGACGGTCCGTGACGGCTCCCTCGTCCCCACCGTCAGCGGCCAGCAGCTGGCCGCATCCCTAGGCACTGCGGGCAGCCCTCACGATATCGAGGTGGTGGAGTTCCGCGCCCTGGACTCCAGCTCGATTACTTTGGCAGACCTCGATGAGCTGCTGCTGTGCGTACGTGACCAGCTGGCCCGCCCGGACATCGACGGCGTACTCATCACGCATGGCACCGATTCCTTGGAAGAGACCGCCCTAGCGTTGTCTCTTTTCGACCTCGGTGCGGGCCCCATCGTGCTCACGGGCGCGCAGCGCGCCTTTGACCACCCGGATGGTGACGGACCGCGCAACCTGCGCGATGCTTATGAACTTCTGTGTTCTGGGAAGCCGGGTGTGTGGGTGCAGTTTGGCGGCCGCACCATCCCTGGGCGTGGCGCGCGCAAGTGGCACACGTCGCAGCTCAATGGCTTTGAGGAGCTGCCGGTGGGAGAAACCTCCTTAGAGCCCCTCCCCCTGGCGCCCTTGGCTGAGCACCCAGTGGAGATCATCGCGGCCTACCCGGGGGCCGGCGCCACGCTTGTCGACGCCTCCCTCCCCCACACCTCCGGCCTCGTCATCGAGGCAATGGGCTCCGGCAACATGGGCGCGAAGATGGGTGCCGGCGTAACCCGCGCGCTACAGGCGGGTGTGCCCGTGGTGATTAGCACCCGCACGCCCTATGGAGTGACAAAGCTGGCCTATGGCGGTGCAGGCGGTGGAGCCACCTTGGGCGAAATGGGCGCGGTGGCTTCCGGCGGATTCCGCGCAGGCCAAGCTCGCATCATGCTCGCCGCTGCCCTCGCCACGGGTACCCCGGTGGGCGAGATGTTTAGCTCGACCCCGCCTGCCACGACCTATACCGCGGGCTAGCTGTCCTCTCGTGGTGGGGCCTCTACCGCGTCCTCGGGGTCGGCGTCTTCATCCGGCGGGATGTCCTCCCACGCCAGTGAGTCCAGCGGGTCGGCGGGGCGGAGGTCTTCATCCTCAGCCGCGAAGGAGCGCACGAACCCCGGGCCCGTAGCGCGGGTTTCAAAACGCACGCTGACCACCCCGTGGCCCGCGCCCTGAATCCAGCCGTGGCCGAAGTCGGGGTGGTAGACGTCTTGGGTCGCGCGCCACCGGTGTCTCAGCGATTCTTCGGAATCCGCAGCTCCACCCGCCGGGGAAACACTCTCGGGGACAGATGGCGTCCCCGGCAGATAATCACTGACCCCGGTTTCGTAGTCCGTGTCCGGCGCCCGGCGCACAATCTCACGGTCCAGTTCCGGAAAGAGCACGTCTTGGCGGGCCTCTTCCAGCCCTGAGTAGCTCACGCCCACCAGCCTGATCGGTCCGAGCTCCTCCGGGTAGCGGGCCAAGCTCAGTGCTTTGGCTTCGAGCACCTTCAGGTCATCGGTGGCGTAGGGCAAGGTGGCTGAGCGTGACTCGATGTGAAAGTCCGCCATCCGCAGCTTCACCGTCACCGTGCGCGCGCCGCGCCCATCCTTGAGCAACCGAGAATGAGCACCGTGTGCTGCGCGAATCAGCGCCGCATCTACCTCGGCTGCCGTGCGCAGATCCGTTGGGTAGGTGAATTCGGTGGAGATCTGTTTGGCAATCGCGCGCGGGGCGACGGGGCGCTCATCAATTCCCTGGGCAAGCTCCCACAGCTGCACCCCCACCACGCCGCCGAGTGAAATCTCGACTTCCTTGCGGCTCATCGCCGCCAACTGGCCGATGGTCTCCACTCCGATGGCGGCCAATTTCTGCTGCGTAACTGGGCCCGCTCCCCAGAGCTTGCCCACCGGCAGCGGGTGAATGAGCTCGTCGAAGCGCTCCTGCGGGACCACGAAGGTGCCATCCGGTTTAGCTTCCCCGGAGGCGATCTTCGCGCTCTGCTTTCCCGCACCCGCTCCAATAGAGCTGGGAAGGCCCGTCTCCGTTCGAATCACGCGGCGGAGGTTCTCTGCCCACTCGCGGACCTCGGCTGGTGAGGCACCGACGAGTGCCTCAGGCTCCATAAAGGCCTCATCGATAGATAGTTGTTCGATTACCCCGGCGTGCTGCGCAATAATCCCAAACACCCGGCGCGAGGCTGCCGAATAGACCGCCCGGCGCGGTTGCACCACCACGGCTCGATAACCCACCAGCTGCTGCGCGCGGAACATGGGCATGGCGGAATGCGCACCATAAGCGCGCGCTTCGTAGGACGCACCCGCGACGACCCCGCGGCCGGATGTCCCTCCCACCAACACCGGCCGGCCACGCAGGGTGGGTCGGGTGAGCTGTTCCACCGAGGCAAAGAACGCATCCATGTCGATGTGAAGAACCCAGCGCTGCATAGCTACAAGTCTAAAACATATATTCGCATCCACAAGGAAGCCCTCGGCAGGCAAAGAGAACTAGCTCTCACACGCGGCATGAGTGATCTATGCCCCACGATTGGCGTGTGGTACTAGACACTAAGACCCACATGCATGCATCATGTATGCATGAAAAAAGACAAGGTACCGGCCGCAGAAAGGGCCTATGAGCACCTCAAGCGCCGCATCATCGATGACGAGGTCGATGACTCGGACATGCTCTCCGAAGCCGCCCTTGCCTCCGAGCTAGGAATGAGCCGCACCCCGGTGCGTGAGGCGTTCCTCCGGTTGGAGGTAGAAGGATTTTTGAAGCTCTACCCCAAACGCGGCGCGTTGGTCGTCCCCATCAGCCCCCGCGAGATCCGTGAGGTTTACGAAGCCCGCCTCCTCGTGGACGAGAATTCTGCCCGCCATATATGCGATCTCCCCGCCGAAGAGCGTGGCCTTATCGCTGATGTCCTCGATGCCACGATCGAGGAACAGAAAGCCGCCCTCGACAACTCTGATCTGCGTACCTACACCCAACTGGACGCAAAGTTCCACCAGACCATCATGGACAACGGCGGCAACCGCCTCTTGGCGCACCTTGGCCACACGCTGCGCGAGCGTCAACAACGCTTCACTGCCACCGCCATTGGCCGCAGCGTCGAGAAGGCACGCGCCTTCGTGGCTCAACACGCCTTGCTTGCCGACGCCCTCCGCTCCGGCGACATCGACTCCTACCTCACCGAACTCCACTCCCACCTCAACTCCTCAAGGAAGCAACTGTGACTGTCTCTGCGCATTCGAACCCTGCTGTCGAGGCGCCCACCACCGAGCACGACGCCATTCTGGACACCGACGCTGCCGAAAGCCCCACCTCCTCGCGTTCGTCTATCCACTCGGACGGAACGCCGCTGTCGCCGCGCGCGTGGTTCCCCGTCGCCGGTTCCATGATCGCCGTGGCGTGGGGCGGAAACGAGTTCACCCCGCTGCTGGTGATGTACCGCGAGACCTCCAACTTTTCCCAGGTGACAGTCAACGGGCTCTTGGCCGCCTACGTCGTGGGCATCATCCCCGCCCTTCTGATCGGCGGCCCACTGTCCGATCTGCTTGGCCGCCGCCCCCTGTTACTCCCCGCAGCGCCACTGTCTTTGGCGGGGTCTTTCTTGCTGTCCATCGCGCCCAACGAGCCACTCATCATCGCGCTGGGGCGTGTCCTATGCGGCATGGCTTTGGGCTTGGTCATGGCCGTGGGCTCAACGTGGATTACGGAGCTCATCACGAGGGCTGGCGGTGACCCGGCGGCGGGCGCCCGCAAGGCTTCCTTGTGTTTGACTGCCGGCTTCCTCGTCGGCGCGGGCATCGCTTCGGTGCTCGCCCAGTGGGGTCCGTGGCCGACGCACACGGCTTATATCCTCCACATGCTGCTTACGTTGCTGACCGCCGTGTGGATCCTGCATACTCCGGAGACCCGCCAGCCCACCCGGGGCGACGTCAAGACCACCATCTTGGAGCTTCGGGTGCGCGACATGCTGGAGATGCTGCACATTCCCGCCGTTGCTCACAAGCGTTTCCTACGCGTCGTCGTCCCTGTGGCCCCGTGGGTATTCGGTTGCGCGGGAGCGGCCTATGCGCTCCTGCCACAGCTGTTGTCCGACTCGGCAGGCGATGCCCCCATCGCTTTCTCCGGCCTGATGACCGTTATCACCCTGGGGTGCGGTGTCGCTGTCCAGATGTTGGGCCGACTGGTGGATACCCATAAGTCTGCGCGCGCCTCGGCGCTGGCCATGTTCGTCATCACAGTCGGCGCCATCCTCGGAGCCTTCGCCGCCCACTCGCTCTCCCTGCCGCTCGGCATCGCCGCCGCCGCGACCATGGGCGCAGGATACGGCCTGGCACTCGTCGCCGGCTTGTCGGAGGTCCAACGCATCGCGGGCGAGCGTGAGCTCGCCGGCCTGACCGCCGTGTACTACTCCATTTCCTACACCGGTTTCTTCATCCCGATGGCTTTCAGCGCCCTCGCACCTTACCTTGGTTTCACCGCGTTGTTCAGCATCGGTAGCTTCTTGGCTCTGGTCTGCCTCATCAATGTCATCCTTGCTTGGCGCGCGCACCTGCCCGGCACTCGCCGCTAGCACCGGCCCCACCAGTCGGGCGCCCTCCCCTGGGCCGCACTGCGCTACCTGTGCACAGACGCTAAAAGCTCCGCCTCCCGGATCCGGGAGGCG
>NZ_KV819542.1:143547-205537 GCF_001815175.1 Corynebacterium sp. HMSC034H07
CGCCTCCCGGATCCGGGAGGCGGAGCTTTTTCTGCGACCGTTAACGTCGCTGTTGCCGTCTTAGGCCTTAGCCACCGTGGCGGTCACGCCCTTGAGAACGTCGTGGACGTTCTTGTCGGCACCAGCCTCGAGAGGCTGGGTCGTCACGGTGAAGTCGACGGCGAGTACCTCTGCCGCGATGTGCTCGCGGTGGCGGTTGGCCCACTCTTCCTTCTCCGCGGGGACAGACAGGGCCACGGTGATGCGGTCGGTGACCACGAAGTCCTCGGCCTTGCGGGCATCCTGCAGGCCGCGGATGACATCCGCGGCCCAGCCCTCAGCCTCCAGCTCTTCGGTGACGTTGGTATCCAACACCACTAGGCCATCCACGCCGTCCACGCGCGCCGTGGACTCCGGGTTCGCCGCCTTGAGACGTTCCGTGTACTCGTCCGGGGTCAGGCGGATATCGCCGTCGACGATAACCTCCTCGCCGTCGCGCTCGTAGTTGCCCGCCTTCAGGTTCTTGATGGCGCGCTGTACGTCCTTGCCCAAGCGAGGGCCCGCCACCTTGGCGTTGCAGACTACTTCGAAGGTGCCGACCTCATCGACATCATCGGTCAGCTCAACGTCCTTGACGTTGACCTCATCGCGGATGATGTCCTTGAAGTCGGCCAAGCGAGCCGAATCCGGCATCGCCACCGTCAGCTTCGGCAGCGGCAGGCGGTTACGCAGCTTATTGGACTTGCGCACAGACGACGCCGCCGAAGCCACCGCGCGGGTGGCATCCATAGCGGCCACCAGGTTCGCGTCAGCCGGGTAGTCCTCAGCCTTCGGGTAGGAAGCCAAGTGCACGGAACGCTCACCGGTCAGGCCGCGGTAGATGACCTCAGCCACGTGCGGTAGCAGCGGAGCCACCACGCGGGAGACGGTCTCCAGCACCGTGTAGAGGGTGTTGAAAGCCTCTGCGTGGGTCTCCTCGCCCTCCCAGAAACGGTCGCGGGAGCGGCGCACGTACCAGTTAGTCAAGGCATCCGCGAAGAGGCGAACCTCCTCGGTTGCCGTAGCAATATCGGTATTCGCCAACGCATCATTCGTGTTCTTTACCAAGTCATGCGTCTTGGCCAAGATGTAGCGGTCCAGCACGTTAGTGGAGCTGACATCGAACTTCGCGTCCTGGGAAGCGTAAAGCTGCAGGAAGGTGTAGGCATTCCAGATCGGCAGGATAGCCTGGCGCACGCCCTCACGGATGCCCTGTTCGGTGACGATGAGGTTGCCACCGCGCAAGATCGGCGAGGACATGAGGAACCAGCGCATGGCATCCGAACCATCGCGGTCAAAGACCTCGTTAACGTTCGGGTAATTGCCCTTGGACTTGGACATCTTCAGGCCGTCATTGCCCAGAACGATGCCGTGGGCCACAACCTTCTTGTAGGCCGGGCGGTCAAAGAGCGCGGTGGACAGCGCATGCATGACGTAGAACCAGCCGCGGGTCTGACCGGAGTACTCCACGATGAAATCAGACGGCGAGTGGGTCTCAAACCACTCCTTGTTCTCAAACGGGTAATGCTTCTGCGCAAACGGCATCGAGCCGGACTCAAACCAGCAGTCCAACACGTCCGGCACGCGGCGCATCGTGGACTTGCCCGTCGGATCATCCGGGTTCGGGCGAGTCAGTTCATCGATGTGCGGGCGGTGCAGGCTGGTCGGGCGCACGCCAAAGTCACGCTCCAGCTCATCCAGGGAGCCGTAGACATCCACGCGCGGGTACTCCGGGTCATCGGAGATCCACGCCGGGATCGGAGCGCCCCAGTAGCGGGTACGAGAGATGTTCCAATCGCGAGCGCCCTCCAGCCACTTGCCGAACTGGCCGTCACGGATGTGCTCCGGCAGCCACTCGATCTCGTTGTGGTTGAGCTCCACCATGCGGTCGCGGAACTCGGTCACCTTGACGAACCATGCAGGCAGCGCCATGTAGATGAGCGGTTCGCCGGAGCGCCAGGAGTGCGGGTAGGAGTGCTCGATGGTCACGTGGCGCACCACGCGGCCAGCTTCCTTCAGGTCCTTGATGATGCCCTTGTTAGCGTCGAAGACCAGCTGGCCCTCGTAAGGTGGCACCTGCGAGGTGAACTTGCCATCCTCATCCACCGGAATGACCAGGCCCACACCGTACTTCTGGCAGGTGAGCATATCGTCCTCACCGAAGGCCGGAGCCTGGTGGACCACACCGGTACCGTCCTCAGTGGTGACGTAATCTGCGAGCAGCAGCTGGTAGGCATTCTCGACATCCGGGAAGAAATCGAAGATGGGCTGGTACTTAAAGCCCTCGAGCTCAGCGCCCTTGAACGTTTTGAGAACTTCCGCCTCACCCAGCTCCTTGGCCAGGGTGCCGGTGAGCGCTTCGGCCATGATGAAGGTGCGGCCAGCAAAGTCGCCCTCGGTGGCCTTGAACAGGACGTAGTCGACCTCCGGGTGGACCGCCAAAGCCAGGTTGGACGGCAGGGTCCACGGGGTGGTGGTCCAGGCGAGGAAGGAGGCGTCGGCAAGCTCGGCGTTATCCGCCAACGTCTTCTCCGCCGCGCTTCCCTCCACAGCGCCCGCTACCGGGAAGGTCACCGTCAGGGTCGGATCCTGGCGCATCTTGTAAGAATCATCCAGGCGCGTCTCCTGGTTCGACAGCGAGGTGTGCTCAGCCCAGGAGTACGGCAGAACCCTGAAGCCCTGGTAGATCAGGCCCTTGTCATAGAGCTCCTTAAACGCCCACATCACGGACTCCATGTAGTTCAAGTCCATGGTCTTGTAACCGTTTTCAAAGTCCACCCAGCGAGCCTGGCGGTTGACGTACTCTTCCCACTCATCGGTGTACTCGAGGACGGACTTGGCGCAGTACTCGTTGAACTTCTCCAGGCCCATCTCCTCGATCTGGGCCTTGTCGGTGATGCCGAGCTGCTTTTCTGCCTCCAGCTCCGCTGGCAGGCCGTGGGTGTCCCAGCCGAAGACGCGCGGAACGTGGTTGCCGGCCATAGTGCGGTAGCGCGGGACGATGTCCTTGACGTAACCGGTCAGCAGGTGGCCGTAGTGCGGCAGACCGTTGGCAAAGGGAGGGCCATCATAAAAGACGTACTCGGGGCAGCCCTCGGTTTGCTCGAGGCTGGCTTTAAAGGTGTCGTCGGCCTTCCAGTACTTCTGGACTTCCTGCTCCATATCGGGGAAACGGGAAGACCCAGCAGTCATATCAACTTTGGGATAAACATTGCCGACGTTCGCGGGGTTGCTACTCATCTAAAAATTCCTTCACTCGTTCGCTGTGGCGGGGACGCGCCTTACGGCTCGCGGTACCACCCCGCTTGGGCGCCGAGGCGCCCCGCTTCGTTGATGTGAAGGAGATGACGGTCCCTACCCGCCCGGTTCTAATAATGCTCTGCTAAGCGCGAAGCACGTTCTTCCGGAATGCTCCCCGGTGATAGCCGGCTCACTGCATACGTCTAAAAGTATAGCGAGGCGGTCAAGTTTTCACAGGCGCAGGTTCCCGAAAGCCCCAAAATAGAAACGCCAGTACATAAAAGAGGCACCCGGGATAAGGTTTTCCACAGGAACATTTTTTCTAATGCGAGCAGGTCATAAGGTGTTTTAAGCTCCACTGTCATGAGCGCACTGCAGAATTTCCTTAACGCACTCGGGGCCGGCATCGATGTCGTCGCCGAGTGCGAAGGCATGTCTGAAGCAGACCTCATCGCCGCCGGTTCCCCAGACAAAACCGCCGCGGAGTTGGTGCGGCTGCATACGAGCTTCTTTGGCAAGACCGCCATGACGCGGATGCAACGCGACGCCGTGAAGGCAGCGCGCCAACGCAAGCATTCTTTGCCTACCTTGGAGGTCATCGACCGCTATGCCCGCAAAGCCAAAACACAAGCGTTGGGCTGGAAACTACGCCTAGAGCTCTGCCGAACGAGCGCTGACACCCTCGCCATGGAGGCACTGGCGAAAAAGAAGCTCAAGGAGCACGCGGTTCTCCCCACGCCGAAGGAGGGCGTGACTGTCTACCGCCGCCGCAATGCACCGTGGACGATGGCGATCACGGGCCCCTCGCAACTGATTGCAGAGCTTAACGACGCCGTCGACCCAGCACGCCCCCTCGAGTCCATCCGCGAGGCCTTCTTCACAGGCGCTGCTCCGCGCCGCGGCTTGCAGACCAATATCCTTGTGCCGCTGGATGCAATGACGAAAATTCTCGACGGTGACGGCGAAGAAATCACCCTCCAGATGACCAATGGCGCCACGATGACCGGCGCGGAGTACCTCAACAAGGTCATCGCCGGTGAGATCGATAAAGACGGCGCGCTCGCGACTCTTTTCCATCCCTATCACGGGCCGGTCAACCTCTACTACGAGGAGCGCTCCGCCAGCATCAAGCAACGCATCATGGCCATGGCCGAGTTCCCAGTCTGTGCTTGGGATGACTGCCTGAAGCCGGCCGATGAATGTCAAGTTCATCACCTCATCGCGTGGAAGAACGGCGGGTACACCAACCAGGAAAACTTGGTGATGCTCTGCCCGTATCACAATGGGGTGAACCAGGACGATCCGAATGCGCCGCCGGGTCGCGGCCGCATGGCTCGGATCAGGGGTAAAGCGAAAAGAACGAACGGCCCTCCTCCGCCGCCCACGCCGCTGCAAGCGCCACCCGGGATATTCACAAACCCCGCGGAACGAGACGACTAGCGGCTTCACAAAAGTAGCCCTCCACCCAGAATTACCACTGGGCCGAGGGCTACTCGTCGTGCCTTAGCTGCGCGCATTACAGATTTTCGGCGAGACCGAGCTACTCGTCGTGCTTGCGGCGGAGTTTAATCACGGTGTCTGCGATGAACAGAACAATGCCCACCCCGGCGGAAGCGAAGAGCACGTACAAGGACCACTCAGCAGCGGTGAGGATGTAGTTCACGAACGCCAAGAAAGCAACAAAGGCCAGAAGCAATGCGCCGATGAGCATGTGCGTTCTCCTTTCCCACCAATGACGAAGAGCTCTGTGCTTACAAAGAATGTATACCTACGGACGTATACCTACAGAAAAGAATAACGGCGCCCCCGCAGGGACGCCGCTCATTCAGAGATTAATCGTTGGACTTTCCGGCCTCACCGTTGGGGGCAGCGGTGCCGCGGGACTCCAACTCCTCAAGCTGGGACTGCAGCAGCGTCTTGAGGCGGGTACGGTACTCGCGCTCGAAGGTGCGCAGCTCGGAGATGCGGGCCTCCAGAGCGGTCTGCTGCTGCTTGACCGTGTTCATGACCTCGGTGTGCTTCTTCTCAGCATCTGCCTGCAGGGCAGCTGCCTTCTCCTCAGCCTGGCGAATCTGTGCCTCCGCGCGGGACGTAGCGTCGGCCTCAGTCTGCTTTGCCTTGTTTTCGGCGTCAGCCACCAGCTTCTTGGAGCGGGTATCGGCTTCCTGCAGCTGCGCGTCGTAGCGCTTCTGGGCGTCAGCAAGCTGGGCCTTGGAGTGAGAGTCAGCGTCGGCAAGCTGCTTCTCTGCGGCCGTGCGGGCCTCCGCCAGCATGGACTCGGAATCGGCCTTGGCCTCGTTGGTAAGGCGGTCTGCCATCTCCTGCGCCAGGCCCAGAACGCGGGCTGCCTGCATATGAGTGTCCGGGGTAGCGAGGCCCTGTGCAGTGGACTGTGCAGCACCTGCACCTGCTACGGCGGCAGCGGAAGATGCGGTGGTGGAGGTTGCGGAGTTCTTCTTTGCGGACTCCAGCTCCTTCTTGGTGCTCTCCAGTTCCTTCTTGGAGGCCTCGAGCTCACGCTTGGCAGCAGCAGCTTCCTCGCGAGCAGCCTTGAGCTCTGCGGAATTGTCCTGCGCCTGAGCGGCCTTCGCCTGTTCCTGGGCGCGCTTGGTTTCTTCCTTGGCCTTGGCAATCTCGTTCTTGGAGTCAGCCAGCTTTGCCTCGTACTCAGCGCGAAGCTTGGATTCGACGTCCTTGCGCACAGCGGCCTCGTCGACCTTAGCGGCAGCGGCACCGCCGGCAGCGCCGGCCGGAGCCTGAGACTTCAGCTCCTCAACCTGGGCGTGGAGATCATCGTTCTCATCCTGCAGCTGAGCAAGAGCATCCTCAACGAGATCGAGGAACTGATCGACCTCGTCCTCGTTGTAGCCACGCTTGCCAATTGGCGGCTTGCTGAAAGCGACGTTGTGTACATCAGCTGGTGACAGTGGCATTGACTTCTCTTCCCCTTACGAATCGGTCAAACCTCTAGAGGGTCCAGAGGCCGGGTACATATGCGGTTAATAATACGGATTGTGGTAACTCATTGTATCCGAATCAACACATTATCTAACGCTGGCACGAGTCTCAACGTTAACAGGAGGGTTTAATACACCCGTTAGTTACACCGCAAGTCCGTTGGTACCGAAAAATAGCCACGCAATAAGTTGCGAAAGAACGGACAAAAGCAGGAACAAAACAATGATGGAAACATCGAGCGCGATGCCGCCCAATTGCAGCGGCGGAATCACCTTTCGCAGCGCTTTGACCGGCGGATCGGTGACCACGAAAAGCACCTCAGCAACCATCATGAACCAGCGGGGCGGGTTGAATTGGCGCGAAAAAGACTGGATCATTTCAATGACGATGCGCGCCAACAAAACCCACGAGTAAAGACTCACGGCGACGAGGAGAATTGAACCTAAAGCACTCACAATGCCTGAGCCTATCGGAATCACCCCCGCCAGCGGTACTCCCCTGCCCTAAGGTTCGCCCTCGGCGTACAGAGACAGCACCGCGGCAGCCATACCGCCGCCGAGAATGACTCTCCGATAAGGCCCCACGATGAAAACGACGAAACCGCCCCATCGCCTTCCGCCTCCCTTAAGCCAACACGGAGGAGAATAACGATGAAGCGGTTAAAGCCTGACGTCTCTAGCGCAGGTGTGCTGCTCGCTCCAGCTCCACGGTGGAGATATCAGCACCCTTCGGCACAATGGCAAAAACCTTGCGGCTGGTGTCCATGCCCTTGGTCAGGTTCTTCATGCGGCCTTCCAACGCGAAGCAGAGGCCTGCGGCAAAGTCCACGAAGCGCTTGGCGGAGCCGCGGTCGGCGTCGGTGAGTTCGAAGACCACTGCGTCACCGTCACGGAAGGGGCCACCAACCTTTGCTGCATCATCAAAGGAGACGAGGGAGAGAGCCACGATGGTCGGGACAAACTCCTCTTCCTGCTTTTCGTAGGAAGGTGCGTAGGCCGGTGCGTTGTAGCTGCGCTCGTCGGCGTAGTAGGCATCGTCGGCGTCCATGTCCATCGGGCCCAGCCCGAAGAACTCTTTAGTCCTATCAATCAGTGACATTCTGGGTCTCCCTCTGACCTAGTGTGTTCTGTTCATTTGCGGTCTTGTAATGCAGTTTTACAATGACAATTAACCTAGCGGGCGGGCTCCCATGATTCCGGTTCCGACACGCACGATATCCGTTCCAGATGCAATCGCTGCCTCCATATCGGCGCTCATGCCGGCGGACATTTTCAGGTCTCGCCCAAGCTTGGCCGCCACCTCATCCGTCAATGCCCTCACCTGGGTGAAAACCTCCGCCGGATCGCTCTCCAGCGGTGGAACCACCATGAAGCCACACAGCTGCAGGTTCTCCAGATCTTCGACCAGATCCACCAGAGCAGATACACCCTCTAGCGGGCAGCCGCCACGCGCGGTATCACCGTCGGCGGATACCTGGATATAGACCGGAAGCGTGTCCTCGCGCTGGCCGCGTTCCTGGGCAAGAGCCACGCCGCGGTCGAGTGCTCTGGCAAGTTTTTCTGAATCGAGCGAGTGAACACTATGCGCCCATCGGGCCACGTGGTTCGCCTTCTTGGTCTGAACCTGGCCAATCATGTGGAAACGCATCTCGGACAGGGCCTCCGCCTTGGCACGCGCTTCCTGCTCGCGATTTTCCGCCACATCTGTGATCCCCAACTCCGCTAGCAGCGCGATGTCTTCGGCCGGGTGAAACTTCGTCACCGGCAGCAGCTGCGGGGCGGGGCGGCCAGCGGCCTCAGCGAAACGGTGAATAGCAGCGCGGGTGCTCTCCAGGCCAGCCCTCAGCTCTTCACGGCGCACAGTATCGTTGTTCGTCATTAATCCTCCAACCAAATCACGCCGGCTTGGCGTCCGGTGACGCCCTCGCGGCGATAAGAAAAGAAATCTGTGTCCTCAATCGTGCAGCGCGGGTCCGATTCGATAGCCGTAACCCCCATCTCCATCAATTGACGAATCAGCCCAGCGCGCACGTCGACGCCCCAGGTACCCGACGACGTGCGGGTCTTGGAGCCGGGCAGATGCTTCTCGACGTCATCCGCCATCGCCTCCGGCACCTCATAGTTCCGCCCAGAAGCGGCCGGCCCCATGAGCACCTGAATCGAGGCGGGGCGGGCCCCTAACTCAACCATGGTATCGACGGTATTGCGGACGATTCCGTTGCGCGCGCCAAGGCGCCCGGCGTGGGCGGCGCCGATGACGCCCGCGGAGACGTCGACAAGCAGCACCGGCGTGCAGTCCGCCACGAGAACGCCTAGGCCCAAGCGCTTTTCGTTGGTTACCACGGCATCGGTGGCCGGCACGGGCTCCTCGACGCCGCGGCGCTCGGCCCCCACCACCGTCACGGTGTTGGTGTGGAGCTGTTCCATCCACACGATGTCCTCTAAGCCCGTGGCTCGGCGGAGCCGCTCGCGATTGGCGGCCACTGCGGCGGGGTCATCGCCAACGTGATCGCCGAGGTTAAAAGAGTCATAAGGCGACGACGACGCCCCGCCGGCACGGCTTGTAAAAACCATGCGGACGGGGCGTCGTGCTGCGTGTGCTTCCTCGTTTACTGGCATGCACTCCAGAGTAGCTGGCTGGAACTAGCGCATGAAGGATGGCACGTCGAGATCGTCATCGCCGTCATCGTCGAAGTCACGGCCACGACGCTCCGTGGGGCGCGAGAGACGGTACTCATCATCGCCGCCGCGGCGGTAGTCCTCACCGCGGAAGCGATCCGAGGTGGTAAATAGTCCGCTCGACGGGGCCGGCTCTGCCGGCTGCTCGCGCTCGTAGGAGTGACGCGGGGCGTACTCTTCACGCTCAATGCGCTGGGAGTCAGCGCGCTGCGGTTCGGCGCGGGTGTACTCCTCGCGCGGGGCCTCGGTGCGGGGCGCGGCGGGGCTCTCAGGCTGTGCCTCAGCGCGGTTCTCGAAGAGGGAACCCGGGCGTGCAGCCGGGGTAGCCTCCGCACCATGCTGCTGCGTCTGGCCAGGCTGTGCCGGCTGGGAGGTCATGTTGGCCTGGGCATCGAAGCCGGTCGCAATGATGGTGACGCGGACTTCGTCACCGAGGTTGTCATCGATGATGGTGCCGAAGATGATGTTGGCGTCCTCGTCGGCGCGCTCCTCCACCATGGAGGCAGCGGCGTTGACTTCGTGAAGGCCCAAGTCGGAGCCACCGGCGATAGACAGCAGAACGCCCTTGGCACCCTCCATGGTCGACTCCAGCAGCGGGGAGTTAATGGCCTGCTCGGCGGCGTTGAGCGCGCGGTTATCGCCGCGGGCGAAGCCGATGCCCATGAGGGCGGAGCCGGCGTCGGACATGACGGAGCGAACGTCCGCAAAGTCGACGTTGATCATGCCCGGGATGGTGATGAGGTTGGTAATACCCTGCACACCGTTGTGCAGAACTTCGTCGGCGGCGCGGAAGGCTTCGACGATGGACAGCTCCTCGCCGCCCAGCTGCATGAGGCGATCATTCGGGATAACGATGAGGGTATCGCAGACCTCGCGCAACTCCTCAATGCCGGCCATGGCCTGACGGGTGCGGCGCGCGCCCTCGAACTTGAACGGGCGGGTAACGACACCGACGGTCAAAGCGCCCATCTTCTTCGCGATGGAGGCGACCACCGGAGCGGCGCCGGTACCGGTTCCGCCGCCCTCGCCAGCCGTCACAAAGACCATGTCGGAGCCCTGGAGGGCGTCTTCGATTTCGGTCTTGTGGTCCTCCGCGGAGGTCTTACCTACCTCCGGGTTGGCACCCGCGCCGAGGCCGCGGGTGGCCTCGCGACCGATGTCGAGCTTGGTATCCGCATCGGAGAAAATCAGCGCCTGGGAATCGGTGTTGATCGCCACGAACTGGACTCCCTTGAGCCCTTCTTCGATCATGCGGTTGACAGCGTTGACACCGCCGCCGCCGACGCCGACGACCTTGATGTCCGCGAGGTTGTTGCTAGATGAGATCATACGAGGGTCTCTTGCCTTTCGAATAAGGTTTTAATGTAAACGAGGAGGCGCCCCTTTTTTCTGAGAGGCGGTTACATCCATCTTTAACGACAACGGGGTAATTTCGGCGCACATTTTGCCGCGTGTCGGTACCCTCAACCTCTACTTTAGGGTTGCTGACATGCGGTTTTCTTAACAGGCGTCCCACCCGCCCCACTCGCGACGCGCTTAGCGGCGAGTCACCAGCGACGGGTTAGAAATGTTCCAGGATTCGCCCTCGAGCTTGAGCACATCTTCGAAAGCAATGGCCTTGTTCGCGTTGTCCTCCGACGCACCCCAAAAGATGGTTTTGTCATCCTCCGTTCGGAAGGTCAGCGAATACCGGTCCTTGATCTCGAGGGTCGAGACCTTCTCCCGAATCGGCGCGGGGAGCGCAGCGACGGCGTCGACAGCCCCCTGCATCTCAGGCGAACCGGAGTCGGTGTGCCCCGTCAGCTCCACGGCCTCGGGTGGTGCTTCGTCCTCCGCGAATTCCTTGCCGTTGTTGTCCACCAAAATCGTCCTATCGCCCTCCCGCACGTAAGCTACCGCCTCGTGCTCGACAAGTTCGATTTGGACGGTTGACGGGAAGGCCCGCGACACCGTCGCGCTTTCTACCCACGGCAGGGAGGCCACACCGTGCGCAGCTTCGCGCGCATCCAGCCGCACCAAATTAGAGCCCTTCACGACGCCACTGGCCTGCTCGACCTCTTCTGCCGCGACGTGATCATTTCCCACGACCTCGAAGGATGTCACCTTCAGGATGGGAAAAAGCCACACCGCCGCGGCAGCAACCGCCACTACGAGAAGCACCGCACCTAGCGCGAGCGCCCCAGTCTTTTTAGACATTCGGTTCCTTCGGTTCCTCCGCGCCGCTCGCATTCTCTAGCGCCGACAAAATTTCACCCGCCACGTAGGTAATCGTTCCCGCGCCGATGGTGAGGACGATATCTCCGGGCTGCGCCAGGGAAATGACGTCGCCGGCAGCCTCAGAGAAATCAGGCTCGAAAATGACCGGCATGTCTTCGGGCATCTTGTCGGTGATAATGCGGGAGGTAATTCCTTCTACCGGCTTCTCGCGGGCGCCGTAGATGTCGAGGACGACGGCGGCGTCGGCAAGCGCCAAGGCCTGAGCAAACTCGGCGTCAAACTCCATGGTCCGGGAGTACAGGTGCGGCTGGAAGCAAGCGATCACGCGCGCACCCTCGCCCTCGGCGTCCGCCTTCGCGCGCGCTGCGGTGAGCACCGCAGACACCTCCGTGGGATGGTGGGCATAGTCATCGAAGACGCGGATCCCCTGGGCGCTGCCGCGGTACTCGAAGCGGCGGCGCACACCCGTAAAGTCGGTCAAGCCTGCAGCCAGTTCCGCCGGGTCTCCGCCAGCCAGCGCACCGGCCAGCAGGGCCGCCGCCGAGTTGAGCACCATGTGATGGCCTGGGACATGCAGGTCATAGGACAGCTCCTGTGGCGCCTGACCCGGCAAGGTCAGGCGAACGCGGACGTGCGCGCCGGCGGCGGAGACGGTTTCTTCTAGGATCTCCGCTGCCAGCGGCACGGAAGAATCCGCGGCTACCTCGCTGCGCGTGCCGTAGCCCAGCACCTGAATCCCGCGCTGAGCCGCCCGCTCACCCGTGGCGGCCGCATGCTCATCCTCGAGGCACACGACGAGGTAGCCGCCCTCAACCACGCGGTCGGCGAAATCATCAAAGACCCGATAGTAGCTCTCTGCCGTGCCGAAATAGTCGAGGTGATCAGGCTCGATGTTGGTGATGACTGCCACGAAGGGGCTGTAGCGCAGGAGGGAGGCATCGGATTCGTCGGCTTCTGCCACGAAGGCGTCGCCAGTGCCGCCGTGCGCGTTGGTCCCAGCTCGGTTGAGTTGCCCGCCGATGGCGAAGGAAGGATCCATCCCCGCCTGCTGGAGCGCGGTGACCGCCATAGAGGTCGTCGAGGTCTTTCCGTGCGTGCCGGCGAGCAGCACCTGACGGTGGCCTTCCATGAGCTCAGCCAGCAGGTCCGAGCGACGGATCACCGGAATCCCGGCTTCCCGTGCCGCCACCAGCTCCGGGTTGTCCTGTGGGATGGCGGCGAAGGAGGTGACGACCACCGTAGGCTTGTCCCCGGCCAGATCGAGGTTCTCAGCCGCGTGGCCGACGGCGACGTGCGCACCCATCGCGCGGAGGACGTCAACGGCCGTCGACTTCTTAACGTCCGAGCCGGTGACGACCGCGCCACGGCTAACCAGGATGCGCGCGAGGCCGGACATTCCGGAACCGCCGATGCCGACGAAGTGGACGCGGGACAGGTCCGTGGTGGCGGGGGTATCAGTCATGGTGAAAATTTCCTTCTTTAATAAACCTGTACTGTGCGCCTAGCCGCGGGTATCGGCGGCGACGCGGTGCGCGATTCGGTCAGCGATCACCGCGGCGGCATCGCCGGCGGTGCTGGCGTCAGCAGCGGCACGCATGGCCGAAAGGGCGTCGGGATGGTCAAGGATAGCGCGAACTTCGGCGACAAGGCGCCCCGGAGTAAGCTCCGCGTCCGGTATCTGGACCGCGGCTCCCGCTTCCACCAGAGCCCGGGAGTTCAACGCTTGCTCGCCGTTGCCGTGCGGCAGTGGCACATAGATAGCGGGCAGGCCGGCCGCAGACACCTCAGCCACGGTCATCGCGCCGGAGCGGCAGACCATCACATCAGCAACGGCAAGCGCGCCGGCCATGTCATCGATATAGGGCACGGCCGTGTAGTGCTCGTGCTCAGTCGGCACCGTGTTCTTTTTGCCGTAGGCATGCAGCACCTGGAAGTCTCGGCACAGGTCCTCGAGCGCTCCGGCGACGGCGGTGTTAATGCTCACCGCTCCCTGCGAACCGCCGGTAACCACGATGGTCGGGCGGCCTTCATCCAGGTTCCAGTTCTGGCGCGCAGCAGCGGCCTTCGCACCATCCGGGTCCTCGCCCAAGCCCGGGCGTACCGGAATTCCTAGGACCTCGCCAGGCATGCCAGATCCCTCTTGGGCATTGATTCCCGTGCCGCCAAGACGCACGCCCAGCTTATTAGCTATACCGGCCAAAGCATTCGTCTCGAGAACGAAGAACGGAATGCCCAAGGACTTCGCCGCCAGGTAAGCCGGCGCCGCAACGTAACCACCGGTGCCAAACACAGCGTTGGCCCCGACGTCCTTAAGCACCGCGCGAGTTTCCCGAACGGACTTGAGAATCCGCCAAGGCAGCTTCACCGCGTCAACGTTGATCTTTCGCGGAACAGGGACCGGAGTGATCATGCGGAGATCGACACCGCGCGCCGGCACGATGTCGCTTTCCAGACCCCGCGGCGTCCCCAAGGCGGTCACCCGCGCCCCGTGGCGTTGGCGTAGCTCCTCCCCCACCGCAAGCGCGGGCTCAATGTGTCCGGCGGTGCCGCCACCTGCTATGACGACGGAAATCGGCGTGTCATTCATGCACTACACGCTACCAGCGCCGCACTGCGCTACCGGCGCTCGCCGCGCCGATACTCCCGCCGCCCCTCCACGCGCGGCGCCTGCGACCGCTGAGAGCGCCCCGTCACCGCACGCCCGAAACGTTCCTCACGGCTGCGTTCCACGTGGCGTTGGGAGCGCTCGCGGTATGGGCGCTGGGAACGCCGAGCATCTGCGCGCTCGCGCGGGGCACGGTGCGCCCCGCCGCGCCGCTCGTTGGGCGGGGTCGGCTCTGGGATGAAGAAGATACGGTCAAAGAGCGGACGTCCAAAGTTCTGCATCGCGGACACCTGCAGCGGCTCGTGGCGTGCCACATTGCACAGCAGGCCCATCGAGCCGATGGTGATGACCGCAGCCGTACCACCCGCAGAAATCATCGGGAGCTGAATACCCGTCACCGGCAGCACACCGATGACGTAGCCGATGTTGATGAAGGCCTGCACGACAACACCCACCGACAGCGTGGCGGCCAGCAAGGACTGGAACTGGTCCTGCGCGCGGGTTGCGGTACGCAACCCAAAGTAGCCCAGCACGGCGAAAAGCACGATGACGAGCGCACCGCCCCAGAGGCCTAGCTCCTCACCGATAATGGCGAAGACGAAGTCGTTCTTGGCTTCTGGGAGGTAGAACCACTTGGCGCGTGATTGGCCGAGGCCAACGCCCCAGAAGCCGCCGTCGGCAAGCGAAAGAAAGCCCTGATAAGCCTGGAAACCGGTACCTTGTGTGTCCTCAATGTTGCCGCGCAGCGCATCAAAGTAAGTGTGGAAACGGTGCGAACGGAATCCACCCGCCAGGAAAACAGTGATCATGCCGATGGCGCCAAAGACGCCGACGACGACGGGCACACGCCAGTTCACGCCGGCGAATACGAGGGTGAAGACCACGATGAGAGCGAAGGATACGCCCATGCCCAAGTCACCTTGGGCCACGATGAGCACGAACATGATGCCGGCGATGATGGAATACATCATGAACGGATCCGTCAAGCGCATCGAACGATGTGTTTTATCCGCCAGCGCTGAGGCGCCATACATACCCACGGCGACGCGAGCGAACTCAGAGGGCTGGAAGGCCACACCGCCCGGCAACATGATCCACGACTGTGAACCGACCTCCGCGCGGCCGGTACCGATACCGGGCACAAGCACGAGGATAAGCAGCAGGATGGATAGCCCCAAGAACCACGGTACGAGCGCCCGCAACGTGCGCGGCGATATGCGGAGGCCTATCCAGAACACGATGAGGCCGGCGGCGACCAACACGCACTGGCGCAAAGCGGCCGACCACGGGCTATCGGTCTCCGACAGGGACGTCGCCATCGACGAAGAGAAGGCCATGAGTACGCCGATGCCGATGAGCGAGAAGATCGCGATGCGCAGCATCAGGTAGTCAAGCCCCGGGTAGGCGCGCAGGCGCTCGCGAAGATCACGCAGGCGGTGGCCCAGCGTGCGGTGTGGCTTCTGGGTGCTGGTGGCAGTCACGGCTTCTGGGTGCTCCTAGCTAGCGGGCGAGGCGGCGGGCAGCGGCGGCAAACATGTCGCCGCGTTGGCTCATTCCGGTGTACATGTCCAACGATGCCGCAGCGGGCGCCAAAAGTACGGTATCGCCGGCTTCGGCGTGTTGCACGGCGGCGCTCACGGCCTGGTCCATAGCGATCTGCGGGTCATGACTGTCCACGATGACGAGAGGCACGTGGGGTGCCGCCTTGACGAGGGCCTGGGCCAGCACGTGCTTGTCGACGCCCACCAGAACCGCCGCCTTCAGCCGCGCAGCGTGGGTACGCAGGAGGTCCGAGACATCTGCGCCTTTGAGCTGACCACCGGCGACCCACACCACGGAGTCAAGACCACGCATGGCCACCTCCGCGGCGTGCGGATTCGTCGCCTTGGAATTGTCGATGTAGGTCACGCCACCATGACGGTGGACAACCTCACCGCGGTGCCCGGCCACCACGTAGGCGTCGAGGCCCTCCGCGATGGACTCAGGCTGAGCGCCGGCAAGCGCGGCAACCGCCGCGGCAGCAGCGGCATCCAGCACCCCAGCAAGACCTGCGGGCTGGATGGTGGTGACATCCTCCACCACTGCCGCGTGCAGTCCGGCGACCTCATTGACCACGAGGCTGCCGGCGCTCACGCCGACTTCGCCCGGGGCGGGCTCGGCGTGGGTAAAGGCGGTGGCGCTGGATAGAGAGGCGGCAAGCGCTCGAACGTGCTCGTCGTCCTTTCCATAAACGGCGTGCGTGCCGCGCAAGATCTTCGCCTTATCCGCCGCGTAGGCCTCGAAGGAGCCGTGCCAATCGAGGTGGTCATCGGCGAGGTTGAGCAGCGCTCCCACATCCGGGCGCAGCTGGGAGGCCCAGTGCAGCTGGAACGAGGACAGTTCCGCGACGAGGATATCCACGCGGGGCTCGGCGGCCAGGGCATCAAAAGACGAGACCCCGATATTTCCTACGGCCTGCGCGCGCTGCCCGGATCGCTGCTCGTCAGCGGCCATGATGGCAGCGAGCATCCCCGTCGTTGTGGTCTTGCCGTTGGTACCTGTGATCGCGAGCCAGCGGCGGGAGGCCCCAAAGGCCTCTGCCTGGTCAAGGCGGTAGGCCAGCTCCACGTCACCGATGACCTCAAGGCCGCGGGACGCTGCGGCGGCGAGCAACGGCGAATCCGGGCGCCACCCCGGCGAGGTCACGACGAGGGAGTAATCCGACAGATCTACTGCTGCTGTATCCACGGTGGCAACGTCGAGCTCGGCGGCGAGGCGAGCGCGGGATTCCGGGTTTCCATCAGCCACCGTGACGTCCACGCCTAGGTGGTCCAGGACCGCAGCACAGCCGCGGCCGGAAACGCCGGCACCGGCGATGAGGACCCGGCCAGAGAGGAAGTTGGGGCGCGTCATGCGCCGACACCTATGCCTGTGGAGGTCAGCCATTCACCGTAGAAGATGGCCACGCCGGCCATCGCCGCCATCGCGGCCAGCAACCAGAAACGGACAACCACAGCAGTCTCCGCCCAACCGCCGTTTTCAAAGTGGTGATGGATCGGGGCCATGCGGAAGAAGCGCTTGCCGGTGGAATGGAAGACCACGATCTGAATGACAACGGACACCGTCTCGATAACGAACAGGGCGCCGATAATCACCATGAGAAGCTCGGTACGGCTGGTGACCGAAATGCCGGCAACCAATCCGCCGAGCGCCAAGGAGCCGGTGTCTCCCATGAAGATCTTGGCGGGCGCGGCATTCCACCATAAAAAGCCGAGGCAGGCACCGAGGCCCGCCGCCGCGAGCACGGCGAGATCGAGGGGATCGCGCACCTGGTAGCAGCCGGCCGCAAAGTTGGTGGCGCAGGAATAGCGGAACTGCCAGAAAGTCATCAACGAGTAGGAGCCCATGACAATCGCCGTCACTCCTGCGGCAAGACCGTCGAGGCCGTCGGTGAGGTTGACCGCGTTCGACCACGCCGCAATGAGGAAGTACATGAAGATCAAGAACACGATGGTTCCGATCACAACGCCGCCAACCGCAAAGTCGAAAGTTTTCAAATCGCGGATGAACGACAGCTTGGTGGAGCCAGGAGTCAGGCCCGCATCATTGGGGAAACGCAGCACAAGAAAGCCAAAGAGGAGGGCCAGTACCAGCTGGCTGACCAGCTTCGCGGTCTTGTTGAGACCTAGGTTGCGCTTCCGGAAGAGTTTGATGAAGTCATCCGCAAATCCCACCGCGCCCAAGCCCAGCGTCAGTCCGAGGACGAGCAGACCCGAAGCAGTAAACCCCCCGTGGCCCGTCAGCATTCCATAAAAACCAACCACGAGATAAGCCACCAAGATACCGGCCAGAATAGCCAGGCCGCCCATCGTCGGCGTACCCCGCTTCCGCAGGTGGGACTTGGGTCCGTCCTCGCGGATCTCTTGACCGCGACCGGAGTCGGAAAAGTATCGGATGAGAACCGGGGTGGTAAAGATCGCCACGAGGAAGCTAACCGCACCAGCGATGATGATCTGAGTCACGAGCTTGAAGTCCTTTCTAGCGGCTAGCTGTGGTTCAGCTGCTCCGCGACCAACCAGAGGCGCTGGGCATTGGAGGCCTTAATCAAGACCACGTCCTTAACGCTACGGCTAGCCCAATCATCGACCCCTGCCGGGGCCGCGCGCAGAATGCCGTCGACCGCCCGAGCGGCAGCCGCGGCATCGGCGCACACCATTGTATTTATACCTTGCTGCGCAGCCGCCTCAGTCATTGCCCGACAGTTGGGGTTCTCCCCCACCGCGACGAGGTGCTCCACGTGGTATTTGGCCAATATCTCCCCGAGCTGGCGGTGCGATTGTTCGGCATCGCTGCCGAGCTCTCCCATCTCACCAAGCACCGCGATGGAGCGGGCATCGGGGCGTGCTGCTGCGGTATAGGCCAAGGCGGCAATCGCCGCGCGCATCGAATCCGGGTTGG
Source organism: Corynebacterium sp. HMSC034H07 (assembly GCF_001815175.1). NCBI lineage: Bacteria > Bacillati > Actinomycetota > Actinomycetes > Mycobacteriales > Corynebacteriaceae > Corynebacterium > Corynebacterium sp. HMSC034H07. The sequence goes on from NZ_KV819542.1 coordinate 161,701, forward strand.
CGTTGTAGGAATCATCAATGATGGTGACGCCATCGCGGCGCGTGCGCACGTCCATGCGGTGCTCGGAGGCTAGGCGGTGCCCAGACAGCGCAGCCGCTACCGTGGCTGCCGATACCCCCAGCTCGATGGCTGCGGCTGCCGCGGCCAGTGCATTAGACACCTGGTGGGAACCAAATACCTGCAGCTTCACTGCAACTGGCTCAGCGTTGGGGCTGTGGAGGACAAAGGAGGGGCGGGCCACGTCATCGAGCTCGATGTTGGTGGCATAGTACTGTGCCGCCGGTGCGCCGCCGCGGCGGTTATCCGTGGAGTAGTACACCACTTTGGCCCCCGTGCGCGTCGCCATTGCGGCGACGAAAGGATCGTCGGCGTTGAGGACGGCCACACCGCCCGCTTCCGCGCTCGGCAGAGCCTCCACCAGCTCTCCCTTGGCCTGCGCGATATTCTCGCGCGAGCCAAACTCGCCGAGGTGCGCGGAGCCGACGTTAAGGACCACGCCGACGCGCGGAGCGGTGATTTCGGTGAGGTGGCGGATGTGCCCGATACCGCGGGCCGACATCTCCGCCACGAGGTAGCGCGTGTGCTCATCACAGCGCAGAGCCGTATACGGAAGCCCAATTTCATTGTTGAAGGAGCCGGGCGGGGCGACGGTCTCCCCCACCTCGCGGAAGATGGTGGCGATGAGGTCCTTGGTCGAGGTCTTGCCCGCCGATCCCGTCACTCCCACGATGGTCAAATCCTGCTCTGTCGCCAGCCGCTGCGTTACTGCGCGGGCCAGCGCGGACAACGCCTCGACGACGGCGGCGGCGGAGCCATCGACATCGTTGGCATAGATATCGGCGTTGGCTCCGTCACCTTCTACGCGTCCGCGCGGCTCCACGACGATGGCGGGTACACCCACCGGCCGGGCAGCCAAGACGGCGACGGCTCCCTTCTCCACCGCGGTGTGGGCGTAATCGTGGCCATCGACGCGGGCTCCGGGCAGTGCCACGAAGAGTCCACCCGGAGTGACCTTGCGAGAATCGAACTCAACAAAGCCGGTCACTGGGGTCTCTGGCTCGTCGACGCTATCCAGGCGGCCGCCCGTGATCTGAGCTATCTCAGCGAGGCTTAACGCAATCATGCTTGCTCCTTGGATTCTTCGGTACTCAGGGTAGTCGCTGTCATCGCGGCATCAAGTGCACGCGCCATCTCTTCGCGGTCGTCGAAGTGGTGGACGGTATCACCAATCAGCTGTCCTACTTCGTGGCCCTTGCCGACGACGATGACGGCATCGCCCGGCTGTGCCCACGCCACGACCTCGTCGATGGCTTTGGCACGGGAGCCGACCTCCCGGATATCGGCCTCCGGGTTCGCTTCGCGCGCTCCCGCGAGCACTGCCGCGCGGATAGCTGCTGGGTCCTCGGTGCGGGGGTTGTCATCGGTGATCACGACCATATCGGCGCCCTTCGCAGCAGCCGCCCCCATGAGCGGGCGCTTGGAAGAATCGCGGTCACCTCCCGCGCCGACGACAATGCCGATCCGGCCGCTGCTGCCTTCCAGCTGCGCACGCAGGGTATCGAGGACCGCGGCGACCGCAGCTGGCTTGTGCGCATAATCGACCACGGCGACAAACTGCTGGCCGCGGTCGATGCGCTCCATGCGGCCCGGAACCGCCACCTTTTCTACGCCTTCCAAGAAGACGCGCGGCTCGATGCCACTGGCTGCGGCCATGCCGGTGGCCAAGGCCGCATTGGCGATGTTGAAAGTGCCCGGCATGGGCAGCCGGAATTCATAGGAACCAGCGTGCTCTCCGGTGGACACCGTCAGCTCCACCTGCTGTGCGCCGGTGGCCTCAGTGCTGAGTTGGCGGGCGGTGATGTCCGCCTCGGTGGCCTCCGCGCTCGTGGACACTGTCATGACCGGACGCGCCGCGGCGCGCTGCGCCATGCGTCGCCCCCACTCGTCGTCGACACAAACAACGGAGCGGTAGGCGGCCTGGGGACCGTCGAAAAGCATGGCCTTCGCCTCGAAGTAATCCTCCATCGTAGGGTGGAAGTCGAGGTGGTCCTGGCTCAAGTTAGTGAATCCGCCAACGGCAAAGCGCGTTCCCTGGACGCGGCCCAGGGAAAGCGCGTGAGAGGACACCTCCATGACCACGTGCGTTACCCCTTCGTCCACCATGCGGGCGAAGAGCTCTTGCAATGTGGGGGCCTCTGGAGTCGTCAGCGAGGTAGGCACCGGCTCCCGGTTAATGCGAGTGCCCGTGGTGCCGATCAGGCCCACCGACAAGCCCGCGTGCAAAAGCCCCGCTTCCAGCAGGTAACTCGTCGTAGTTTTACCGGACGTACCCGTCACGCCAAGAATGGTGAGCTTTTCAGTGGGGTGCCCATAGATCTCCGCGGAAACGTGTCCGAGGATGGCGCGGATATCCTCGACCACGAGAAGTGGGCGTGTTTCTCCCGCTTCGGCAAGGATGCGTTGGCCTTCCGGGTCGGTCAGAATCGCGGCTGCTGCGGTGTCTGCGGCATAGCGTGCGCCATGAACGCGCGTTCCCGGAAGCGCAGCGAAGAGTCCACCAGGTGGCAGGGTTGCAGAGTTTAGTCCGCAGGAGCCCACGGTGGTCGAGGCATCCCCGATCACGGTGCCCGAAGAAATTTCTGCTAAACGATCAAGGCTGATGCTGCTGGTCACGGTGCGTCCTCTTCTCTATCTCTGTAGGTTATTCGCGGCCGGAGCTATCTATTCGGCACGCAAGGTCAGGTGCGGTGCTGGTGGGGAAGGCGGAATATTGTCACGATCAAGCAGCCAGGATGCGATATCACTGAACACAGGCGCTGCAGACTGGCCGCCGGAGCCATCGTCGTTGACACCGGATTCGGGCTCGTCCAGCATGACTGCGACGACAAAGCGGGGATCGTCGGCAGGCGCGATGCCCGCGAACGTGATCCAGTACTTGGAGTTCGAGTATGCTCCCGTCTCCTCGTCGACCTTTTGCGCGGTACCAGTCTTGCCGGAGAGCTGATAGCCCTCGATCTGCGCGTTGCCGGCTGTACCGTTGTTCAGGCCCTGCGGATCCTCCTGGAAGACCGCACGGAACATGTCCACGACAGTGCGCGCGGTTTCGGGACTGACCACGCGGGTGGTCTCGGGCTTCTCTAGTTCTTCCTTAGTCCCGTCAGGCGCGGTGATCGAATCAATGATGCGCGGCTCAATGCGCTCACCGTCATTGGCGAGGGTCTGGTAAATAGAAGCCAGTTGCAGGGCAGTCCATGACTGGCCCTGGCCGATGGGCAGGTTAGCGAAGGTACCGCCGGACCACTGCGAACGATCGGGCACCAGGCCAGGTGACTCGTTAGGCAGCTCAATTCCGGAGGTCTGACCGAGACCGAACTTCTTGAGGTAGTCAGCGTATTTGTCTTGGCCGAGGCGGTCGGCCAACATCAGCGTTCCCACATTCGACGACTTACCAAAAATGCCCGTCGTAGTATAAGGCTCGACGCCGTGCTGCCAGGCATCGTTCACAGTCACCCCAGCCATGTCGATGGAGCCGGGAACCTGGAGGACCTCATCGGGGTTGGTGAGGCCCTCCTCAATGGTTGCCGCGGCGGTGATGATCTTTGCCACCGAACCCGGCTCAAAGGGGTGGGATACGGCGAGGTTGTCGAAGGTCTTATCCTTCTCCAGCTGCTTTTCGATGTCCTTGTTCGGGTCGATGGTGCCGGTATTCGCCATAGCCAGAACCTGACCCGTGGCGGCATCCAGAACGACTGCCTCGGCGCTCTTTGCCTTCGAATTAGCCTTGGCCTTTTCCAGCTTCTGCTGAACGTAGGTCTGCAGATCCAGATCGAGCGTCAACGTGACGTTCTTGCCGTCGGTGGTGGGCACCTGATCGCGAAGGGTACCGGGAATGACCTGACCGCTGGCTGAAACGTCTTCGGTGGAGCTGCCGTCAATACCCGTCAGTGTGGTATCGCCGGAGGCCTCAAAGCCGAACTGGCCTTGGCCGTCCATGGATACCTTGCCGATGACGTTCTCTGCGATAGCACCATTGGGGTACTGGCGGATCTGCTGCTCATCAGCGGCGAGACCGTGGTAGTCCTCGGAGATGGCCACCGCGACATCCGGATCGACGTTGCGCACGAGGACCTCATATTGAGTATCGGCACGGAGCTTGTCCATGATTTGCTCCGAATCCACGTCCCCGGCATCGATGCCGGCTTCCTTCAGTTTGTTCGGGATGCCCTCCGACATGTCAGTGAGCCGCTCTGTCACCTTGTCGTCGAGGAAAGCCTCTTTGGCATCGGGTGCCAACGACTCAAAGTGAGCCTCGCCGGCGGCCTTTTGCTCTTCCTGTTCACGGAGCTCATCTCGCAGGCGCGTAGGTGACACGGTCAAGGATCGGGCGCGCATCGTGTAGGCCAACCGCTGGCCGTCGCGCGCGAGGATCTCGCCGCGCCCGGCCGTATCGACATAGACGCGGGTTCTCTGCGCAGCGGCCTTCGCCGCCAAGTCAGGTCCCCACACTATCTGGACCCACGCGAGGCGCCCCATCCACGCCAGCATCACCACGAGCAGCAAAGCCGCGATGACGTGTACACGACGGCGCATCGTCTTCTGCTGGCTCATGAAGGGCTTGCCGGTGCGCGGATTCCGTGAACGGGTCGCGGGAACGACGCGGTCGGCGTCGTAACGCTGCCGTGGTTGGTGAGAGGTACCGCGCGGTTGGGCGGCACGGGCGGCGGAAGCGCGCCTCGGGCGCGGGCCACCGGAGTGTGGTGGGGTCACACGTCACCTTTCTGTCTGCAGCGAAGATGGGTCAATAATCAGTGGTTCATCCCGAATTGTGCCCTATTATCGCCGCCCGCCCACGCAGGCACGCGCGGAGCGGGGATGGAATCTACCCGCGGGCGGCGTAGGGAGCCTGGGCCGGGATGTCCGGCAGTTCTACGTTCCCTTCGGCCGGCTGTCCGTCATTGGTGGATTCACCGCTGTCTGGGTGGCTGTCCGAACGAGACGCACCCGACTCGGCGCCTTCGCGCTCGCGGTTCCTCTCGCTCAGCGTCGGACGGGCGTTCAGGTTATCGGATACGTTCGCCGTCGCGTGTGGGTCACTCGAGGCCTGACCCGGGCGGACCGGTTCGCCGTTTACGTCGATGACAGATTCCATATCCGGGGTGGCTTCGCGCTTCTGTTCCACATTTCCGTCTGCGTCGACTTCCACTACGCCAGGCTGAACCGGGACGCCCATCTTGGCCTCGTGGGCGCGGCGGGCGACGTCCGACGCCGAACGCACGTTCTCCAAGTCTCGGTTCAGAGTCTCCAGCTGGTTATCGAGCGTGGATTCGTGGGCAGTAAGCTCCTGAATCTTAAAGGTCTGGGACGTCGACAGGCCAGAGAGCCACATCGCCGCAGCCACACCAGTGATGAGCAGGCCAATGGCGATGAAAGAAAGGCGAGCGAAAAGGCCAGTAACCCGCGTGGGCTGTACGACGCGGCGCCCACGATTGCTCACTACCTGCTTCGAACCGAGGCGGTTTCCTCGCAGACCCGTTCCGACCCGGCGGGCGGGCACAGTACTGCGATGCGGCGTGCGACTGGGCAACGGGGTGGTGCGGCGCCCCCGCTCCAGCAGCGCGGTTCCCTGACCGGAGAAATCAGATCCGGTGGTGAAATCGCGGCTAGCTCCCATGGTGTGGGTCCTCTCGTGGTCGCGGTGGTACGTTGCCTGTGCGGTTCGGTCTCTCAGCGTCATGGCCTGCCTCCCGGTTCATGAAAAGACGGACTGCCCTCGAGGCGCTCGAGTGCGCGTACCCGGACGGACGCTGCCCGGGGGTTCTCTGCAATCTCCTCCTCGCTCGCCTTCTCCGCGCCACGCGTCACGATGGAATAGTGCGCTGCCGTGCCCGGAAGGTCCATGGGAAGCCCCGGCGGAGTCGTCGAGGTGCTGAGCTTGGTGAAGGCATGCTTGACGATGCGATCTTCGAGCGACTGGTAGCTCATGAACACCGCGCGGCTGCCGACGGACAGGGCATCCGTAATCACGGGAATGACCTGTTCGACCGCCTCAAGCTCGCGGTTGACCTCAACGCGCAGCGCCTGGAAGGTGCGCTTCGCGGGGTGGCCACCGGTGCGACGCGTCGCTGCGGGAATCGTGGCGTACAACAGCTCAACCAAGCGGGCTGAGGTAGTAAAAGGTTCCTTTTGCCTTTCCTTTATTACTACCGAAGCAATCTTGCCGGCAAAGCGCTCATCGCCATAGGTTTTGAGGATGCGGGCGAGGTCACCGTGGCTATAGGTGTTGAGTACGTCGGCGGCAGTCATTCCCTGGCGCGGGTCCATGCGCATATCCAGCGGGGCGTCGGTCTTGTACGCAAACCCACGCTCCACCTGGTCAAGCTGCATGGAGGACACACCCAGATCAAACAATGCCCCTGCAATGCCGTGTTCTCGCGCGATAGAAAAAATCTCATGGTCACCCTGCGCAATGGCACGACCGACCTCATCGAAGCGAGCGTTGACGCCGACGAAGCGGTCGGCGAAGGGGGTGAGACGTCGAGAAGCACTGCTCAACGAGGCGGAGTCACGGTCCACACCGATAATTCGCGCGTTAGGAAAGCTGTTGAGGAAGTATTCGCTGTGGCCACCAGCCCCCAAGGTGCCGTCCACGATGACGGCGTGCTCCCCCGCTGCTTCGACGGCCGGAGCAAGCAGCTGAGCCATACGCGCACGCATAACGGGGACATGGCCGTGGTTGTCATTCACGTCATAGGTAATGGTGCCGTTGTGGTCCACAGTTGCTGTCCCCCTTTCCATTCAGGCGCCTGAGGCCGCTATCAGATCTGTTCGATAAAAAATCGAGTGCGTATAGGGCCCTGTCCGAGGAAGGGTTCTGATGTCGGGGAAGTACACCAGCTCATCCTCCCCGGGCAGAGTCCATACACGCACTCTCTGTGTGCCAGGAAGCTCTACAGCAGCCCGGCAAGTACGTCATCGGCGTCTGCCGCCGAGTAAGCGTCTTCAGTTTGCGCCTGGTATTCAGCCCACGCGGCTGCGTCCCAGATTTCGAGGAAGTCAACCGAGCCCACAACTACACATTCCTTCGTCAGGTTTGCGTACTCACGGTGCCCTGCGGACAGCGTGATACGCCCGTGCCCATCGGGGCGTTGCTCGTCCGCACTCGCTGCCAAGTTACGGATGAACGCACGCGCTTCTGGGTTGGTGCGTGACACGGCCGCCGCTTTCCTAGCTCGCGCCGCGAACTCCTCCCGCGGGTATACCGCGAGCGAATGATCCTGACCTTTGGTGACCATGAGGCCGCCAGCCAGTTCTTCGCGAAACTTTGCCGGAAGCGTGAGCCGTCCTTTGTCATCGAGCTTGGGAGTGTAGGTGCCGAGAAACATCCCCGGGTCCACCTTCCTGTCACTCGAAAACTCCGGATTCCTCTCGCGACAAGAGAGCAACTCTCCTCCGCTACGCCCCACTCTACCCCACTTTCCCCCACCTCCCACACTTTTATCACCACAACAATCTGCGTGTCGCAATAACATTGCAGGTCAAAGGCGATTTTTCCAGTGGGAAGTTTTCCCAGACCCCCCTTGACACACCCCCTCAAACAGGCCCATTTCCACGTATTCACTCACGCAACTTTAACCTCTTAGCATGCAATTTTCCCCACCACCCCCATATTCCTGACGTTTTCACCTTCCCACCACGCTCCAAAGAGTCCTCGGGCCGACATTCCCCGACCGGCGCGTAACACAGGTGGGGCAAAGTGGGGGAAATCGGGAAATCGCACAAAAAGTCTCCCCTCCCCGCGCAAAATGCCCGCACAAGTTTTTAGAAACTTTGCGTCGCCATGATAGAAACATCATGTTGTCATCTTGCGGCACGCAGGGTGACACGCCAACTCACTTCACCCCACACACTAGGAAGTTCCTTCATGTATCTAGCTTGGCGCGAGATGCTCTTCGCGCGTACCCGATTCCTCCTCATGGGCGTCGTCCTCGCACTCATGTCCATGCTCGTCGTTATCATCTCCGGCCTCACCGCAGGCTTGGTCAACGACGGCGTTTCCGGCCTCAAGGCGATGGAGAGCGACGTCATCGCTTTCGCCGATGGCACGCAGAAAGACTCTGCATTCACCCGCTCGGTTGTCGATGCCTCCGATGCCGAGTCCTTCTCTCAACTAGAGGGCGTGAACCAAGCCACCCCCTTGGGCCTGACCATTGCTAACGCCCACAACCAGGACGGCACGGCGGTGGACCTCACACTCTTCGGAGTAGAACCTGACTCCTTCATCGCACCGGCAGGCTTGCCCCCAATCGACACCGCCCGGGCAGACGGCAAGCCAAGCAACACGAAACACGACATCATCCTGTCCTCCACCCTGCAGGACGAGGGGATCGAGGTGGGCGACACCATCACCCTCGACCGCTTGGACATCCCCCTCGACGTCATCGGCTTCACCGACAACCAGCGAACCTTCGGCCACGTCGACGTGGCCTACCTGCCGCTAGATATCTGGCAGGAGGTTCACGCCGGCGGGCGCCACGGCGAAGCCGTCAACCCCGAAGCCTACGAGGAAGCATCCGTCATCGTCGCTCGCACAGCGGATAAGCCCGATACCGATGCTCTCACCGAGCGCTCCGGCCTCGACGTTCGAACTCTCAAGGAGAGCTTTGATTCCTCCCCCGGCTACACCGCCGAAATGATGACCCTTTCCATGATCACCTGGTTCCTCTATGTCATTGCCGCGCTCGTTACCGGCGCCTTCTTCCTCGTGTGGACCATCCAGCGCGCCGGCAATATCGCCACCCTTCGCGCAATGGGCGCCACCAAGAGCTTCCTGCTGCGCGATAGCCTCGGCCAAGCGGTGGTCATCCTCCTCGTATCAATCCTCGCCGGCGCACTCATCGCCGTTGGCCTGGGCAGCCTCCTAGAGAAAACGGCTATGCCCTACGCCACCGAATTCAGCGCTGTCATCAATGGCGGTCTCATTCTCTTCGTCGCCGGACTGCTCGGCGCCTTCATTGCCGTCGTCCGCGTTACCCGAACCAACCCCCTCGCAGCCCTAGGAGAAAACCGATGAGCCACGCTTTGGAACTGAAAGACGTCACCGTCAGCTACAGCGACGGCGATTCACACGTTAAGGCACTGAATTCCGTCGATCTCACCGTCGAGGCAGGCGAGTTCGTAGCCGTGGTTGGCCCCTCCGGCTCCGGAAAGTCCACACTGCTCGCGGTCGCAGGCGCCTTGACTACGCCCGATTCCGGCCAAGTCCTCGTCGCGGGCGAGGACATCGTGCCGCTGGGCGACTCCGAACTGGCGCAGATCCGCCGCAACCACATCGGCTTCGTCTTCCAGTCCTCTGGCAATCTCCCGTCTGCACTGACGGCGGAGGAGCAGATCGAATTGGCCAGCAAGGTCATCGGCAAGACTGGGCGCTACTCCAGCGCCCAACTGCTGGAGAAGGTCGGCATGGCGCATCGCGCGAAGCACCGGCCCGGCAGTCTTTCCGGCGGTGAGCGCCAGCGCGTCGGTATCGCGCGCGCACTTGTGGGCGATCCACAGGTGCTGCTCGTCGACGAACCCACTGCTGCCCTCGATCGCGCACGGTCCCAAGAGATCGTGGCGCTGCTAGCCAAAGAATGCCACGATTTCAACGTCGCGGGTGTCATGGTCACCCACGACTACGACGTTCTTGGTCACTGCGACAAGGTCTATGAAATGGTCGATGGCCGCTTGACCCCGTCCGCCAAGTAGGCACCAGAATGGAAAAAGAATGCGCAGCTTAACGTAGACTTAGCGCATGCCGAAGATCACTGAAACGACAGTAGCCGAGCACCGCGCCGTCCAGCACCGCGCGGTGCTCGAGGCTGCCGAAAGGTTGATCGTCAACAACCACGGGGCAGTCCCTACCTTGGCGGAAGTCGCTGCGGAAGTAGGCCTTGCCCGCCCCAGCGTTTATCGCTACGTCTCATCCCAACACGATTTGTTGGTGCAGCTGCTTATCCAGGCCACACAAACGTGGAATGAACAGCTCGAAGCTGCCATGCAGGTGGCCCCTCCAGAGCCGACGGAGCGCATCCATGCTTACGTGGACGCCACTCTCGAACTTTTCCTCCATGGCACGCACGGCCCCCTCATGACCGCCGCGCAGCACTTCCCCCAGGCTTTTGCGGATGAGGCGGTGCAGCAGTCACATGGTGGCTTTGCCTCAATCGTTAACGAGTTTTGCCATGGTGTTTCCAAAGCGGATATCTCGCTGCTCAACGCCGCCATCGTTCGCGCATCAGAATTGGCAGACCGCTCGCCCGAGCAGCTCCCGGGCATAACGCAAACCCTGTACGCCATGGCCAATGTCATCGTGCCACAGCCCTCCGACTCACAATAGAGCGAAGGGCTGCTGGTGGGTTTCTAGCGCTTAGTTTCCTTCGAAACGGCGGCGGAAGTTATCTTCAAGGCGGTTTCCAACGTCACTGCCAGCCTTCTTGGACTGCTTGTTGCGCCGCTTAGCGGATGCTGGTGCGCCGGCGGCAACCAGAGAATCTTCCGAATTTCCGCGCAGCATCCACACACCGGATCCAAACATGACCAAAAAGCCAAGTACGGAGAGGATAACGAACCACAGGGACTGCTGGGCCAACGCGATTCCGCCCACCATCATGCACAGACCGACAACGATTAAGGCCACCCCACGGAGGGTGATGGCACCCGAGTTGCCGCCGAAAGAAGTTTCACCGGACACAGACGCGCCAAAATCAGGATCGTTGGCCAGCAACGATTGTTCAATTTCACGCAGCGCTTGCTGTTCGTGCTCAGAAAGGGCCACAGCGTCCTCCGTAATGATTTGGGTTTAGGTAGTGGAACTGGGAACTATGTTTACTACCTCTATAACGTCAAGGATAGCGAGATAGTTCCCACAAAGACAGTCCATAGTTTTTGGGCATCCCTGCACCCCTGCTACCGGAGCAATCACGCCCTCACTAGGCGGCCAGCCCACCGAAGCCCAGCTCAGATTCGGTCGCGTCCACGTAACGTGTGGCAAGCGCCAAGTACTGGTAGACCGTATCCGCAGCGGGCACCGGATCCATTCCGGAGGCCACGCGCGAGCGCACGCGGGAATAGTCTGTGAATTCTGCGGCCCATTGAGCATCCGCCGGACCGATAAGAGCTACCTGCTCCCATGCAGAGGTAGGCAAGCGCCGACGGCGCGACACCGCAGACGCCGCCACACGCGCGCCCGCAGCACGAAGCGAGGCGCGGTACGCCATTTCAAGAGCGTCCTCGAACCGCCCCTCCGCAGCGCTACGGTGCGCATCCACCAACAGATCCAACGCTTGACCGAGGAAGCGGTCACGGCGCACGCGCTGCATCGCCTCCCTGTTCCGGCCCCGAGCCGCTGCCGTTGCTGAAATTACCTGTGCCATAACCTCTCCTCCTTGGGCTGCTTCCTGAGCTTGTCAATGAAGACTGTGCTGTTGACTTTCTGCTGCTGTTCGCTGATGAGACTCACCGTAAAACCACCTTCGTACATCCACCTCTAATTTTAGTTCATGTGTTCGATTTAAACAATAGGGATGGGCGATATTTCTTCTCTTTTCGAACACGTACTCTGACTCCATGGCGGTTGGATGTGCAGAAGATAGTTTCTCTGTGCGCTTTCACATGCCTGAAGAATCTGCTGTTATTAGAGATGTGAGTTACACGCTGCGCCGCCTAAGCCCCCAAGAGTTCGCCATTGCTGTCCCGCGCTTGGTGGATATCTACATCGCGGCAATGGGCTATAGCCAGTCAGTGCGCGACGTCTCTATCTCGCGGTGGCGCGCAGATCTCATACGCCCAGGGTTTTCCTGCGTCGCGGCCACCACCGACTACGGCATTGCAGGCTTTGCCTACGGATTCTTTGGCTCTCCGGACACGTGGTGGGACAAACAGCTTCGCCGAGCGCTCACCGCCAGTGGCGGACCGACCCCGGAACAAGAAGACATTCTCCACAACTATTTCGAGCTGGCGGAGATTCACGTGCTGCCTGAAGAACAGGGTCGCGGCTTAGGGCGCGCACTGCTCGAAGCCTTGGCGTGGAACCTTCCCGCGCGCTACATCCTGCTTTCCACTCCGGAAGTTCCCAACGAGGCAAACTCCGCCTTCGGCCTCTACCGCAAGATGGGATTTAGTGATTTCCTTCGCCAGCTCTACTACCCCGCCGATGCGCGCCCCTTCGCCATCCTGCAATCGACGGTGCCGCTGACACCAGCCGACACCGCTTAACCTGGCGGCAAGCCGGCATAGCTACCCAGGTAAAGTAGCAGGCGTGACTACACCGCAGATACCTTCCTTGAACGACATCCCCGCAGCCGTGCGCGAGGAGCTTAAGCTTTTCTTGGACAGTCAGCGCGACGCCATCGCGGCCATCGGCTCTCCGGTGGCCGACGCGATCTCCTATTTGGATTCCTTCGTCCTGGACGGCGGCAAGCGCATTCGCCCCCTCTACGCGTGGGCAGGTTTTGTCGGTGCGCACGGGCTCGACGGCACTGAGTCCCCGCAGGCAATGCTCCGCGCTGCCTCGTCCTTGGAGTTCATTCAGGCTTGTGCACTTATCCACGACGACATCGTGGATGCTTCCGATACCCGGCGCGGCAACCCCACTGTCCATCGCGGCGTTGCTGCTCGCCACCGCGAGCTCGGGCTCAGCGGCGACGCTGATTTCTTCGGGCAATCGCTGGCCATCCTCATCGGTGACATGGCCCTGGTCTGGGCGGAAGACATGCTTCAAGATTCCGGCCTGAGCCCCGAGGCGCTGGCGCGCGCCCGCGCACCATGGCGGGCGATGCGCCGCGAAGTCATCGGCGGCCAGATTCTGGACATCTCCCTGGAAGCCGCCGGCTCCGAGGACGCCACGTTGGCGGACTCGGTGAACCGGTTCAAGACTGCCGCGTACACCATCGAGCGCCCCCTCCATCTGGGCGCCGTTATAGCGGGCGCACCCGAGAAACTCGTTGCTGCCTTCCGCGGTTACGGCCAGGACATCGGCGTCGCCTTCCAGCTGCGCGATGATTTGCTTGGCGTCTTCGGTGACCCTGCTATCACCGGCAAGCCCGCCGGAGACGATCTGCGCGAAGGCAAGCGCACGGTTCTGTTGTCGCTGGCCCTGCAGCGCGCGGACGCCACCAATCCCGCAGCCGCCGCTGAGCTTCGCCGCCTCATCGGGCAGACGGAGGACCCCGCAGACATTGCCCGCATGGCGCAGATCATTGCTGATTCCGGTGCGCCGGACGTCGTCGAGCAGCGCATCAGCGATCTCACGCGTTCCGGCCTCGATCATCTGCACAACGCACAGGTTGACCCCGAGGTCACGGCGGTCTTGGAAGAACTTGCCCACAAGTCCACGGCCCGCCGGATGTAGCATGGCCCGCTCCGCATCCACGCGCGTGCCCCTGCGCATTCCTCATCCCCTGCCACTGGGCATCGTCTCCGCGATCGTCCTGGCGCTCGCCTCCTTCTCCGGCGGCGCGACCCGGAATCGCGGAGGTTTTCTTGAGGCGCTCAACATCAGCTTCCTTGCCTATGGCCACGGCCGCAACATCGGTATGGTCCTCTACTGGGTCGGACTGTTTGGCCTCGTCGCCGCATGGGTGTTGGCGGGCCGCCACTTCATCGCCCCACAGCTCAAGAACCCGCAGCCAGACGGGGCACTGGCAGACATCCGCCGGATGTTGATCTGCTGGGCCACCCCGCTGCTGTGCGCCGCACCGCTGGCTTCCCGGGACGTGTACTCCTACCTCATGCAAGGCGCGATGGTGCGCGATGGTTTCGACCCCTACGTCGAGGGCGCAGCCGTTAACCCCGGCCCCTTCCTGCTTGAGGTCTCTCACGACTGGCGCAACACCACTACGCCCTACGGGCCGCTACACCTGTGGATGGGCAACGGGGTAACCCACCTCGTGGGCGATAACGTTGCTGCGGGCATCATTGTCTACAAGGCAATTTCCGTCCTTGGTTTTGCAGCCATCGCCTGGTCAATTCCACGCCTAGCCCGAAGCATCGGCGGTGATCCAGCCCTAGCACTCTGGTTGGGAGTGGCGAATCCGGTGATGATTTTGCATCTGATCGGCGGCATGCACAACGAATCAGTCATGGTGGGGCTGGTATCGCTGGGACTTCTCGCTGCTGTGCACCACAAGTTCCACCTCAGCCTCATTCTCGTTGGCGTAGCAGTGTCCCTCAAGGCCACCGCGGTCTTCGCCGCGCCCTTCATCGTGTGGCTCATGCTGCACCGCTGGGCGCCGAAGGGAACGAAGCCGCTCAAGCGCATCGGGTTCTTCCTGCTATCCGGCGTTATCGCCGTGGCGGAGGTCGCGTTGGCGGTGGCGGCGATCACGTGGGCGTCGGGAAGCTCCTGGGGCTGGCTGTCACAAATCAGCGGTAACTCTAAGGTCATCAACCCCCTGGCCGGCCCCACCCTGCTGGCCGATATTCTCGTGCCGCTCATCCAGGTCTTCTCCCCCGAGACCACCTATAACGGCGTGCTCACCGTACTGCGCTCGGCCGCGATGCTTCTGATGCTCCTGGGCCTTGTCCTTGTGTGGTGGTGGGGGCGCACGGGCGTTCGCCGCGCCATTGCCGCCACAGCCGCGGCCTACCAGGTGGCGTTCGTCTTCAACTCTGTGACGCTGCCGTGGTACTACGCCTCAGTACTCACGCTCATGGGAACCTTCCGCCCGCCGCTGCCCCTGATTAAGCTCACCACCGGTGCAGCTCTCTTTATTGGTGTGGCCTTCGCCGGCGACGGCAATCACCAGCTCTACAACTGGTTCTGGGTGATTGCGATGGTGGTCGTGGCTTGGTTGGCCACGCAATGGATTTTCGACGGGGTTCCCCGCACCACGGGTGAACCGAATGCGGCAGGTGCGACGACAGCGCCTAAAACGCCGAAGCCTGCGCGCGCCGAATAACCTCCCGCGCGAGATGGCCGTGCAGCGCGTCGATGGGGCGGCCCGGTAGAGACTCATCCTCGGTAAAGAGGTGCGCCAGGATCTCGTTGTCGTCCCAGCCGTTGTCCGAAAGAACAGTGATGACGCCGGACACATGCTTGGAAATGACGCCTTTGGCGTTGAAGAATGCTTCCGGAACGAGGCGCTCTCCCTCGGCGTTGCGCCACACAATGAACTTGCGCGCATTGAGCAGATCGAAGACGCGGGGAATGGGCAGATCGAGTTTTTCAGCTACCTCTTTAAGCGTCAGCATCTTTTCCTCAGCGAGAAGCTGCGGAAGCTCAGGGTGGGAATTCTCAACGTTAATCTCAGAATTAGTCACGGACACAACTGTAGCCGGATCACACTTTGGGGCGCCGATCAGCCATACTGGAATCCATGACAAGGCTGAACGTGGGCGACATTCTTGAAGGACGCTACCGCATTGATCAGCCGATCGCTCGCGGCGGCATGTCCACCGTGTATCGCTGCGTGGACATGCGTTTGGGCCGCGCAGTAGCTGCCAAGGTGATGGATGAGCGCTATCACGACGACCCCGTCTTCGTCACCCGCTTCGAGCGCGAGGCACGCGCCATGGCACAGCTGAGCCACCCCAATCTCGTCGCCGTGCATGACTTTTCCGCGGATGGTTTGCCGATTTACCTCATCATGGAGCTCATCACCGGCGGCACGTTGCGCGAGCTCCTTGCGGAACGCGGACCCATGCCGCCGCATGCCGCGGCCGGCGTCATGCACTCGGTCTTGGCAGGGCTCACCGAAGTCCACCACGCGGGCCTCGTGCACCGCGATATCAAGCCGGATAACGTTCTCATCACCGATAGCCACCGGGTCAAGGTGGGTGACTTCGGCTTGGTGCGCTCCGCAAAGGCGGAGCATGATAGCTCCGGCCAGATCGTCGGCACCGTAAGCTACCTCTCCCCCGAGCAAGTCACTGGCGCGGATATCACGCCGGCTTCCGATGTCTACTCGGCTGGAATCGTCCTGTTCGAGTTGCTGACGGGCACAGTCCCCTTCCACGGTGATACCCCGCTTGCGCACGCCACCGCGCGCGTGCACGCGGATGTGGTGGCACCATCTTCACGCATTGAGGGGGTGCCGATGCTTTTCGACGCCCTCGTGGCCACCGCCACCGCACGTAACCCAGCCGAACGCTTTGCAGACGCGGGTGAATTCCTCGATGCTTTGGATGACGTTTCCCGGGAGCTGCAACTGCCACAGTTCACGGTCCCCGTCCCGCGAAACTCGGCCGCCGCACGTACCGCTGCAGTACCTACAGACTTTTCGGGAACAGACAATACGCGTGTCTTCGAAGCAACCTCTGCAATCCCCTCGCCCGATTCCCCCACGCGTGAAACACGGGCGGAAACCCGCGAGGACGCTTTCCCCCTGCCTGCCGCACCGGTAGACACCCCGGCGCCCTCCCCCGCCGTGCCAGAACCATATGCGGCCGGGGCCGAAGAGGAGCCGGAGGAACGTCCGTTGAGCAACCGCAGCACGGTCGGGCTCATCGGGTTCCTCGTCCTCGTCGGCCTCGCCACCTTGGCTGTCGCCGTGGCCGCCTGGTGGTTTGGATCCGGAGAATACGGCACCTGGCCGATTCTCTGGAGACCGTATTAGCCTGCGCAACTTCTAGTTGCGCAGCATTTCTGCGATGAGGAAGGACAGCTCCAGCGATTGCTGGGTGTTCAGGCGCGGGTCCACGGCAGACTCGTAGCGACCCGGCAGGTCCACGTCCGTGATGTCCTCAGCGCCGCCGAGGCACTCGGTGACGTCCTCGCCGGTGAACTCCAGGTGCACGCCGCCCGGGTGGGTGCCCAGCTCGCGGTGTACCTCGAAGAAGCCCTGAACCTCGTCAACGATCTTGTCGAAGTGGCGGGTCTTGTAACCGTTCGACGCCGTGAAGGTGTTTCCGTGCATCGGATCGGACTGCCACACCACCTTGTGGCCGGAGTCCTCCACTGCCTTGATGATCGGGGGCAGCACGGAGCGCACCTTATCGTGGCCCATGCGCGCGATCATGGTGAGACGGCCCGGCTCACGGTTCGGGTCAAGCTTCTCCGCGTACTCCACTGCCTGCTCCGGCGTCACGCCGGGGCCAAGCTTGATGCCCACGGGGTTGCCGATGATGGAAGCAAACGCCACGTGGAAGTCGTCGAGACCACGGGTACGCTCACCAATCCACAGCTGGTGCGCGGACAGGTCATAAAGCTTGGTCTCGCCGTTAGAGTCCGTACCCAAGCGCAGCATGGAACGCTCGTAATCCTTCAACAGGGCTTCGTGAGAGCAGTAGATCTCCGCCGAGCGCAAGGTTTCATCGGACACGCCACAGGCATTCATGAACGCCAGGCCGTTTTCAATCTCATCGGCCAAAGCCTGGTAGCGAGCACCCGCCGGGGAGTTGGCCACGAATTCGCGGTTCCACTCGTGGAGGCGGTAAAGGTCCGCGGTTCCAGAATGCGTCAGCGCGCGGACCAGATTCATAGCCGCCGAGGAGTTCGCGTAGGCGCGAATCATGCGGGCGGGATCGTGACGGCGGGACTCCTCGTTGGCCTCCACTCCATTGACGATGTCACCGCGGTAGTTGTACAGGCCGTTGGCATCCAGATCGGCAGAACGCGGCTTGGCGTACTGGCCAGCAATACGACCCAGCTTCACCACCGGGGTGGAAGCGCCGTACGTCAAGACGACGGCCATCTGCAGCAGGGTCTTGATATTGCCGCGGATGTGAGGCTCAGTGTTGGACTCGAAAGTCTCAGCGCAGTCGCCTCCCTGGAGGAGGAAGGCGTTGCCCAAGGCGACGTCGGCAAGCTTGCGCTTGAGCTCCTCAATCTCGGGGGCCACGACGATCGGTGGGACGGATTCCAGGATCTTTCGCACGTTATCTGCCTGCAGCTGATCCCAGCTGGGCTGCTGCTTTGCCTCGCGGGCAATGGCGTCCTGGAACTTCTCATTGATCCCCTCCGGCAGCGGCGGCAGATCAGGGAGCACTTCTTTGGGAATATCTACTGTCCAACTCACACCCAGTATTTAACCATCTCGGGCCTGTCGCGCGTTAGTTAATGGACTTTTAGGTCACGGTATTAATTCACGATTAGCTCACGCGGTTGCCCCGAGTCAGCGGCAAGTGCTGCTCACAGATGCGAAACTTGGCCAGGTTATGGCGGGCGTCGACCAACGCGTCGTGGTTACCGTTAGGCACGGGAGGTAGCTTGGGACGGCCGGCGAACTCCCAATACTGCTTCAGCTCCCGGGTGTAGCGTGGCATCCCCTTGGGCAGGCTCGCCATGTCTCCCCACAGCTGGGCGAGCACCACGTGGTCATAAGCCCCGACCCAGGCCCACAGTTCGATGGGGGTGGAGTGGCGGCCCAAGAATTTCAGGAGATCTTCGCGGATGGTCTCGCGCGATTTCCAGACCGGATCCGCCGGGCTCGGGAGTTTATCCAGTACATTGTCGCGCACCCACGCATTGGCCTTGCCCGGATCGAAATCGGTGGATACCGCGTAATACTCGCTGCCGTCTTCTCCGACAATGCCGATGGAGACCAGCTCGATGGTCGATCCGTCCTCGATAAACTCGGTGTCGTAGAAGTAGCGCACGCCCCGTATCCTAGTCTGCTGCCTAGAGGAGCTGTGCCACTGGGGGCCTATACTCAGCTGCGTGAAGAAAGCTCTCTCCTCGTCCCTCCTTCCTCTCCTTCTGGTGGGGCTGGCAACGGCGCCGTGGACTATCCATCTTGCGCCGTCACTAAACAGCGGGGGAATTGTGCCGTTTTACCACGTTGACCTCGATGTCTACCGAGAGGGAGGGCAGGCCCTGCTCCGCGGGGAGAATCTCTACGCCCAAAGCTACATTCTCGGCAACGGAGTGTCGCTGCCTTTTACTTACCCGCCTTTTGCTGCAGCGCTCTTTGCCTTGGTGTCGTGGATGCCGCTGTGGCCGCTATCTCTCCTTCTTACTGCGGCGTCGCTCGGTGCGCTCTGGGCATGTCTCTACGCCGTTATCTCGCGGTGCTGCGACGTTGACCGCCCCGACTGGTGGGCCACGTGGGCGCTGCTCGCCTGCGCACTCACCGAACCGATTACCGAGAATTTCAGCTTCGGCCAAGTGAATCTCCTGCTGACCGCGGCCGTCGTTGTCGACTGCCTGCTGCTCAGACCACGCTCCCCGTGGCGAGGTGTGCTGACCGGCATTGCTATGGCGATCAAGCTCACCCCGGCGGTCTTCCTCGCGGTCTTTTTCGTTCGCCGCGACTGGCGTGCCCTCGCCACGGCGATAGGTGCCTTCATCGCCTGCGGTGTGGTGGGCTACCTCGCCTCCCCTGCAAGCTCTGCGGCGTACTGGACTGACACCCTCCGGGACTCCTCCCGAATCGGTACGCTGTCCTATTCCAGCAACCAATCCCTCCGGGGCTTGCTCAGCCGCGTTAGTCCTGAGGAAGCATCGGGCCTGTGGTTGATTGGCTGCGCTCTCATCGTCGCAGTCTTGTGGTGGGTCATGGAGCACACGTCCTCAGAGATAGAACTCGTGTTACTGGCCTCCACGGCGGCGCTGCTGTGCTCCCCGGTCTCATGGTCCCACCATTTCACGTGGCTGTGCCTAGCCGCGGTCTACCTCACCGCGCGCCGCTGCTGGTTCCTCGCAGGCCTCACGTGGTTCGTGCTGCTAGCCCGCGGCCACTGGCTTGTCCCCCACGGCGAGCAGCTGGAACTGGAGTGGTCCTGGTGGCAGCAGGCTCTAGGTAACGACTATTTCTTTGTCGTGGTGCTCCTTGTCGCAGTGAGTTTCTGGCTCAAGCTCAAGCCTGCCGAGGGCGGTTCCTCGGTTCTCCTACTCGCGCCGATCGGCGGCGGCTTCAGCGTCCAGCCCGCAACGGGCACCTTGCCCAAGGCCCACAGGACCAACGACGCAATCGCGCAATAAACAAAGCACATGCTGAGCCAGAACCAGGTATTTTCCAACGGCCACTGGCCTGCCAGGCTTACCTCGCGCGGGTTGAGCGCCATGGGGTAGCCATAGAGGACGGTAAGGCCAATGGGGTGGCCAAGGTAGATGGGCAGCGTGTGGGAACCGATGAACCGCAGTCCGGTGGATAGGACCGGTATATAGGACACGGCCACCGCCACCGCAATTCCCACCGGAACCTCGAAGAACTGCTCTACCATGCGCACGAGGATATGGACGTCATCTCTCACCAGCGCCTCCGTGCCTGGCAACAACCACGTGACCTCGACGGCCCCAGCGTAGCTATCCCACGTGCGGCGGATAAAGAACCCGATGGCGTAGGCCCCAACCATGCCGGAATACGCCCAAAAGCTCCGGTAATCCCACTCGCCTTTGAAGGGAGCCTCGATAGCGGAAGCGAAGGCGGAGATTGCATCCCGGAAACAAGCAGCGGCGACAAAGACAGGAAGGAACATAATGGCCTTCGCGATCGAGGTGAACTGTGCCTGCCATGCGATGAACAGAATAGGGCTAAAACTCAGCGCTAGCGCCGCCCACCCGGGGAGCTTGCGTACGCACCACAGAAAAAGATTAAACAGAATCAGTGAATGCAGGAACCACGCCATGGAATGGCCCACGAGCAGGCTGGCCGTCATCTGGCTGAAATCGAAAACGGGATCCCCGAATACCCAGTGGTACTCCACGCGCTTGGTCTGCTGTTCAACCAGCATCCACACCACATAAGGAACAAGGAAGTACCACAGGCGGCGAGTAAAGAGTTCTGCGAAGCTAAAGCGAAAAACCTTATGCGCGAAGAACCCGCTCACCAAAAAGAACAGGGGCAGGCGCAGTGGGTCGAGCCACACGTTGAAAGCGGCCAACCACGTGTCCTTCGATTCTGGAACCGTAAGCGTGATGTGCAACAGCACGACGCCCAGGATGGAAATCCCTTTTGCTACATCAGGCCACGCTAAGCGTTGAGACGGGGAGGAAGTCACTGACTACCGCGCCTCCGAACTGGGCTCGGCCCCTTCCGGGTAGCCGTGCCCAGCTTGCAGGGACGCCTTCACGTCGGAGGCATAGACGTCGACGTACGGCTCACCGGACAGCTCAGACAACTGCTTCATCACGTAGTCCGTGAAAGCACGCACGGTGGCGTGATCCTGCGGATCAAGGTTGCGCTCAGCGGCCCATGCGTGGGGGTCGATGGGTTCGCCAACGCGCATGCCGACGCGCACCGGACGCGGAACCCACGAACCGATTGGATTAGCCTTCCGGGTGTTGAGCATGGCGATCGGTATTACTGTCTCACCGGTGGTTAGCGCGATGCGGGCCATACCGGTGCGCCCCTTGTAGATGCGCCCATCGGGCGAACGAGTCCCCTCCGGGTAAATTCCGAAGAGATCCCCGCGGCCCAGAATTTTTTGTGCGCTCACCAGCATCGCGTCCCCGGCATCCTTGTTGACGCGATCGATCGGCACCTGCCCCACGGAGCTAAAGAACCACTTTTGCAGGCGGCCAACGAAACCGGGGGTGGTGAAGTACTCACTCTTTGCCAAGAAGGTGATCTGCCGCGGGCACAACAGCGGGAAGTAGAAGGAGTCCATCACCGCTTGATGGGAGGATGCCAAGATTGCCGGACCAGACTCCGGGATGCGATCCATGCCTTCGGACCAAGGGCGGTTCCACACTCGAAGGGCCGGGCCGAAAAAAATGTGCTTAAAGGCCCAGTACCACTTGTTTCGCATCGCTTATAGTCCTATCTGTGTGTGCCGAGCAGGCGGCGCTGCTCGGTGAAAGAAAAATGTGCGGTGTTAACCTCGGTGCTCCTGGCGGGCGAGATCAGCGACTCCGATCATACCTGCCGCCGAACCCAACTTCGCGGTTGCCACTCGGGCCAAAGGCCTGTGACCGGCTCCGACGATCTGCCGAGCCATGGCATCCCGCGCCTGATCGAGGTACAAATCCGCGTCCTTGGACACCCCGCCGCCAATCACGATGAGCTCTGGGTCGAGCACATCTGCCACCATGGACAACCCTTGCCCGAGCCACTGACCGAAGTTCTCCATGACAGCTATCCCCAGCGGATCGCCCTGCCTAGCTGCTGCGGTGATCTCCTCGCCGGAGGGATTCTCCGGCAAGGTGGTGTCATACTCGCCGCGCAGCTCTGCGCAGGTGTCCGGCAAAGCGGTTCCGGAAGCGTAGCGCTCTAAGCATCCGCGCTTGCCGCAGGGGCAGAGGCGCCCGCCCGGCGACACAACAAGGTGCCCGAACTCGGGGGCGGTGCCGAAAGCTCCTCGGTAGATTTTTCCCTCAGTAAAAAGCGTGGCGCCAATGCCCGTTCCCACAGCAAAGAAAACCCATTCTTTCGCACCGCGCCCAGCGCCAAAGCGCCATTCGCCCCACGCGGCTGAATTGGCGTCATGCTCAAGGCGGACCGGCACGTCCAAACGCCTGCTGAGGATCTCGCGTACTGGGGCGTTACGCCACGGCAAATGCGGGGCGAAACGAACGACTTCACACTCGGGATCCAAAAAGCCCGCGAGGGCCAGGCCCACGGCCTCGATATCATGGGATGCGGCCAAGTTGTCCACGCAGCGCACGATGTCATCTTCGAGTGCCTGCGCTTCCCTGGCCGTGGGGACGCTTGTCGAATCCACAATCTCTCCGGCGGGATTAATCACCGCGGCCCGCAAGTTGGTTCCACCAATATCGAACCCGATGGTGAGGCCGCTGTGGCCACCGTCAGCGGAGGAAGTGTGTTCAAACATGACTAGTAGGATATACCCCGGCCTGCCCACGATCACATTCCAGAACCTCACGCAATCGTGCGCCCATGATTTCCCACGTCCAGTGCTCCTCCACGTGACGGCGCCCTGCCGCCCCCATGCGGTGGGCCCTGGGGACGTCGCCAAGCAGCGTGCACAAGGCCTGCTCAAGCTCCGGAACCGAGGAGCCGCGCACAACGATGCCAGTCTCGGACGTTACTGTTTCCGGTGCACCACCGGAGTCGCCCGCAATGACCGGCAACCCCGCCGCTTGTGCTTCTAGGTAAACGATGCCCAGGCCCTCGACGTCGAGTCCCCCACCCCGCGTGCGCGCCGGCATGGCAAACACATCGGCAGCATGAAGCGCCAACTGCAATTCTTCGGTGCCCCGCGCCTCCTGCAACATCGCGCCGGGGCAGTACAGACGCGCTAGCTCGCGCAGTGTCTGCTCATAGCGTCCCCGACCAATGATGAGTACCTGGGCGTCCGGGAAGCGTGCCCGTACCGCCGGCATCGCCCGCAAGAGCTGGTCCTGGCCTTTGCGGGGAACCAAGCGGGAGATGCACACGATGACGGGCCCCGGGCCGAGTCCAAAGTGCTCCCGCGCGCTCTGCTTTTCTCCCTCCGTGGCCGGAGTGAAGTCATCCAGATTAACCGCGGAAGGCAGGTGGACCCAACGCGCATGGGTACCAAACGCGGGTTCCAACCTGGTACGCGTGTAGTCCGAGATATACGTGATGGCATCGGCATGCTGACCAATGCGACGCAGGGCCTGCCGGGCTATGGGAAGCATGGACCAGCCCACCTCGTGACCGTGCGTCGTGGCAACGATCCGGCGAGCGCCCGCCGCCCGGGCCGCCGACGCCATAAGGGCAAGCGGGGCCGCCGCCCCAAACCACACGGTCTCGATATCGTATTCACGAATCAGACTCTGCATCCGGCGCGCGGTGGCTGGTGTCGGAAGCATGATGGTGCGTGGCCAGCGAACCACGGTATACGGCAGCGTCGCGTCATACTCGGCGGCGGCGTCACCATCTTGGGTCGAGGCGAAGACGACGACGTCCTCCGGGTTGAGGGTTGCCAGAAAATCTCGAAGATAAGACTGAATCCCGCCGATGGTGGGCGGGAAATCATTCGTTACTAGGAGTGTGCGCGCCATGGCCTAGTAGCGGACGGCGCCTTGAACGGGCATGGAATGAAGCGGCACCACTGCCACGGGAACGCCATAGGTGGAGGCGTGAACCACCTGACCGTCGCCGATATACATTCCCACGTGGGTAATGCCGGCGTAATAGCCCACAATGTCTCCGGGCTGTAGTTCATCGATCGGTACTGGGGTGCCGCCGGCAATCTGCGCCTGCGAGGTGCGCGGGATGCTCTTCCCCATCTGCTGATAGCTCCACACCATCAGGCCGGAGCAATCGAACACATCAGGTCCCGTTGCACCCCAACCATACGGGGCGCCAATTCGGGTGAGTGCTGCTTGGACAGCGGCGGACCCCGAACCATCGGCCAACGCAGCTAGGTCAAGGTCGGCAGAGCCGCCAAAGTGCTCAACCCATGCCTGGCGCGCCTCGGGGCTCAAGCCATCAACCTTGGTTTCGAGCTCCTTCTGCTGCTCTTCCAGGTCAGCCTGCTCCTTGAGAACCGCATCGCGCTGTGCCTGCAGCTCGTCGCGCTTGAGGCGCGCTTCCTCAGTAGCATCGACTGCCTGCTGATGCGCCTCGTCGGCCGCGGCGGCGGCAGCCACCATGGCTTCCTCTTCACGCTTGGCAGCCCTCGTCAAAGCCCCCAGGTACCCCATGCGCTCGACCGCACTGGCTACGTCGTTGGCATCAAGGGCTGCCGACACTGGCGTTGCCGCGCTTCGGCGGTAGCGCGATTGCGCCAGGGAATCGATCCGCTGCTGTTGCTCAGCGACAACCACGGAGGCGTCTTCGGAATTGCGCTGCGCCTCCTCAGCCTTGCGTTCCAGCTCGCCGATCTCCTTCTCCGATTCTGCGAGCTCATCCTCAAGCCCCTTGACTTCCTCACCCTTGGCAGAAACCCGCTGGGCGACGTCCGCCATGCGCTCAATGAGATCGCTCAGATCCTCGGGTGCCTGCTCCCCTGCCGCTTCTTGCGGTTGCTCCTGGAGGAACTCTTGAGCCACTGCAGATGGCGACAGGACGACCACCGGAGCCGCACCCACAACGATTGCAGCGACGGCACACGCAATGCCACGACGCGACATGAATACCCCCGAAACTAAGAGAAGGTTAATAGATGACTGAATTATACCCTCAGTCAAGGAAAAGCATAACGGCTTCTAGAATAGCCGAACCCCTTCCCCACCCTCGCCATCAACATGGCAAGAGCAGCGGAAGGGGTTAGCCAAACCGCCAGGTTCGCTTAGAAGCGAACAGCGGAGTGAATCGGCATGTAGTTCAGGGAGCGCTCGCCGACCGGGGTGCCGGAGTTCAGCGCGTCAATGATGGTGCCGTGGCCGGTGTAGATACCAACGTGGGATGCACCGGAGTAGTAGACGATGATGTCGCCCGGCTGCAGGGCATCGAGGGACACCGGGGTACCCGCAGAAGCCTGCGCCTGGGAGGTGCGCGGAATGGACACGCCAGCCTGGCGGTAAGCCCACGAGGTCAGACCAGAGCAGTCAAAAGCGCTCGGGCCGTTGGCACCATAGACGTACGGGGAACCGACGGCGGAGCGAGCAGCCTCGAGAACCTTCTCGCCCACGGACTGAACCGGTGCCGGCGCCGGAGCCTCAGCTACCGGAGCCTCCACAGCAGCGGCGTAACCCGCGCCCTGATCAGCCTTGAAGGCCGGGATGTAACGGTCAATGTTCGGCAGCTGCTTGATATTCGGGACGTTCTCCAGACCAGCAACCTCGAAGCGGATATCGGTCTCCGGGACGACAACCTCAGCCGCATTAGCAGCGGCAGGGACGGTAACAGCTGCGGTAGCAGCAACAGCAGCAGTGGATGCGATGCGACGGGTGTTCAGGTTGCCCTGACGACGGTGCTTAGCCACGAATTTAAACTCCAAATCTTCCTGCGCGCCTACTTTCGCTCACTAGGAGAAGGCAATCCATATGACTACTCTCCACATGACGCGAACAAAAGCTCTGACCCAAGGGCGGGCCTAGCGTTCGACGATGACCCGTTCCTGTAGGGCCATCTCCGCTCGGCCCCCGGATGTTTAGGAGGGGCCAGACGCGGCGCTTAAATCTTCAGTTCGTATTGAGCACCGGTGATGTGTACACCGTGGCGGTAACTCAATGTCTCGAATAGGTTACGAAATCATCACGAGCGATGTCGAGTCAGAAACGTAAAACCGGCTTCGTTACCGTCCCGTTATCAAATGGAAACCTAAACGACACGGCGCCCAACGACCCCAGTTCATTACACAAGCACGACAGGCAGATACTTGCCCTCACCTGCAATAACCCAGAGGGGTTTTCACTTCACACCGCTAGACCTTAACACCGACCTAAAGCCCCAAAGAGCGTCCAAAAGTATACGATGTAACCTTCATCACACTCGTGTAACTCGCCGTCACATCGACCCCATTTGACCCACTACCCTCTCCTGAAACCATGCAACAAAGTGGTTCTCTCCTGCGGTTTTATGTCAACCGCGTCACTCTCCCGAGCAAATGAGAGAACTCCGCATCGCCGTATCGCACCTCGATTCCTGGAAATCAGACAAACCAAGAAGAGGTTAACTACGGGTTAACACCTTGACGAGCAAGCAACGCAAACTTACGAGCCCGCTCTCCCACCCAGCTCGGCGCCCGCAGACCGCTCCTCTGACAGCGGGTACGTAGACGGCCTTACAACTACTCTAAAGCACACGCTCTAGAGGCCTAGGCATGAAAGAACGCTGTATCTAACGAACTCCCCTGGGACGCCCTTCGCGCTCACCTAGCGTACTCGGGGCGGGGTCTAATGCTTCTTCAACCAAGACAGCTCTAACCTGAGTTAGGCCAATTTAGTCCGAAGAAATCCCGCCCCACCGCCGAACAACACCAGGCAATACTGCAAAGAGTGACGTCAAGGTTTACTCACCCACCCATGACCCAGGTCGGTTCACGACGACCTTTCCGTAGTGCACTGCACATCTCTTCGCGAAACGGATTACCTTCTTTGAGCTCCTCCAACGCCCAACGTCTGGGAGCCTTTATTGACACGCCTGAGGCATCTGACAAAAGGCGTCTGGCAAAAGGCATCAGTCATAAGGCGTTTTGACGGCTAAAAACGCCATTTACTCATGGCAGATGGCGTCTTCAGACCCAAAAATGCCTTTTGTCAGATGCCTTGTGCAAGTACGCCCTCCTGACTTAGCTCAGCTTCCGAAATGAACAAATGAACCAGGCCGGCTCCAAGGGCCCGGTTCGAAGCCCCGCGACAAAAGGAAATGAGAACGCAAAAGCCCGTTCCTATTCTCCTGTGTGATGGAGAAAGGAACGGGCTCTGTGAGCGTGTTTCAGCGAGTGATGGCGCTAGATGCGGCCATTCTCCTCGTCTTCGCGGCGGTTAGCCTCGTTGAGCTGACGGAACATCTCCGCCTCCTCAGCGTGGTTCTCGTGGCGAATTTCATTGACTCGGGAGACGATAGCGGAGTCATCGGAAGAGAAGATGCCCTGTGTCTCGGAGTCGGCCAGACCAAGCTGGTTGAGCTGCTTCGGAACCGGAGCGCCGGCGTACTCGAGCGGAACCGGGTGGCCGTGCTCGTCCACCGGACCAAGCGGCTGGTGAACCTCGATGAAGGCACCGTTCGGCAGCTGCTTAATGACACCGGTCTCGATACCGTGCTCAAGCACCTCACGGTCGGAGCGCTGCAGACCAACGCAGATGCGGTAGGTCATGAAGTATGCAATCGGCGGCAGGACAATCAGACCGATACGGCCAACCCAGGTCATCGCATTCAGCGAGATCTGGAAGAAGTGTGCCACGTGGTCATTACCACCAGACAGCGTAACCAGCAGGAAGAAGACGATGGCAGCTGCACCGATAGCGGAGCGAACCGGAACGTCACGCGGGCGCTGCAGGAGGTTGTGGTGAGCGTCGTCGCCCGTCAGCTTCTTCTCAATGAAGGGGTAGGCGAAGAGCAGAACGACCATCAGGCCACAGAGCAGTGCAACCCAGAACGCAGACGGAATGGTGTAGTTGCCGATGTAGAGCTCCCATGCCGGCATGACACGAGCAACACCGTCAGTCCACAGCATGTAGATATCCGGCTGGGAACCAGCGGAAACCTGGGACGGGTTGTACGGGCCAAGGTTCCAGATAGCGTTAATCGTCATCAGACCGGAGATGAGCGCCAGGACACCGGCAACCATCATGCCCATGCCGATTGCCTTGGTGGCGAAGACCGGCATAATACGGACACCCACGACGTTGTTCTCAGCGCGACCCGGTCCAGGGAACTGGGTGTGCTTCTGGAACCACACCATGATGAGGTGTGCTGCGATAAGGCCCAGGATGATGCCCGGGATAACCAGCACGTGCAGGATGTAGAAACGGTCCAGCATGAGGTCGGACGGGAAGTCGCCACCGAAGATGGCCCAGTGCAGCCAGGTGCCGATGATCGGCAGACCCAGGATGATGGCGGACATAATTCGCAGACCAACACCGGAGAGCAGGTCATCCGGAAGGGAGTAGCCGAGGAAGCCCTCGACCATGCCCAGAAGGATAAGCGCGCAACCGATAATCCAGTTAGCCTCACGCGGGCGACGGAATGCGCCGGTGAAGAAAATGCGCAGCATGTGGGCAATCATGGACATCATGAACATGAGTGCTGCCCAGTGGTGCATCTGGCGCACAAACAGGCCGCCGCGGACCTCAAAGGAGATATCGAGTGCCGTTGCATACGCGCGAGACATCTCCACGCCGTTCAGCGGGGTGTATCCCCCGTCGTAGATGACCTTCGTAATTGAAGGGTCGAAGAACAGCGCGAGGTAGATACCGGTCAGCAACAGGATGATGAAGCTGTACAGTGCCATCTCACCGAGCATGAAGGACCAGTGAGTGGGAAAGACTTTGTTGAGCTGGGTACGCAGGACGCCGGCAGCGGAGTACCGCTCGTCCATGTTGTTACCCATCTGTGCAAGTTTGTTACTCATTATGACTTACGCTCCCAGAATGCAGGTCCGACGGGCTCAATGAAGTTGCCCTTAGCAATGAGGTAACCCTCATCGTCCACGTCAATCGGCAGCTGCGGCAGTGCACGGGCTGCCGGACCGAAGACCGGCTTACCGTAGTGCAACGCGTCGAACTGCGACTGGTGGCACGGGCAGAGAATGCGGTTGGTCTGAGCCTCGTACAGCGAGGTCGGGCAACCAATGTGGGTACAGATCTTGGAGTAGGCGTAGTAATCGCCGTAGTGGAAGTCTTCCTGACCCTTGCGCTCGATAGCCTTCTTGGCATCATCGTTGCGCAGGCGGATGAGCATCACAGCGTTGCGGTTACCGTGGATCGAGTGCATGTGGTTCTCGTAGACGTCCTTGTCCTCGGAGTACTCTGCACCGTCGTTGACATCCTCCGCAGCCAGCGGGAAGACAGTCTCCATACCGCCTGCAGCCAGATCCTCCGGACGCACACGCACCAGGCGGGTGACGCCACGGGTGCTGTAGTGCGAGCCGGACTCGCCTTCGTGCATTTCGGCGATAGTACCGGTATCGCGAGCGAGGTAGAGCTTGACGCCCTTCTCATGCAGGGTCCAACCGGAGGTCCACAGGGTGCCGTCACCCATGTAGTTCAACTCGTGGCGCTTCTTCCACGGGTTGTTGATGGCACCACCCAGCGGAGCAATCACGGTCAAGCCGAACAGAACGCTGGCACCACCAAGCAGTCCCTTGATGGTGGAACGGCGACCCAGGGTCGAGGTGTTCCACGAGTCATTCAGCAGTGCGGTCAGCGTGCGGCGGTCGACTTCATCGGAAGGACCGTCGTGGCGGCGCTGAACCGAGATCTCCTCGGGGAGGATCTTCTTGACGTACTGAACGATGGCAAAGCCCAAGCCCAAGATGCACAGACCAGAGGTCAGGCCCAGCAACGGCGTGTAGAGGGTGTGCCACCACATGCCGTCCTCGCCCAGCATCTTGTACTCCCACGGCCAGAAGAGGTAGACGGCCAGGAAGGCAATGCCCATCAGGACGGAGATGATGAGCCAGAAGGTGACGTTTGCAGCGGCACGCTTCTCGGCGGGATCGCCCTCTACCGGGAAGCGCTCCTTGCGGAACGCAACGGTGACATCGTCCAGCTCGGTACCGAGGGCTGCGAGCTCGTCGTTGCTCATAGCATCGAGCTCTTTGCGAGAGTAATTCTTCTTTACGTTGCTCATGAGCGAGATCCAATCCACATAGCGGCAACGCACAGAAGGCTGATGCCGATGATCCACATTGCCAGGCCCTCAGCCACCGGGCCGAGGCCGCCGAGCGACCAACCAGCCGGAGACGGGGTTTCCTTCGCAGACTTGAGGTAGGCGATGATGTCCTTCTTCTCATCTGCGGTCAGCTGACGGTCGGAGAACTTCGGCATGTTCTGCGGGCCGGTCAGCATCGCCTGGTAGATCTCCTGCTCGTTAGCCGGGTCTAGCGGCGGAGCGAACTTACCGGAGGAAAGGGCGCCTCCCCTACCGGTGAAGTTGTGGCAGGACGCGCAGTTCATGCGGAAGAGCTCGGAGCCCTTGGCGACGTCCTCGGCCTGAATCTGGCCGTTGTAGTTGGCGCCGCGCAAGGACTCCTGCGCTACGGAGCCATCCTCGTCGTAGACGATGTCAGCGCCGCCACCGTTGGCAGCAACATAGGCAGCCAGCGCCAGGGTCTGCTGCTCGGTGTAACGCGGGGTCTTGCGCTCAGCCTGTGCGTCGTTCGACATCATCGGCATACGACCGGAGTGCACCTGGAAGTACACAGAGCCGGCACCGATACCAACGAGGGAAGGACCACGGTCCTGGATACCCTGCAGGTTCGCACCGTGGCAGGTGATACACGCGACTTCGTAGATGTCCTTGCCCTCTTGAACGAGTGCCTGGTCATCCTTTGCGGCGGTGGCCACCTGCGCATCAGGGGTCAGAGCGGAAGCCAAGACTCCTGCGCCGGTAAGCCCGATGCTCAGTGCAAAGACGCCAGCAAGCGTGCGCTTCGCCTTGCGGCGACGGCGGGTCTTCTTAGCCGCGGCAGTGGTGTCTTCCACTGCGGCGGGCTGCTGGATGTTATCCATCATTTTCCTTTAGATAACTCGTACATGGAGATGAATGACTGTAGGCCGGATATTCTCCGGCGACTACGGCCTACTGAACTAGGTAGATGACTACGAACACGCCGATCCACACAACGTCAACGAAGTGCCAGTAGTAAGACACTGCCATTGCCGCGGTGGCCTGTGCAGGCGTGAACTTGGAGCGGGCGATGCGCGCCAAGATGATTCCGAAGGAAATCAGACCCGCAGTCACGTGAGCCGCGTGGAAGCCGGTCAGAATGTAGAAGACCGAACCGAACACGCTGGACTGAACAGTGACACCTGCCATGATCAACTCTGTCCACTCGAACGCCATGATGCCCAAGAAGACAACACCCAACGCGATGGTTACCGAGTACCAGAGTCGGAGCTTGTAAACGTCACCCCTTTCTGCTGCAAACACGCCGAACTGAGAGGTCACGGAGGAAAGAACCAGGACACTCGTAATGAGGAAGCCCATGGGCACGTTGATGTGCGCCGTGTGCTCTGCCCAGTCACCCTCCTGGCCGTTCGCACGCGAGGTGAACCACATCGCGAACAGTCCAGCAAAGAACATCAATTCCTGAGACAGGAACACGATGGTGCCGACGCTGACCATGTTGGGTCGGTTCAGCGCGGCAACACGTGGTGCTGCCATACCTTGGTTAGAAACTACGCTCGTCACGCATAACAGTATGGCTGGTCTGACCGCATAAGTCATCTCATTTCCCCCCGATTTTTTTGAGGCCACGACCTAGACCTTCACAGTTTTCACCCCAGGCAGGAACCACAGAGCTCCCCGGAAGTAGTCGGGAACTTTTTAGCGCGCTTTACGACGCCCCATCCCTGCAGGTAGTGAGACTTGGCAACGCCAGTTGTGAAGCCAGCAACAGGTCAAGAAGAGGTACGTTTTGCCCGCAATCCGAAACCGGTCGGACCAACGCCAATGAGATAAATCACACCCGCCCCCGCGGGCGAAAGTGCAGGACTGCAACTTTCGGATGACCCCCGTAAAAATGGCCGTTAACGTGCTGGAATTCTAAGCACAGACCTAGAGTTACACACTTTCGGCAAGCCACCCGCTCCCCCAGCACTCCACCCAAATCGAAATTTTTTCTCCCTTTTGGGAACTTTCCGCAACGCACTACGACGCAGTCTTCTCAACGACAAAGCCTCCGCCACGAGGTGTGGCGGAGGCGTGAGAAGTCGTGACGCTAGAAAGCGCGGCAGAAAAGGTTAAGCCTTAGTGCTTTTCCTTCGGAAGGCCATACTGCAGGGACAGGCCAGTCACGGAGGTGACGAGCAGGACTGCGCCCAGGATAATCATCCAGAAGTAGAGGAAGATGATGCCAAGACCCAGCACTGCGATGGAGCCGGTCATGCACAGCGGCCAGATGGAGCTCGGAGAGAAGAAGCCAAGGATACCGGCTGCGTCTTCAGTCTCCGCCTCTTCCCAATCCTCCGGCGCGATGTCGGAGCGGTTATCAGTGAAGTGCAGGTAGCCGCCCAGCATGAGGCAGAGCAGCATAGCGAGGACCAAGCCCACGATGCCGACCCACTCGGTGCCGTACATGTAGCCATCATCCTTGACGTAGTTAACGCCAATGACGTAGACGATGAGCGACACGAAGAGGTAGGTCGCGATGGAATAAAAGACCTTAGATGTTGCACGCATTTTCTATCAGTTCCTTTTCTTATGCCGCTTCAGCGGTGTCGACAAAGTTGTCGGCATCGCGGGTGTCGCGCAGAGAGTTGAACGGAGCGGTGGTAACTGCGTAGGGCTCTTCACCGATGTGCTCGAGAGCCTCGGCGTTGGTTGCCTGCGGGTTCTCCTCACGGAACTTGAGGTACTCGTTGAAGTCTGCGCGGTCAACGACGCGAATCTCAAAGTTCATCATGGCGTGGTAGGTACCGCACATCTCAGCACAGCGACCAACGAAGGCGCCCTTTTCCTCAATCTTCTCTACCTGGAAGCGACGCTCCTGGGAGTTGTTCTCCGGGTGCGCGTAGGCATCGCGCTTAAACAGGAACTCCGGAACCCAGAAGGAGTGGGAAACATCGCCGGAGGCGAGACGGAACTCGATCGGGGTGTCAACCGGGAGAACCAGAACCGGAACCTCTTCGGTGGTACCAACAGTCTCAATCTTGTTGAAGTTGAGGTAGGAGATGTCACCGGTGGACTTACCGTGAATCGGGTTCGGGTTCGGGGTGCCCTCCGGGTCGAGGGAGGATTCCTCGGCAAGCTTCTGACGCTCAGCATCGGCGCCATCGTAGTTCTCGCCATCAACCTTGTTCTCGGCGTAACCGAACTTCCAGTTCCACTGGAAGGCGGTAACGTCCACGGTCACCTCAGGGTTCTTGTCCAGCGCCGTAACCTTCTGCTGAGCCTGAACAGTGAAGAAGAACAGACCCATGATGATCAGAATCGGGATAATGGTCAGAGCCATCTCCAGCGGCACGTTGTACTGCAGCTGCTTCGGGAACTCGCCCTTGCCGGCCTTCTCAGCCTTCTTCGCATTCCAGCGGAAGATAGCGGTGAGGAACAGGCCCCACATGATGAAACCGATGATCCATGCAGCAACCCAGACCCAGATCCAGAAGTTGTACATCGAGGTCGCTTCAGGGGTAACACCCTTCGGCCAACCCATGCCTAGGAGGTTCTCAACTGCCGTCGGCGCTGCGACGTCACAACCCGCAAGGGCTAGACCGCCCAAAGCGATGACGCCCGCTAGGCCTGCCTTACGGCCGAGGTTGCGCTGCTTACGCTGTCCCACGTGTGTTCTGCCTTTCTGTGCACACAAACTTCTCGAATACTCACAGAGCATTCCTACCCAATCAGAATAGAGCATCCCGCCTGATTTTCAGGCCTTTTCGCTGGACTGTCTGGGCGTTGGACCTGCCCTATAAGTAGTGACCGTACGGAATGTTACCGGCCCACCTGCGCAAGATCACGCCAGCTCCCCCAGCCTCCCCCTCCCGGCTATGACCCAATTCACAAGCCGCACACCCCTGCATCATCCGAAAGTTCGCACCCTAACGGGGAACGCGGCGCGGGGTTCGCAGATCGTTTAGCCGCGGCCGTAAAGTGTTCCGGAGATAAACCGTGATCTATAAGGAGAAGCAAGCTTATGTGCGGACTCTGCGCGCTACTGAGCGCCGATCGCAACGCCGCCCAGCACCTGGAAGCTCTTGGACAGTCTCTTCAGTGCATGCGCCACCGCGGCCCGGACGCTGCCGGAACCTGGCACGACGATGATGCGGCTTTTGGCTTTAACCGCCTATCTATCATCGACCTCGAACACTCCAATCAGCCGCTCCGCTGGGGCCCCGAGGACAACCCCGAGCGCTATGCCCTTACCTTCAACGGCGAAATCTATAACTACGTAGAACTCCGCGAAGAGCTCAGTGCCGCCGGCTATACCTTCAACACCGAGGGCGACGGCGAGCCCATCGTCGTGGGCTATCACCACTGGGGTAAGGACGTCGTAGAGCACCTGCGTGGCATGTTTGGCTTCGTTATCTGGGATACCGAAACGCGCACGATGTTTGCCGCCCGCGACCAGTTCGGCATCAAGCCGCTCTACTACGCCACCACCAAGGAGGGCACGGTCTTCGCCTCGGAGATGAAGTGCATCCTTTCGATGGCCGACTCGCTCGGTCTAGACCTCAGCCTTGATAGGCGCGCCATCGAGCACTACGTAGACTTGCAGTACGTGCCTGAGCCAGAGTCCCTCCACGCCAATATTCGCCGCGTCGAGTCTGGCTGCACCGTGACGCTTCGCCCTGGCGAAGAAGTTGTATCGGAGCGCTACTTTAAGCCCCGCTTCCCCATCCAACCCGTCAAGCAGGGCGAGGAGCAGCAGCTCTTCGACAGGATCGCCCGGGCGTTGGAGGATAGCGTAGAGAAGCCCATTTGTGCGGACGTCCCCGTCGGCTCCTTCCTCTCCGGTGGCATTGATTCCACCGCCATCGCAGCTCTGGCCAAGCGCCACAACCCAGACCTACTCACCTTCACCACGGGATTCGAGCGCGAGGGCTACTCCGAGGTGGATGTCGCCGCCGAGTCCGCCGCGGCGATCGGTGTGGAGCACATCGTCAAGATCGTCTCCCCTGACGAGTATGCCGACGCTGTACCGAAGATCATGTGGTACCTGGACAACCCCGTCGCGGACCCTTCCCTCGTTCCGCTGTACTTCGTGGCCCAGGAAGCCCGCAAGCACGTCAAGGTGGTGCTCTCCGGCGAAGGTGCGGACGAGCTCTTCGGCGGCTATACCATTTATAAGGAGCCTCTCTCCCTGGCTCCGTTCGAGAAGATCCCCTCCCCGCTGCGTCGCGGCCTGGGCAAGCTCTCACAGGTACTCCCCGAAGGAATGAAGGGCAAGTCCCTGCTCAACCGCGGTTCGATGACCATGGAGGAGCGCTATTACGGCAATGCACGTTCCTTTAACTTCGAGCAGCTCCAGCGGGTGCTCCCCTGGGCCAAGCCGGAGTGGGATCACCGCGAGGTCACCGCACCAATCTACGCGCAATCACAGGACTTCGACCCGGTAGCCCGCATGCAGCACCTCGACCTGTTTACGTGGATGCGCGGCGACATCTTGGTCAAGGCCGACAAGATGAACATGGCCAACTCCCTAGAGCTGCGCGTTCCTTTCCTCGACAAGGAAGTGTTTAAGGTCGCGGAAACTATCCCCTACGACCTCAAGATTTCGCACGGGACGACCAAGTACGCGCTGCGCAAGGCCATGGAGCAGATCGTTCCCCCGCACGTGCTGCACCGCAAGAAGCTGGGCTTCCCGGTTCCGATGCGCCACTGGCTGGCCGGCGATGAGCTCTACGGCTGGGCCCAGGATCAGATTACCGAGTCCCAGACCGAGGACATCTTCAACAAGAAGGAAGTTCTGGAGATGCTCAAGGAGCACCGCGACGGTGTATCCGATCACTCACGCCGTTTGTGGACGGTGCTGTCCTTCATGATTTGGCACGGCATCTTCGTCGAAGACCGCATCGACCCGAAGATCGAGCAGCGCGACTACCCCGTGAAGCTCTAGTTCAAACAACAAAACTGACGGAGCCCTCGCCGCACACTGCGGACGAGGGCTTCATCGTTTTGTCAACGTGACTTTACTTGAATTTAATTGAAGGAATCACCGCAAGCGCAGGAGCCGCCAGCGTTGGGGTTATCGATGGTAAAGCCCTGGGCCTCAATGGTGTCGGAGAAGTCAATCTTGGCGCCGGTGAGGTACGGGATAGACATCTTGTCTACGACGAGGTTAACGCCGCCAATGGTGTCCACCTTGTCACCATCCAAGGTGCGGTCATCGAAGTAGAGCTGGTAGCGCAGACCCGCGCAGCCGCCTGGCTGGACAGCAATGCGCAGTGACAGATCGTCGCGGCCTTCCTGCTCAAGCAGGGACTTTGCCTTGGCGGCAGCGGCCTCGGTCAGGATAACTCCGGTTGCAGACGCGGGAGCGGTCATGATTTCTCCTCTTATATATGCGGAATTTTTCTGGAGCCCACCCTACCCCCTCACAGGTGAGGAAGAAAGGATGCCTCACAGTTCACTAGTGGTTCACAGGTGTCCTGTTCCCTAACCACAACGCTCTCTCCCGCGGGCCTATTCCCGTTATGTCTGCTAGACCTTGTACGCTAAACAGCGTGAAACTTCCGTGGCAAAAAGATGACAAGACTTCTTCCCCCGCCGAGCAATCCCCGGCGCCGGAAGAGCAACCCGCCGCCGAGAAACCGCACCGCAAGGGCTACACGCCGCCGAAGGGCCGCCCCACGCCCAAGCGTGATGCGCAGGAAATCGCCCGCGGCGTCAAGCGTGATCCCCGGGGGATGTCGGACGCGCAACGCTACCAGCATCGCAAGGAGCTTAAGGCTTCCATGTCCAAGGCGGAATGGAAGGAATATAAGCGTAAGGAGCGCGCTGAGTCCCGCGAACGTAACAAGGTGGCACAGGAGCGCATGGCCGCTGGCGACGAGCGCTACTTGCTCGCCCGCGATAAGGGCGAGGTCCGCCGCTATGTGCGCGATTGGGTAGATTCCCGCCGTTTTATCAACGAGTGGGTCATGCCCTTTGTTATCGTCCTGCTCGTACTCATGTTTGTCAGCACCCGGGACCCGCGCCTGTCGCAGATCATCTCGATCGGTGCAATGGCGATCATCGTTGTTTTTGCCGTCGAGGGCTTCTGGCTCGCGCGCAAGTGCAACAACGCCGTGCGCCTGAAGTTCCCCGGAACCACCGAGGCCGGTTTTGGCCTAGGCTTCTACGCGTACTCCCGCGCCTCCCAGCCGCGTAAGTGGCGCACCCCGCGCCCGCAGGTGGAGCGCGGAGCCACCGTCTAAACCGGAGGACACATGCCTGAATTCACCGCGGTTCCCCAGCTGCGCCCTTCAACCGCAGCTCAACCAAACCGCGTAGCCGAAATTGCCGCGTGGTTGGCGGCAGCGCAGGATTCCCCGCAGGCGAAGCCCCTTCAGCGCCCCCGAGCCATCGTCTTTGAGGGCGCTGATGCCAACGTTGTACCCACTGTCGACGGTGCAGAAGCCACAGAGCACTCCCTCAGCGATGCAGATCGGTGGCGCGATAATCTCTTCAGCGCTGCGCAGCGGGCAGGAGCGGGCATCGACTTCGTCGAATGCAGCGCAGAGTCCACCAGCACTGAGCCTGGTGCCCCCTCTGCCGCTATGTCCCCGGCAGAGTGCGAGTCACACATCGAACTCGGCATGGCTACGGCTGACCGAGAGATCGATTCGGGCACTGATCTGCTCATCACGTCTGATTTTGGTATCGGCGCAAGCACAGTCGCCGCCAGCGTCATGGGCCGGATTACCCATACCGAACCGGTGGCGATTGTGGGGACGAATACTCTGGCCAGCGGTATTACGGATGCGATGTGGAAGGCCCGCGTGAGCGTTGTGCGTGACTCGATGTTCCGCGCCCGCAACCTGGAGGGCTGGGAGGTCGTGCAGACCATCGGCTCCCCGAATCTCGCAGCGCTGGCGGGTTTCATCG
The DNA here is from genome assembly GCF_001815175.1 of Corynebacterium sp. HMSC034H07. Taxonomy (NCBI): domain Bacteria; kingdom Bacillati; phylum Actinomycetota; class Actinomycetes; order Mycobacteriales; family Corynebacteriaceae; genus Corynebacterium; species Corynebacterium sp. HMSC034H07. The sequence continues at coordinate 199,626 of NZ_KV819542.1, forward strand.
CGCAGGCCACGGCGCGGCGAACGCCAGTGCTTATCGACGGCCCCCTGGCCGCCACCGCCGCCGTCCTGGCCGAGCGCACCGCGCCCGGCGTGAGAGGCTGGCTGCGCGCAGGGACGACCACCCCCGAACCGGCGTATGCGCTTGCTCTCAAAGAGCTGGGACTAACCCCACTGCTTGATTTAAACCTGAGCGAAGGTTTCCCCCTCGGCGCGCTCGCGGCCTTGCCGCTGGTGCAGCTGGCCGCCGAGCTTGCCTAAGCGAATTGCGCTCTAAGCCTCCACCAGCGTGTGCAGCCAGCCGTGGGTATCCTCCACGGACCCGCGCTGGATGCCGGTGAGGCGCTCGCGCAGAGCCATCGTCGTAGCGCCGGCCTCATCGTTGTTGATGTGGAAGTCGGTCTCGTCGCCCATGACGTGGCCCACCGGGGTAATAACGGCCGCAGTGCCGCAAGCAAAGGCCTCCACCATGGCACCGGAAGCAACGTCCTGCTCCCACTCCTTGTAGGTGATGCGACGCTCTTCGACCTTCAGCCCCATGTCCTCAGCAACCTGCAGAAGCGAGGCGCGGGTAATGCCCGGCAGCAGTGAGCCCGACAGCGCCGGGGTCACCAGGGTTTGGTTGCCCTCTTCGCCGTAGACAAAGGCCAGGTTCATGCCGCCCATTTCCTCGATGTAGGTGCGGTCGATGGCGTCCAGCCATACCACCTGGTCGCAGCCCTTTTCCGCGGCCTGCGCCTGGGCGAGCAGTGAGGCCGCATAATTGCCGGCGAACTTGGCCGCGCCCGTGCCGCCGGGAGCAGCGCGAACAAAGTCAGTGGATAGCCAGACGGACACCGGCTTGATGCCGCCGGTGAAGTACGCGCCTGCCGGGGAGGCGATGACGACATAGCGGTAGGAGTGCGCCGGGTGCACGCCCAGGGACACATCAGTAGCGATCATGAAGGGGCGGAAGTACAGCGCTGCCTCGCCACCGGCTTCGGGGACCCAGGCCTGGTCGATGTCGACAAGCTGGCGCAGGGACTCGATGAACTCCTCTTCCGGCAGCTGCGGCATAGCCATGCGCTCAGCGGAAGCCTGCAGACGCTGCGCGTTTTGCTCCGGGCGGAAGGTGGCGATGCTGCCATCTGGCTGGCGGTAGGCCTTGATGCCCTCGAAGATGGCCTGGCCATAGTGGAAGACGGTGGACGCCGGATCCATGCTAAACGGCTCGTAGGGGCGTACCTGCGCGTCATGCCATCCCTTGTCCTCAGTCCAGTCAATCGTCACCATGTGGTCGGTGAAGTACTTACCAAACCCCGGGTTCGCCAGAATCTCCTGCAGGCGCTCCGGTGAGGTGGGGTTTTCAGTTCGCGTCACGGTGTAATTCAACATGGATTACAGCGTACTCCTTAGCCCCCTATAGAGATGCAGAAATGCCCTAGCTAGATCACCACTCCTTGAGTCCACTCGGCGAGCCCACAAGCCCCGCTGCCACCCCACCCCACTCCCACCGTAATCTCACTGTAATCCCACTACGTTCCACACCATAGACACGGGTAGTGTGTGAGGAGTATCCCATTGTCACTTTTCTCAAGGAGGACATCGTGGCTTCTTCCACGTTCGAACTGCCCGCACGCGGCTCTTTCCCCACCGTTGAGCTGGCCAAGAAGGCCCCCAAGCAGGCAGATGCCCTGCTGATCGCCGCCTTCGCCGGCGAGGAGGGACTCGAGGTGCCGGGCACCTCTCTTCTCAGCTCGTCCGCACTGCGCTCGACGTACGAGGCTCTCGCGGCCGTGGGCGCGACGGGCAAGGCCGGGGAAATCGTGAAGGTTCCCGCCCCGCAGAAGGCAGGGGCTGCGCAGGTCATTGCACTGGGCTTGGGCGATGTAGAGGAACTCGACGCCGAGGCCCTGCGCCGCGCCGCCGGCAGCGCCGCTCGCGCCACCGCGGGCGTGGGCACCATCGTGACCAGCCTGGCGGACTTCGGTGTTTCTGCTGCTGTCGAGGGTCTCATCCTCGGCGGCTACGCTTATCGCGGCATTCGCTCCACCGAACTGGAGGAGAAGGAACAACCAGCCACTTTCGTGGTGGTGGCTGATAAGTCTGTCTCCGAGGAGTTTGAGGCAGCCCGCACCGTGGCCGAGTCTGTCTTGCTTGCCCGCGACCTCGTGAACGCCCCCGCCAACGAGCTCTACCCGGAGTCCTACGCCGCGTTCCTTTCCGGCCAGGCAAAGGAAGCCGGTCTTGACGTCGAGGTGCTCGATGAAAAGCAGCTGGAGAAGCAGGGCTTCGGCGGCATCCTCGCGGTAGGCAAGGGGTCTGCCCGCCCGCCGCGTCTGGTGCGCCTGAGCTGGAAGCCCAAGAAGGCCAAGAAACACGTGGCTCTTGTAGGTAAGGGCATTACCTTCGATACCGGCGGTATCTCCCTCAAGCCAGGCAATGGCATGTGGGACATGATTTCGGATATGGGTGGCTCCGCTGCGATGGCGGCCACCATCATCGCGGCGGCCAAGCTGAAGCTGCCGGTTCAGATCACCGCTACCCTGCCGCTGGCTGAGAACATGCCGGGCTCTGGCGCCACCCGCCCGGGCGATGTCATTACCCACTACGGCGGCCTGACCTCCGAGGTCCTCAACACCGACGCCGAGGGCCGCCTCGTGCTATCGGACGCCATCGCGCGCGCCAGCGAGGATAAGCCCGATTACCTCATTGAGACCGCGACACTCACCGGCGCACAGATCGTGGCGCTGGGTTCGCGCACCTCCGGCATCATGGGCTCCGAGGTCTTCCGCGATCGCCTCGCCGAAATCGGCCGCGAGGTGGGCGAGAACGCCTGGGCTATGCCGCTGCTGGAAGAGCACGACGAGGAGATCAAGTCCCAGGCCGCGGACATCCGCAATATCAATGCGAAGCGCGAGGGCGGCATGGAGTTCGCCGGTACCTACCTCAAGCAGTTCGTGGGCGAGGGCATCGAGTGGGCCCACATCGATATCGCCGGCCCCTCTTGGAACGGTTCCGCCCCGCGCGGCTACACCCCGAAGCGCGCCACCGGAGTTCCGGTGCGCACCGTGGTGGCAGCGCTGCGCGAGATCGCCGAAGCCTAGATCAGAGCGGCTTCCATGCGGCCCCTCGTGTGAGCGGCTTTAGGCCGCTCACACCTCTTCGCCGGCGATGACGTAGTCCTCCTTATCCGCCAATGGGAGGACCGTACCGTCGGACATGGCGCGGTCGGTGACGAGCCCGTCGTCGTCGACAAGCGCGACCTCGTTGCCTTCCTCACGCAGCCGGCGCAGTCCTTCCTTGAGCATGCGCCGGCCCACCTTGTGCAGGCCAGAGACCTGGGAGAAGTCCAAGGCCAAGCGCTTGCCGGAGAACTGGCGCTCCTCCAGCTCGTGGAGGATGGCTTCGGTGGCGGTGAAGTTGATATGACCTTGTAGGCGGATAATCGCGGTGTCGTCATCCTCGTCGACGCTGCGCACTGGGTGCACACCAAAGCGGTTTTCCGTGGACATCAAGTGCAGGCCCATGTCCGAGGAGAGCTCGCGGAAGATTTCGGTTCCGCGCACGCTATTTCCCTGCTCATCGAGACGCGGCGAGAACGTCGCCACGCCGATCTGCCCCGGCAGCGTTCCAATGAGTCCTCCGGATACGCCGGACTTAGCGGGGATTCCCACCTCCGCCATCCAGCGCCCAGCACCGTCGTACATGCCGCAGGAACTCATCACCGCCAGCGTCATGCGGCAGACGTCGGCGTCCAAAATCTTCTCCCCCGTTACCGGCTGGCGGCCACCATTAGCCAGGGTCGCGGTCATGACGGCGAGGTCGCGCACGTCCACCGACAGAGCACACTGCGAGGTATAGGACAGCACGGCGTCGTGGGCATCGTCCTGGATGATGCCGTAGGAGCGCAGCATATGTGCCAGGGACAGGTTGCGCTCAGCGTGCTCAAGTTCCGAGTCACACAGGCGCTTATCGACGTCCACCTCGCGCCCCGCCAACTGGGATATGAAGGCGCGGATCTTTTCCACGCGGTCCTCCACGGTCGACTCCACCCCATTAATCAGCTGATTGACCACGATGGCACCGGCATTGATCATCGGGTTCAGGGGGCGGTGGTCCTTGGCTAGGGATAACTCATTGAAGGCCTGCCCCGAGGGCTCGAGTCCTACCACCTCACGCACCGCGTCAGGGCCGAACTCGCTCAGAGCGAGGGCATAGACGAAGGGCTTGGAAATGGACTGAATGGTAAAGCGGGTCTCCGCGTCACCGGCGCTGTAGAGGTGGCCCGTCACAGAGCACAGCGCAGCCCCCAGCTGCTCGGGGTTTGCGGCAGCCAGCTCCGGGATATAGTCCGCGACTTCTCCGGAATCGTGATCGTGAACGCCATCAAGGATCTTCTGTAGATAAAAAGGAATCGGTGTTTTCATCGTTTCCCAGCGTATAGAATTGCCGCGTATGACACCTGCACTCATCATTGTCGACGTCCAACATGACTTCTGCCCCGGCGGAGCCCTCGCCACCGAGCGCGGAAATGAGGTGGCCGATCGCATCGGTGCCCTCCAGCCTTCCTACGACACTGTCGTTGCCACGCAGGACTGGCACATCGATCCGGGTACCCACTTCTCCGAGAATCCAGACTTCGTTGATACCTGGCCCGCGCACTGCGTGGCCGATTCCTTCGGCGCCGCGATGCACGAAGCGATCGGGCCCGCCCAGGCCTATTTCAAGAAGGGTGAATATACCGCTGCGTATTCCGGTTTCGAAGGCGCGGCCGACGGCGTTCCCCTGGCAGAGTGGCTGCGCGAGCACGACATCACCGCCGTGGACATCGTGGGCATCGCTACCGATCACTGCGTGCGCGCCACCGCTGCCGACGCCCTTGCGGAGGGATTCACGGTGCGTGTGCTGGCGGATTACTGCGCGCCTGTCGACGAGGCCCGCGGCGCCGCCGCTCTGGAAGAGCTTGAGAAGGCAGGCGCCACCATCATTACTGGCTAGGCAGCACCCTTCTAATTGCCGTCCTGGCCATTCTGCTGCTGTCGCTGTTCAAACCGCTGACGGCGCTCGCGTTGTTCCTCCCGCTTGCGCAGAATGCGCTCTCGCTCGATGCGCTCGCGCATGCGCTGGGGGTAACCAGTCTCTTCGACGTCATAGACATCGCAGCGCAGAAGCTTAGCCACCGCGTCGATGCCTTTGGGCCCACCAATGCGACGGCGGATGAAGGCGCCGTTTTCATCCACCACAACGACAGACATCTCGTTGACCACGGTCTCCGGTTCAATAAAGGCCTCAATAAAGGCACGTCCCTGAGCCCAGGCTTGAAGCTCTTGGGCGTCTTCTGCGCGAATGGTCTCCCCCGGTGCGCGGGGCGGGCGCAGTTGGGACTTGGAGCTGTTGCGGCGGAAGGGGTTGAACATGGCTCTTTAGCCTACCGGAGGCCACCTTCAGCCACTTCGTGCGGAGGATTCCCTAATTCACCCCACCCGTGCGCACCTTTTATAAACACGCTGTAGAATCAAACACTAGCGTTTCACTAATTCCAACTTTCGAGGAGTCTTAACACTTATGGCACACTCTGTTGTGATGCCCGAACTGGGCGAATCCGTAACCGAAGGCACGATTACCCAGTGGCTGAAATCCGTCGGTGACACCGTCGAGGTCGACGAACCGTTGCTCGAGGTCTCCACCGACAAGGTCGACACCGAAATCCCCTCCCCGGTCGCCGGCACCATCCTCGAAATCAAGGCTGAGGAAGATGACACCGTAGACGTGGGCGCAGTCATCGCCATCATCGGTGACGAAGGCGAATCCGCACCGGCTGCTGAGGAGTCCGCGGATTCCTCCGAGAAGGCTGCCGAGACCCCAGACAAGCCCGCTGAGGACGCTGAGTCCGAGGCGCCTGCTGCTTCTGGTGATGCCACCGACGTGGAAATG
>NZ_KV819543.1:0-225 GCF_001815175.1 Corynebacterium sp. HMSC034H07
AGCCGCCAGGTGTTGATGGGTCCTTCAACAGGGTGGACGATGGTGGCGTAGCCGATTTCGGCAAACTTGTGGGTTAAGAATTCAGCGCCGGTCATGCGCGCGCCGTTGGTCAGGTTGAGCTCTATTTCATCACCCTCGCCGTTGATGATCTGGTCCAGCTCATTCAACGTGACGATGACTTGGGTGCGCACGGCAGGCTTGGTGCCGGTGGCTTGGGTGAAGAAG
>NZ_KV819544.1:0-3079 GCF_001815175.1 Corynebacterium sp. HMSC034H07
CGACGTGTCTACTTTCCGGGGGTCAGGCCCTTCCTCACCGTTGCCATAGTCTCCACGGATCACCGCATCAGCCAGGGCATCGATGTTGACGGATGGCTTGGTGGGGTTTCCTCCGGTGAGCTTCTCGTTGACGCGCTTTTGCACGGCCGCGTAGTTAGCTCCCAGTCGGCGCTTGCGTTCCTCACCGTTGCCGTACTCGCCTCGGATTACCGCGTCGGCGAGGGCGTCGATATTGGCGGAGGGCTTGGGCGTGGGCGGTGTGGGCCTTGCCGGTGCTGTGGGGGGGCGGGCTTAGTGCCGCTCATGCGGTCGTACCAGTACTGGGCGCGTGCCATGTAGGCCGCATGCTGGGAGCCTGCGAGCGAGGCCGGGCATTCGGTGGAAGCGATACAATGAGTGGAACCATGACGACGGCGTACATTGCCCAACGGCGATTCTGGTTGAAAGGAATCGTCGCGTCGTTACGGAACACTACGGTGTAAAGTACGGTGGCCGTCGCCAACCCGAGCAGGATCCAGAAAAATGTTCCAGGAACCCAGGGTCGGAGTACCCCACGCCCTTGACGTTTTTGACGTAGGCCTTCCCTGCACCCATCACCGCGGTGTATAGCACGGCAAGCCAAATTGCCTTCTTCATTAGCTCTCCTTGAGTGGGCCAGGCCCGTTAGATTAGATGTTTCCTCGGGGCATTGGCCCCGGGATATCTGGTGGCTGAACGATAGCGGAGGATACCAGTGTGGCGTCCACCGTGGCCACGATGTGACGATGAGGGACGCCGGCTCGTGCTTCCTGTAATAGACGTGCCAAGGTTGCGATGAGCTCAACGGTTGAGGTCTGCTGCGAAGTGGTCCCGATCAAAGAGAGCGAGAGCCGCGCGAGCAACCACCTCCGGCTCCGTAATCGGGATGGCGTGACCAGAATCACGTGCCACGATGAGCTGGGCACTTGCTGTCCGAGCGGCAGATAAGTGGTGGGCCTTGCGGATTGCCGCACGCATCTTTTCGCTCTCGCCGACCATCGCTTGGGCGCCACTGATCACGGTCACGGGAGAGCCGTAGTGCTGATCGTCGGTTGCTAGCTGCGCGAGACCAGTACGCAACGATCGCAATTCGGCAGCGGCCGCACGTGCTGCTGAAACGGTCGTAGAGTCCTGAAGCACTCGTGTCATCACGTCCGGCGGCAGCCCTCGGAGAATGGGGGTGTACATCGCAGAAAGCAACCGCAGCCGAGCAAGCGACACTAGACTCAGGCGCTGCAGGGCCAAGGACAGCGGGCGGAACTTATCCAAGAGGTGTTCATCGCTTGGATCGACGAGCACAAGTCCTGCGACGCGCTCGATGCGGCCCGCCGACATGCCCTGTGCAGTACGTACGATGGGACCGCCCCAGCTATGTCCGACGAGGACGACAGACTCGTAAGATTGAGCTTTAACGACACACGCCAGGTCGTTAGCGAGTCGTTGCAGTTTCCGCGTAGCTGGATCCGGATCGCTGTCGCCGATGCCCGCCCGGTTATAGGCGACCACGCGGCAGTGGGGCGCAAGGTGGCGCATGACCGGAATCCAGTAGTGTGCGCTCATCCCCAGGCCAGCCTCACACACGACCAAACGCGGCCCCTCGCCGAGGCTGATCGATGCTAAGCGTCTACCGTCAGGAGTCACGACCACATCACGGGTGGGCATCGGCTGCATAGGCGTGCCTTTCTCGCGGTGACCGGTGTGGGTTCGAACGGCGTGATCATACCAACGCCGCTCACACAGACAAAGATAGGCTACCCTAATTCATCCTGACCGAGGAAGCTGTGAAAGCAGGATTGACCGTAGAAGGATCTGACCCCCGTGGGGTAGACACCTGATATCCAACCCTGTCGGGTTGGGAAGAAAGGTAATCTACCGCCATGCCTAGGTACTCCGAAGAGTTCAAACGTAATGCCGTGGCTCTCTACGAAGTGAAGCGTCCTGTAACTTCACCGCTACGTGGATAAACCGAACCATCAGCAATTTCAAAACCAGCAGGCAAAGTAGTTTTCATTTTTTAAGAGTAGCACGAAAACAACGGTGAAGAGGTTGCGTCTGCTAGCTGTAAGAGGTCGTGACGTTGTTGACACGTACCGGGGCCAGCGAGGTCGGGGGGCGTCCCCGCAGGTGGTATGAGGCCGATGGTAGTTGTAGTGGTTCACCCACACCGCCAACGCCTCACGCCGCTGGTTCTCTGAGGTGTATGGGCGGGCGTAGAGGACCTGATCGACCATTAGCCGGTTGTACCTCTCCACTTTCCCGTTATGGCGCGGGGTGTACGGGCGGATCCGGTGGTGCCGGCCCCCGAGCGAGACCACCTTCTGAGTGAACTCCGCGGCCCGGTAGTTGCTCCCGTTGTCCGTGACCACCCGGTCCACGGTGATGCCGTGGGCGGCGAAGAACGCCCTCGCCCGGCAGAAGAATCCGATCGTGGTCACCGCCTTCTCGTCCTCCAACGCCTCGGTGTACGCCAGGCGGGTGTGCCCGTCGATCGCTGAGTGCAGGTAGGTGTAGCCGTCCCGCCGGCCAGACCCGCGCTTGGAAGCACGGCCGGCTTCGCTGTCACGTCCGTTGGCACGCCAGCCTCTCCCCTCGGGGATGCGCCCGATTTTCTTCACGTCCAGGTGCACCATGTGCCCCGGCGCCCGGGCGGTGATCTTCTGCGGTCGTTGGCGCAGGTTTTCACCCGTGGGCGCGAGGTCTCGCAACCGGGAGATGCCCAGCCGGTGCAGCCACCTCCCCACCGTTCGGAGGCACACTGGATGGCCTTCAGAGACCAGGTGGTGATGGATCCGGCGGGCTGACCACTTGCACTCCCGGCGCAGGGTGAGGATCTGGGTGACCAGGGCCGGGTCGAGCTGGGCAGGTGAACGGTGTGGCCGGCTCGAGCGGTCTTGCAGTCCTGCCTCGCCCTGGGCGCGGTAGCGGGCCACCCAGGTCGCCACCGTGGGCCGGCTGACGCGGAACTCGGCGGCCACATGGGCTTGCGGGATGCCCTCGTGCAGGTGGCGGTGGACCATGCGCAGACGGCCGGTGGGTGAGGTTACCCTCGTTTAGTGGACAC
>NZ_KV819545.1:0-87170 GCF_001815175.1 Corynebacterium sp. HMSC034H07
GACGTGTCTACTTTCCGGGGGTCAGGCCCAGGCAACCTAAGCCAGTCGCACAGCAGTGCTGCCATATCCGGCAGCCGGAAGCGACATCTAGAAAACCCAAAAGCACAAACCCGAAAACACAGACCTGCGTGCTGCACATCCACGTCTCCACGTCTGCGCTTATAGACCGCAACGGATCCGAGCACGAGTCATACGCGCTAATTATCTCAAGCACAAAGAATCCACCGCCGCCCAAACAAGCAACACAGCTTTGCCGGCTGAGGACACTCATCCCCGGACCATTTGCAGGCTACAGCATTCTTGAACCTAGGCGCATCGCCCAAGTGATGGGTTTGCCTCGTAGAGAACAACAAAAATAGCCCCCAGCCGCAGCAAAAGCGGGCCGAAGGCCAAATCTACAGGAAACAGGAACAGGCGCTGTCTTTGGTGACGGTGGTACTTAGCCCTTCTCGCAACCGCGGGTGTCGTGCAAACCGCACTGAGGGACGCCCAGGAACGAAAGAGCGAGCGATGAGAGCGTGACTGGAATAGCGATAATGTCGTAGAAGGGGGAGTCGACGACGAGTTCATTGAGAGACGACGAGTTCATTGAGATCAGTAGACGATCCTTGTCGAGCGTTGTTCACTAGCCCGTCCTCAGCGGTCGCTGTGGGGGTTGCCGTGAGCATAAGTGCAGCGGCACCGATGATAGCTAGGGGCTTCTTCATCGTGTCAGTTCCTTTCGGATAGGGAAGTATAGGGGTGTCCTAGGCTATCGGACCAAGATGTCAATGGCAATGGTTTGGTACCGTTCTAATTCCGTCCCCATTCTTTGGCAGCAGTATTGCCTGGCTCAGCCGTCATGGGGTTTGGAGCCAAAACTACGGGCGAAGAAGATTATGGGTATGCAGGGGTAATTGCGAGTGAAACTCACGGGTATAGCCGGTTACGGGGTCGGTAAAAGAAATGTGCGTCGCCGTCAAGTGCATGGGAATTCGCATGTCTTCGGCTTCTGCCGGGTAGATGACGGGGTAGATGGGGTCCCCAATAATGGGTATGCCAGCCTGAAGCATGTGCAATCGGAGTTGATGCGTCTTTCCGGTCTGTGGCTTCAGGGTGTACTTCGCGAGCTCTGGTAGTGAACCGTGTATGGACTCGTAGGGGGCATTATCTACCGGTTCCACGCCGGCGACCTCGGTGATGGCATTGACTTCCCCCTTGACGATGCGGCCTTGCAATTCCCCCGGGGTCTTCTCCATACGGGAGCGCCAAATGGTGCCTGGGGAGACGTCGGCAAGCGGCGCGATGGCCTCGTAGGTCTTGTTTACGCGGCGCTCGGCAAACAACGTTTGGTAGGCACCTCGGACGGAGCGGTCCTTCGTGAAGACGAGGATGCCGGAGGTAAGCCGGTCGAGACGATGCGCGGGAGATAGCTCGTTGTTTCCGGTCATCCGGCGCAGGCGAACGGTTGCAGTCTCTGTGATGTGCCGGGCGCGGGGCATGGTGGCCATAAAGGGCGGTTTGTCGACGACCAGGAGGTGCTCGTCCTCAAAGAGGATTGGTATGTCGTATGGGACGGGAGTTTCGGGAGCCGGCATGCGGTAGAAGTACACCATTGCGTTGGTGGCGAGAATACTATCAGGGCGAAGAGGGGAACCATCTTGGCGCACAACTTCGTCTGCGTCGAAGCGGGCCTGTAGCGCAGCCTCGTTGTCGTCGGGGTGACGGTGGCGCTGAGTGACGATGAGGTGGTGAACGAAGTTCCACGCGGTAATCGGACCTTCAGGCACGCGGGCGTGGGTGGGGTTTAGCCCATCACGGATAGGAAGTGGTGTTGCGCCACGCCTTTTTTGCGATATTCTTTGACCCATGGATTTTAACTCTATTCTCGCACCCGTCATCGATTTCTTCTCTAATGGTATCGGTGCCGTCATTCGTGACATTGTCGTGGCCGCCTACAACATCCTCTTCCCTGCGAACGCGGACGCTGCTACCGCCCCACAGGTCTAGTAATAGGTATTAGACTGGAAGTGTAAGCACTTCGAAAGGAAAGGTCATGGCAAAGGAAGACATTGTCGTCGTAGCCGTTGATGGTTCGGAAGCGTCGAAGAACGCCGTCCGCTGGGCTGCTAATACCGCGGTAAAGCGGGGTATCCCGCTGCGTATTGCATCGAGCTATACGATGCCGCAGTTCCTCTACGCCGAAGGCATGGTTCCGCCGAAGGAGCTTTTTGATGACCTCCAGGCGGAAACCCTAGAGAAGATCGAGGATGCCCGCGCCGAGGCCCACAAGGTTGCCCCGGATCTGAAGATTGGCCACACCGTGGCTGAAGGTTCCCCGATCGACATGCTGTTGGAGATGTCCAAGGACGTCACCATGATTGTCATGGGCTCCCGCGGTATGGGCGGTCTTTCCGGAATGGTCATGGGTTCGGTTTCTGCCTCCGTGGTTTCCCACGCCTCCTGCCCGGTGGTCGTAGTCCGTGAGGATAACCACGTCACTGAGTCCACCAAGTACGGTCCGGTTGTCATCGGCGTCGATGGTTCCGAGGTTTCCCAGAAGGCAACCGATTACGCCTTCAAGGAAGCCGATGCCCGCGGCGCGGAGCTCATTGCCGTTCACACCTGGATGGATATGCAGGTGCAGGCTTCTCTGGCCGGCCTCTCCGCTGCGCAGGCCGAGTGGGCTGAGGTGGAGAAGGAGCAGGCAGAGCTGCTGACCGAGCGCCTCGCTGAATTCCAAGAAAAGTACCCGGAGGTACAGGTCAAGAAGGTTATTGCCCGCGACCGTCCGGTCCGTGCGTTGGCTGAGGCTTCCGAGGGTGCTCAGCTGCTGGTTGTCGGTTCCCACGGCCGTGGTGGCTTCAAGGGCATGCTGCTTGGCTCCACCTCCCGCGCGCTACTGCAGTCCGCTCCGTGCCCGATGATGGTGGTACGTCCGGACTCCGAGTAACCTTCGCATAACCCCGCTATAACGATTCGGGCCTATTTATTGGATAAGTGGTAAGCCCGAGTCGTTTTGGTGTTTTAACGCGTACGGTGGGGAGCACGTAAATAAAAGCTATTTACTGTTATTAGAAGGAGAGAGTGACATGGGACTTGGTCTCGGTTTCTTTGGTTCGATTGTTGTTGGCATCATTGCGGGTTGGCTCGCTGAGAAGATTATGAAGCGCGATCAGGGGCTGTTCACTAACCTCATTGTTGGTGTTATCGGCGGCTTGATTGGTGGCGGCTTGCTTGCGCTCTTTAATAAGAGTGTTGGTGATAGCTGGTTCTTGATGATTATTACGGCAACGGTCGGCGCCTGTATCCTGCTGTGGATTGTGGGAGCCATTACGGGCCGCAAGAAATAATAATTCGCATACATACCGGTTTGTCTATATTGTGTAGATGAACCGGTTTTGTCATGTGAGGAGAAGAAATGGCCGAAAAGAAGTCGCGACGCAATCGTCCGAGTCCGCGCAGCCGACTGCTCGAATCCGCCACGCGGCTCTTTACCACCGAAGGAATCCGCGTGATCGGCATCGACCGCATCCTGCGTGAGGCGGACGTCGCTAAGGCATCGCTGTACTCCCTCTTCGGCTCTAAGGACGCCCTCGTTATCGCGTACGTTGAGGCCCTTGATGAGGAATATCGCGCCGATTGGCAAAAGCGCACCGAGGACGCGACAGACCCGGAAAGCAAGATTCTGGCCTTCTTCGACAAGGCCATCGAGGAGCAGCCCTCCATGGAATTCAGGGGCTCGCACTTCCTCAACGCTGCGGGCGAGTATCCGCGGCCAGAAACTGATGCCGAGCGCGACATCGTGGCCGCCTGCGTCGAGCACCGCACGTGGATGCATTCCACGGTCACAGCACTCCTCAACGCTAAGAATGGCTACCCCTCAGAGGAGCAGGCGAGCGAAATTCTCATCTTCCTTGATGGCGGGCTTGCCGGCGCGCGCCTTACCCGCGACGTCGCCCCGCTCGTAACAGCCAAGCAGCTGGCTATTCGGCTTCTGTCGGCCCCTCCTGCCGACTATTCGATTTAACAATCTTTCGTGCCTCCGCCACGATCTCCGAGTGGCGCTTGCGGTTAGCGGCGAGCTCTTCCTTGTGCCCCGGCTCCTCTTTGAGCCGCTGCTTGGCCGCTTTCTTTTCCCGCTTCTTCTCCTTGGTGCGCCAGCGCTGGATGCTAGCGCGGCGCTGCTCGTGGACGGCCTCCGGCAGCGGGTAGCGCTTGCGCAGAATGATTTCGTACACGCCCGTCTGTAGCAGGGTGAAGAGGTAGGAACAACCCCAGTAGAAGATGATGGTCACGGGGATGGGGCCGTGCCAGGCCACCATCCACAACATCCACGGGATAAGAACCACCATGAGGGCCATAAACCACAGCAAGCGGCGAGGGATCTTTTCGTCGAAAAGCGTGGTGAGGTAGCCGCGGTAGAGCGTAATGAGCGTGTTGAGGGAGGTAAACACGAGTGCCGCGATGAGCATGGGCAGGACCAAATCACGGTGCTCGCGGGCGAAATCGGTGAGGGGAACGCCGAAGACGGTGGAGGCGCGGAAAGAGGAGACGTCGTCAAGCGTGAGCATTCCCACCGGCTCATGCGTGGAGCCAGAAACCCGGAGCACCACCTGGTAGAGGCCAATAAAGGCGGGAATGATGAGGAAGGCTGGGAAGCAACCCACTAATGGATTGTGCTGAAAGCGCTTCTTGAGATCGCGCTGCTGCGTAAGGACGGCGACGGCTTCATCGACGGTGTCGGCCCGAGCGAGCTGCGCGTTGAGCTCAGTCATCTCTGGGCGCATGAGGGCTCCGATGCGGCCTTGCTTCACGGAAAGCCAGTTCAGCGGAGCAATGAGCCCGCGGACCGTCAGCACCAGGAAGACGATGGTGAGGATCCATGACATGGAGCCGGAGAAGAAAGCACCTAACAGGAGGTGCCAGAGTTTCATGATTCCGGAGACCGGATACATGAAAATTTCGATCATCGCCTACTCCTCTTTCTGCAGGGTGGTGGGGCACTTACACGTTACAGGGAGGCTAGGGTAGTGAGTATGCCCCACCCCACCGCACGCACGCGAACGACCGTCGGCTCCGTCATCGGTGAGCTGATGCTGACGGCCGGCGTGCTGCTGCTGCTCTTTGCTTTTTATGAGTCCTACTGGACCAACATCGCCTCCGGCAAGCTACAGGACGAAGCCAACGAGACGCTACAGGAGGAGTGGCACAATCCGCGCGGCGCTGGCCATGCCCCGCAGCTCGGTGAGGCATTTGCACGCCTCTATATCCCTGCCTTCGGCTCGGACTTCGCCTTCGCGGTCCTCGAAGGCACCAACGAGGATGATTTGCTGCGCGGACCGGGGCGCTACACCGACACGCAGATGCCCGGTGAGCCGGGCAACTTTGCGGTGGCCGGACACCGCGTGGGCAAGGGCGCGCCCTTTAATGATCTGGGTAACCTGCACACCTGCGACGCCATCGTCATCGAAACTGCGACGGAGTGGATCACCTACCGCGTGCTGCCTATCGACGGTTCCCCGGGGGAGTGCTTCAGCCCAGAGCAGCAAGCCAAGCCGGAGTACCAGCCCATTCAAGGCCGCCACATCACGCTGCCGGGTGATGTGAGCGTGCTCCAACCTGTTCCCGGGGCGGAGGGCGTTGAGCCGAGCGAATCCTTGCTTACGCTCACGACGTGTCATCCGCAGTTCTCAAATGCGGAGCGCATGATTATTCACGCGATGGAGACCGACCGGGAGGCTAAGAAGCCCGGCTCAGATGACAATGACCGCCCCGCCGTCTTGGAGGAGAACTAATGTATCGCGCACTGTGGAACCTGTTGCCCGGCCCCACCGCGGTAAAAGCCGTGCTGGCGTTGGCTCTTGCCGTGGGGGTCTTCTTCCTGCTCATGGAGGTTGTGTTCCCCTGGGTAGCAGCGCAGATGCCCTATAACGACGTCGCTGTTTAGACCATTAAATGCTTAGGCCTTATAGGCCTAAACGCTTGATCGCTTCCTGCGCTATGAGCTGGGGCTTGAGCGTTTGCAGCTGGTTCGACCACACCACCACGGCGTGGTTGTCCTTCTGCACGGCGAAGACCGAGTGATCCTCAAAGACGCCGCGCCCGCCCGACCAGCCATCGAATTCGGCAAGCTCCGTGTCCTTGACAGGGGCGGCCCAGTCCACGACCGCGCGCGCTTCCTCCACGCTGGGCATCTGGCGGATGAGGACGGTGGCTTGTGGGTCCTCGGGGTAGGACCAGAACACGCAGGCGGGGGTGCCAAAGCGCTTGTCGACGCCCCACCGGGTCATCCTCTGCCCGTTCGTATCGGCCACCCATTGGGTATCCAGATAGGGGCAGTCTTCCCAGTCGCTGACCTCCGCCGTGGCGTCGATGGGCAGGCCATCGCCTGCGTCGGTGGGTGTCGCAGGGCTTGCGGCCGGGGTGCTGGGGGTGGGGTCGTCTGCATCCGAGCACCCCGCGGCGGCGAAGCCGATGCCGATCAGGCAGGCGGCAAGCGGGGGAAGTAGGCTGTGGCGCATGACGTCCACACTAGACCAGCGCTCGGTTGAATCGGATGCCCTGCGCAACGGTATCCACGTCCTGACGGCGACGCTGCTGGTGGTGGCGATTTTTACCACGGTGCGCCTACCTCTGTGGCAGGGCGTGCTCAACCTGCTGCTCTTGGTTTCTTTCGCCGTGGTGTACTTCGGGGGCTCAGCCTACTTGGAGACGCTGCCGCGCATCGCGCGTTATGGCTGGATAGTCATCCTCACGGTGTTGTGGCTTGCCGACTTGGCAGTGGCGCCCGCGGCCATCTACCTGGTGTTTTCCCTGTACTTTGTGTACCTCTACGTACTGGAGATGATCCCTGGTGTCATCTGCGTTATCGCGGCCACGGTGATGACCGTGCTGGTGCAGGTACCGGGCGGGCTGTCCTTCGGCGGCGTCATGGGCCCGGCGGTATCGGCCTTGGTGACGATCGCTATTACCTATGCCTTCCGGGCGCTGAGCCGGATGAACCAAGAGTTGGTGAAAACCCGGTCCCAGCTGGTGGAGTCCGAGCGCACGGCCGGTATGACAGCCGAGCGCCAGCGCATCGCCCACGAAATCCACGACACTCTGGCACAGGGCCTGTCCTCCATCCAGATGCTTCTGCACGCCGCTGACCGCGACCTGGCCCAGGAGAATATCCCTAAGGCGCAGGAGCGCATTGAGCTCGCCCGGCGCACCGCGGCGGATAACCTCCACGAGGCGCGTGCCATGATCGCAGCACTCCAGCCGGCGGCGTTATCAGAAACCTCCCTGGAGTCAGCTATGACCAGGATGGCGGATAACTTCGCGGCAACCGGTGGGGTTGATGTTTCCGTGGACGTTGAGGGCGATGTCCAGCAACTTCCCATGAAGGTGGAAGCAGCACTGTTGCGGATTGCGCAGGGGGCGATGGGGAACGTCGTCAAGCATGCCCACGCCAGCAAGGCACGGGTGACGGTAACCTATGCGCCGGATGAGGTGCGCGTGGACGTGGTGGACAATGGAGACGGCTTTGATGTCGAGGCAGTGGAGAATAAGCCGGCGGGGTTGGGGCATATTGGTCTATCGGCGATGCGCAGGCGTGCCGAGGAGCTCGGCGGAGAGGTCGTGATTGAATCCACCCCAGGCAGCGGCACGGCGGTCTCAGTTAGTGTGCCCTTAGATAACGATGTAGATTAGGAATTTGTCCACACCGTACCAATGAGGAGGAAGCCCGTGATTAGGGTCTTGCTTGCCGACGACCACGAGATCGTACGCCTAGGTCTACGCTCGGTGCTCGAGGGGGCTGAGGATATCGAGGTGGTGGGTGAGGTAGCGACCGCCGAAGCCGCCGTCTCCGCAGCGCAGGCAGGTGGCATTGACGTCCTCCTCATGGATCTGCGGTTTGGAGCGGGTATTGAAGGCACCCGCGTCATGGGCGGCGCGGAGGCGACTGCCGCCATCCGCTACTCCATGGAGAACCCGCCCAAGGTGCTCGTGGTGACCAATTACGACACTGACGCGGACATTCTCGGGGCGATTGAGGCCGGAGCGGTAGGCTACTTGCTGAAGGATGCGCCGCCGGTCGAGCTGCTCGCGGCGGTGCGCTCGGCGGCCGACGGTGATTCGGCGCTTTCGCCGGTAGTGGCCGATAAGCTGATGACCCGCGTGCGCACGCCGCGCACCTCCCTTACCCCGCGCGAGCTGGAAGTACTGAAGCTAGTCGCGGCGGGATCCTCCAACAGGGAGATCGGTGTGGAGCTGATGCTTTCGGAGGCGACGGTGAAGTCCCACCTCGTCCACATCTACGACAAATTAGGGGTGCGCTCGCGCACGTCGGCCGTGGCGGCCGCCCGCGAGCAGGGCGTTCTTTAGAGGTTGTTGGCGTCGCGGTAGGCCAGGATGACGTCGTTGGGGATCTTGCCGCGCTCGGCCACCTGGTAGCCGTGCTGGGCGGCCCAGGCGCGGACATCGGCCGGCTTGTAGCGGCGGGTGTCCTTCTTCACCGGGTGACGGGCGGCCTTGACAAAAGGTTCCATTGCGGCGTGGAACTTATCGGCGTTCTCCTGGGAAACATCGAGGAGATAGTCTTTACCGTCAACGCTGAAGCGGATGACAATCAGTTCTTCCTCGCTGAGGGGCTTGTTATCAATGTCGTCAAAAAACTGGGTGATTTCGCGGCGTGCCATGATTCTCCATTCGATCTGTAATCTGATCGCGCTGTGCTTGGGCTTCCCTCATCGTTCACCACAAGAGCGGAAGCCTAAACTTTAAGTAACTTAACGGATTAAAGAGAAAGGCATTAAAAGAACCTTCTCTTGTTATTGACTATAGAGCAAAACCACGTCTGCGACACAGTTAAGGGGCGCTAGGAGAAGCAGTATTCTGGCCGGTAACAAAGGCTGATTTTAAACCCGAAAGAAAAAGCCTCCGATCCGCTTTCCCGCCCTTGTTAGGAGGCGGGGAATGTGGGGATCGAAGGCTGGAAGCTGTGGTGCGAAGGGTTATGCGCCCAGCTTGGACTGGATCTCGTCGTTGAGAGAATCAATCTCGCCGGAGATGGAGCGGTGTGCGCGCTGGCGCTGCTGCTCAGTCATGTATTCCGCATTGTCGATTGCGGAATCGAGCTCGTTGAGCCGCTCCTTGACGTCGCGCTTAAAGCCGGCGGGCAGCTGGGCGTCCTTCAGGGAGTTGCGGATGCCGGCGGTGCGCGCCTTTAGCGGTGCGCCGTGGCCGGAGAAGGAGGCCAGCTGCTCAGCGCTGACGCCAGCCTTGTGCGCGCGCTTCTTCTCAACCTCGCGCTGGGCAACGGTGATGCCGCGGTAAATCAGGGGCAAAAGAAGAGGTGCGGCGGTGCGCAGGGCGCCGGCATAACGCTTGACGTTGCCCTTATTTAAACGGCCTTCTTTAATGCGTTCGAGTTCCTTCTTGGCCATTTTGTATTCGTGCTTGCGGCGATTCTTCAGGCCCTTTTCCTCAGACTTGATAAGCGCCTTCTCCTGCTTAGCCAACAGCTTTTGCTGGCGGTGCTTGGCCTTATCAGCAGCCTTGACCTCTGCCTTTACACGGGTCTTGGCGGCCTTAACCTCAGCACGGGCCTCACGGCGGGCCTTGCGGATCTTCTTCATAATGCCCATTGAAACGTCCTTAAATTATCTTTCCTTAGGGTCTCGCTACAACTCTAGCAAGGTGGTCTACTAAGCTCACCTGCTGTGAAGGATGTGCTCGTCGCCACGGATCTTGTGGGCTGCCGTTATCGCTTGGTGCAGCGCCGCGCGCATCCCGAGATCCCACGTACCGCGGTAAGTCAGGCCCGCGCGGAACGCCACGCGGCGGCTATCGATGCTGCCTTGAGCCGCCTTCCCGCAAAGGGGCCGGGCCGTTTTCGCCGCATTGACCTGGAGGGTAGCGACTTCGAGCGGGCCCTGGCCACGTTGGAGGCTCTAGCTCGTGGGTATACGCACATCACCAACGCCGTCTTTTCCACCGAAGAGTGGATGGTGCGCGTGGAGCTCCTCGTTCGGGACGGCGAAATGTATAGCCCTGTCATCGTCTCCGATCACCGCGTGGCGCGCCGGCATGAGGCCTCGTGTGCGCTCGTCGTGCCGACCCACCGCTTGGGGTTGAGCGAGCCCTTGCCGGCAAAATACAAGATTCGGCATCACGCCATCGACGGCTACCGTTTGGCGCTGGCAGCCCGGGGCTTGGAAGAAGTGGGGCTGAATTCTGGCAGGGGCGCGGCGATTGGGCAGGACCGCAGCCAGGCTTTTGTCACGGATACCTCGCGTTTTGCCATCGATGAGGCACTGGCGCAACCGCTGCCCGCGGGCCCGCGCCGCGTTAAGGAGTGCGCCTCCTGCCGCTTTTGGCCCTTGTGCCGGGAAGAGCTGGAAGCCCGCGATGACATTTCCCTTTTCCTGCCGGGCGACCGCGCCAACCCCTACCGCGAGCGCGGTATCACAACGGTGCAAGGGCTTATCGACGCCTCCCTCGGCGCCCCCTCCGCCCTCGCCGCCGCCTGGCGCGAAGGTATTCCCCTGCTGCGCCGCGGGCAGGTCAGCGTTCCTCGCGCGGATGTGGAAGTCGACGTCGATATGGAGGCCTACCTGGATCAAGGCGCCTACCTGTGGGGTGCACTCCTGGACGGTGAGTATCACTCTTTTGCCACGTGGGAGCCGCTCGGCGGCCGGGCGGAAGCAGAGAATTTCGCCGAGTTTTGGGAGTGGCTCATGGGAGTGCGCGCTGACGCACATGCGGCGGGAAAGACCTTTGCGGCGTATTGCTACTCCGCCCACGGGGAGAACCATTGGATGCGCAGGTCCGCGCAGCGTTTTTCTACCCCCAACCTCCAGGAAGTGGAAGAGTTCATCTCCTCGGAGGAGTGGGTGGATATGTTTGTCCACGTCAAGCGTAGTTTCGCCGGCACCGCGGGGTTGGGTCTGAAGACCGTGGCCCCGGTCGCGGGCTTTGAATGGCCGGAAGAGTTTGACGGCGAAGAATCCGTTAACGCCCGCCGCGCCGCCCTCGCCGGTGACACGGACGCGCGTGCGCAGATTCTGCGCTATAACGCCGGCGATGTGCGCGCTACCCATGCCGTCCGCGAGTGGATGTCTCACGGCGCGCCGGGCGTGCCTCCCCTCGAGCCCTAGCTTCTTCTGCCTTCCCGTTTGCAAGTCCCCAGACCTCAAACCCGCAACCTGCAGGTGGGCGTCGCCAAGCGCTTGCCGACGCCCCACTGCCCACCAGGAGGTTGCGGGATCGAGGTCTGGGGATCTACAGGATGAGGCTGAGTCCGCCGAGGATGATGAGCACCGCAAGCGCCACCCACACCTGGTCCCAGTCCGTTGTGCTCGTTGGGGCTGGGCCTTCGGCCTTCTTGAGAAGCACGGCTTTCTGGGCCTTGACCGCGCGGGCGGTGAGGATGGGGAGGACGGCCATGGAACCGAGGCAGAGCAGCGAGGCGGCAACCATGGTGAGGGAACTGGAGGTGGCCAGCCAGAGGGCAAGTCCGCCGTTGATAAAGACCGAGCGCCCCAGCCCCCAGCGGTTATATTCGCGCAGGCCAGCCCGCACCGCTGAAGGGCCGCCGCCCATCGTGGTGGGCAGCATATAGCCCATGACGCCGATGAGCAGTTGGGCGCCAAACCCCACGACGAGCGCGAGCATGGGAATCTGGGGCTCGCTGGAGAAGAAATGCTGGGTGGTGTAATACACCAGACCGCCGAGCAGCCAGAAGCAGGAAAAGAGCACAGAAAGCGCCGGGAAGGTGATGCGCCCGCGTGGTTCCCGGAACACGCTAAGGGTATTGAGCAGCCAGCTCTGCAGGCTGAGCGCCCAGCCGACGCAGTAGACGATCAGGCCCGCGTGCGGTACATTCCACGCGCTGCCGATCACGGTGGTCACCACGCCCAGCGCCAACAGCGTGAAGCTCAGGCTCATGTGTGGGTTGATTCCCTTGGTGCGCCAGATAGATGGGAACAAGATGGTGAGTGAACCGGCGGCTGCGAGGCCGACGAAACCGCCGATATTGGCGGCAACGTGTGCAATGAGCAGGCGCGGATGGGAAGGGTGCGTGGCGAGGAATGCGCCAAGAGTAGCGCCCACGGCAAGGAAGAAGGCCGAGGCCACATAAGCTGCGACGACGGGGCGGAACCTTTTGGATTCCGCGCGGCGCCACAAAGCAAAGAGGACCAACCCATGCCAAGACACCGCAAGAGCGACAAGCGTGGCACCTATCTGTGTAAGCACCCAGTGGTGGCCCCAATATTCACTGAGGATTTGGCCCACGAGGGTGAGGATAACGCCGGCATTCTGCAGATAAATCCGCGCGAGCTGGCGAGGGCGGGCCGACATCGGAACTTTGAGCTGCACGAACTTTTCGGTGAGGTGCTGGGACCATACCACGATGCTGTTGCTGAGAATGCCTAGCGTGAAGAGGTGGATGAGGACCCACCGGTAATTCGGGATAAAGGTATGGATTGCGCCCGCGAGAAGAAAGACCATCATCCACAGGCTGACAGGGCGGGATGCTTTCCTGTGCCATGTGCGCGGTGACCATTTGTCCATAAAACACGATTTTATCCGGTTTTTCTCACCACCCAACTCAACACCGCGATGCCCGCGGCGAGGGCGGTGTAGACGGCGATGAAGCCGGTCCACGACAGGGAATCAAAGAGCACGCCGGCCAGTGCGCCCAGGATGGAACTGCCCAGGTAGTAGAAGAAAACATAGAGGCTGGAGGCCTCAGCGCGGTCGTGAGTGGCGATATGCCCCACCCACCCCGAGGCCGTGGAGTGCGCTGCGAAGAAGCCGATGGTGAAGAGCACGATGCCGAGCAGGGTGGGGATCAGTGACCCCATACAGAGCGCGATGCCCACGGCAAAAAGCAGGCAGGACAGCAGCAAGGTGTTGGCGTGGCCCACTTGTGTGACCAGCCGGCCGGCGCGCGCCGAGGACCACGTGCCGGTGAGGTAGAAGAGGAAGACCAAGCCGGCCAAACCAGGCGCGAGGTGGAAGTGGTCGATGAGCCTAAATGCCAGGAAGTTATAGAGGGACACGAAGGTTCCCATCGCCACGAAGGCCACGATGAACAAGGGAATCAGGCGGGTATCCCGGGCATGGCGAAAGATGGCGCGCAGCTCCGAGCGGAAGTGAATCGCCTTCGGGGTGAAGTTCTGTTGGTAGGGCAGCAAGATCGCCGCGATGATGGCCAAAATCAGCGTGACCAGGCTAGAGCCCGCCAGCGCCCAGCGCCAGGACGTGAGCTCGAGCAGCCCGGTGGGAATGAGGCGGCCGGTCAGCCCACCGATGGTGGTGCCGGCGATGTACAACCCCATGGCACGGGCAACGTAGGAGCTTTCCAGCTCCTCCGAGATCCAGGCCATGGCGGTAGCGGGTGCGCCGGCGATGACAGCGCCCTGGAGCGCGCGGGTGGCGATAAGGATCTCCGGATTGGGCGCCAGCGGCACGAGCATGCCGATGAGCGTGGCCGCGATGGTGGAAACGAGCAACAGTTTTCCACGGCCGATGCGCTCGGAGATGATGGACACGGGGATCACGCAGATAGCCAGCGCGCCTGTGGCCGCGGAGATGGTCATGGCGGCTTCCGTGGGGGACATGCCCATGTCCTCCACCAGGGTGGGCAGCATGGCTTGGGTGGGGTAGAGGCAAGAAAAAATTGCCAAGCCCACGAAGAGCATGGCAATGGTGGCGCGCCGCGTTCTGGTCATGCATCAAGCATGGCCTAGCGCGGGTTATGTGTAAAATGTCTAAAAGTTACATAAAACATGCGAGGTGTGCATGAATCTGGAGGATGTGCGCGGCGTCGTCGCCGTGGCCGACCATGGCCTCGTCGGCGCGGCTGCCGACGCCCTCGGGCTCTCCCAATCCGCGCTAACCCGCCGCGTGCAGCGCATTGAGGCGGAGGTGGGGGCCAGCCTCTTCGAGCGCAGCGGCCGGCGCCTGCGGCTCAATGCCCGCGGCCAGGCATTCGTGGAGCATGCCCGGCGGATGCTCATGGCGGAGACCGCCGCGCGCGATGCCGTTTCCCGCCTCATGGATCCGGAGCGCGGTACCGTGCGCCTTGATTTCATGCATTCTTTGGGCACGTGGATGGTCCCGGAACTGCTCAAGGCCTATCGCGCTGAACACCCTCACGTGGACATCCGCCTGCACCAGGGCGCGGCGCGCGAGCTCGTGGAGAGAGTAGCGGCCGGGGAGTCAGATCTCGCGCTCGTTGGCCCCCGTCCCACCACCCCGGGGGCCGTGGGCTGGCACCAGCTCAAATTGCAGCGCCTCGGGCTCGCGGTTCCGGAAGGGCATTGGGCGGCAGGACAAGACAGCGTGCGCATGGAAGATTTCCGCGACGAGCCCTTCATCGGCATGCTGCCGGGTTATGGAACGCGTATGCTGCTGGATTCCCTGGCGAGCGAAGCCGGATTCACCCCGCGCCTCGTCTTCGAATCCATGGAGCTGACCACCGTGGCCGGCCTCGTGGCTGCTGGCCTGGGATCGGCCCTGCTGCCGCTTGATGACCCGTATCTGAAAGCCAGCAACCTCATTCCCATAGAGCCGGAGGCTTACCGCGAGCTGGGTTTGGTGTGGCGCGAGGGCGATGATGCCCCGCCGGTCGAGCACTTCAAGGATTTCGTCGTGGCACGCACCGCTGAGGGCAGTAGCTTGGTCGAGGCCGACTAGCTGCCGAAGGGGAGTTCGGCGGCCAGGGCGGCGAGCGCCTCCGGGGTGGAGACCTCGTGTGGCAGCCTGGCACTGGTGCTCCCAGGCGGCAGAGTGTCTTAACGGATAGGCCAACTGCCCAACATGACGAAGATCCCTCTCGGATCTGCAATGACGGCGCATAACTTTGGCGGATCGGGCAGTTGTGGTCTGGATATCGGGGTTGGGTGGTCCTCCGCAAAGCCTGTAGAGGGAGTCACAACGCGAAACCGCGCTGAGCCTCAATGAAGAGGACCCAGCGCGGTCGAAGCAATATGGCCTTAAAGGAGGCCGGAGTGCTTACTTGGTAGCAGCAGCGTAACGCTCAGCAACGTCATCCCAGTTGAAGACGTTCCAGACAGCCTTGACGTAGTCAGCCTTGACGTTCTTGTACTGGAGGTAGAAGGCGTGCTCCCACATATCCAGCATCAGCAGCGGGGTGAAGTTCACCGAGATGTTGCCCTGCTGATCAGTGAGCTGCTCAATAATCAGGCGACCAGCAACGTGGTCGTAGCCCAGAACTGCCCAACCGGAGCCCTGCAGGCCGGTCGCAACAGCGGAGAAGTGAGCCTTGAACTTCTCGAAGGAACCGAAGTCGCGGTTAATAGCCTCAGCCAGCTCGCCGGTCGGCTCGCCGCCACCGTTCGGCGAGAGGTTCTTCCAGAAGATGGAGTGGTTGGTGTGGCCACCCAGGTTGAAGGCAAGGTTCTTGGACAGAGCGCGGATAGCGTCAGCGTTAGCCTCGCCGTTGCGCTGCTCCTCCAGAGCCTCGAGCGCAGCGTTAGCGCCAGCAACGTAGCCAGCGTGGTGCTTGGAGTGGTGCAGCTCCATGATCTCAGCGGAGATGTGCGGCTCCAGAGCGTCGTATGCGTAGTCGAGTTCAGGAAGTTCGTAAACAGCCATTTGTGTCATCCTTTCTTTGGGGTACGAGGCCCCATCGTAGGGCGCGGATGAGGATTTGGCCACAATAATTTTTTAATGGGAACCGCCGTGAACGAAAACCTGGATTGCAAGCGGCGTAGCGGAGTATAAGGGGAGGACAACACTACGCGAAGGAGAATCCTGCATGTTTCTTTTCAAGCCAGAACCCAAGCTGGTGGCAGCGGAGGACGCCCTTCCCGGGCGATCCGAGCCCGTCTTGGACAACCCGCAGCCCCATGCGGTCCTGGGGACTCCTATCACCGGTCCGTGGAAGGAAGGGCAGAAGTCCCTCATCATTGCCATCGGCTGTTTCTGGGGCGCGGAGAAGATGTTCTGGGAAACCGAGGGCGTGGAGTCGACGTCCGTGGGCTATGCGGGCGGCACCACTCCTAACCCGACGTACTACGAGGTCTGCCGCGGGCTGACCAACCACGCGGAGGCAGTGCAGATTACCTACGACCCGCAGCGCGTGAGCCTGCGCGACCTAGTGGTCAAGGCTCTGGAGGCGCACGATCCGACCCAGGGCTTCCGACAGGGCAATGACGTCGGTGCACAGTACCGCTCGGCGTTCTATCCAGAGACCGAGGAGGAACGCGCGGAGATCCAGCAGCTCGTGGATTCCTACGCGGGCAAGCTTGCCGACGCCGGCTTCGGCGCCACCACCACCGAGGTCACCCTCCTCGGTGAGACGGACTCGGGGGAGTATTACCTGGCCGAGGATGAGCACCAGCAGTACCTACACAAGGTGCCCAACGGTTACTGCCCGCATCACAGCACCGGCGTCAAGTGTGGCTAGCGCAGTGAGCGCACTGGCGCGCAGCTAGAGCTGCTTGCGCACGTGCGTGCGGAAGTCGGAAGGTTTGTTGAGCTGGTCGCGCTCCACAAAGTCCCGCATGCGCTCAGCGAGCTCCGGAGTGAGCTGGGTGCGCGTTTGGGATCCGAGGACGGAATCCCAGTACCAAAAGGTTTCCTCAAAGTAGTTGTGGCCGTGGCCGCCCGGCACGTTGAGCGAGTTGATCTGGTCCAGTGCTACCTGCCAGAAGGTGATGAACGGGTGCCAGCGCAGGTTCTTAAAGGTATCTGCGTACAAGGTCTGCGGGGTCGGCTCGTGGATCCAGTTCGGGCGGGCATAGATGAGCTTGCTGTCCCACCACACGATGGCATCGGAAGCATGCTGTCCCACCGCCACGCGCGGGCGCTCCCAGGGGCCATAGGGTTCGCCGAAGGCATCGTGTTCCATGTGGGCCGGAACGGCGGCAAAGCGGAGGTGCCGGCCGCCGTCGATAAGCGGCAGGCGTTCCAAGGAACCGCGTTCGCGGTGAAGGCGCCGCATGAAGCTGGTCATCCGAGGCGGCCCAGTGAACACCGCACCATCGCAGGCGTCGAGCAGTTCCTCGAGCGTCTCGTAGTTTTCCACGATGGCATAACAGCCTAAGGACTCGCCGCTTAAGTACAGCTTGGGGCGGTTGTCCTCGGGCAAGAGCGCGAGGCGGGCATGAACGGCGGCGATGAGCTCGCGCGCAAAAGTGCGGGAGAGGTTCTTGTCCACCAGGTAGGAAAACATGGAGGGCAGGTAATCGAATTGCAGGGCCACGGTGGCGCAGTTGCCGCGCGTGAGGAATTCATAGCCGCTGACTGAATAATTGTTGATCCAGCCTGAGCCGGAGGGCATCTGCAGCACGATGGTGTCTCGGTGGAAGGCGCCTGTACGCTCCATCTCCGCCACCGCGTGGCGAGCGGCGGCGTGCGGACCACGGCCGCGGATGAGACCGATGTAAATACGGATCGGCTCGTGGGCGCGTTCGAAGTGCATGACCGCTTTGATGTCCTGGGCGCGTGGGCCGCGGTCGAGGAAGGCCCTGCCTTGGGAGCCGACGGCCGTCCACGGCTCGTGGGACCAGGGGCTTCCCGAGCGTTCCGGCTCCCAGGGCATCGCGGAGCCTGGGTACACCAACTTATTGAGGGCCAGACCTTGGATGGAGGCCCTGCGGAGCAGCCGGCGCCAGACCATGCGGTCGCTGACCACGGCCGCAGCGAAGCCAACCACGCCGCCGGCGAGCGGCCACGCTATCCACCTGGGCAGCCAGCGCTGCACCTGGCGGGA
This sequence comes from Corynebacterium sp. HMSC034H07, assembly GCF_001815175.1. Lineage (NCBI taxonomy): Bacteria > Bacillati > Actinomycetota > Actinomycetes > Mycobacteriales > Corynebacteriaceae > Corynebacterium > Corynebacterium sp. HMSC034H07. The sequence goes on from NZ_KV819545.1 coordinate 17,714, forward strand.
TAGCTGGGTAACGGCGATCTGCGCTGCTTCCCCGACGATGAGCAAGGCGCCGTAGCCCGCGGTGCCCACCACCATGCCCAGCGCTGCGGATTGGGGGCCGCGGTCATTAAGTTTGCTCACGAGGCGGGCTTGTTCTGATTGGTTGCGCAGGGAGCGTATGCCCGCGATGAATGTTCCGATCCCAAGCAGGTAGTAGGAATAACGTCGAGTGGTGGGGCCTACGTGGTCCTGGGGGCGTCGCCCAGCGAGGCGGAGCCCGCGCTTGGCGGCGAAGGCTGCGGTGGTGGCGGCGAGGTGGCCAGCGCCTTGGCCGATGGCTACGTTGGCGGCGGTGACCCACCAGGGGCGTGGCAATAGCGACGGGGAGACGGCGGCCCAGGTTGCTACCTCCGCGCCGAAGATCCCGGGCCACATATTTTGCGGCAGGCGCCGCCGGCCGGTCATGCGCATGCCGGGTGTGAGATCGCTGATGAGCTCCAGGGAAAAGATGGCAGCCTGAAGGCCTGTGCGGGCGGTTTTGAGGGCGATGCGGCGCGCAAGTTGACGCATGCTGGCCATTGAACCAGCTTTGGGCCGTACGTGCAGTGATGCCACTAATCAGACCCAATCGGACATGAAAATGTGAGATCGGACTACTTATCCTGTGAATTCGGGCGCATAACGAGCAAAATTCGGACATTGGGGGCACAATAGGAGACATGGGAAATCATGTTGGAAACAAAGTAGTACTCATCGGCGCTGGCGACGTTGGAGTTGCTTACGCCTACGCTCTGGTCAACCAGGGCACTGTTGACCACCTGGCCATCATCGACATCGACGAAAAGAAGCTCGAAGGCAACGTCATGGACCTCAACCATGGCGTCGTTTGGGCCCCGTCCCGTACCCGCGTGACCAAGGGCACCTACGAAGACTGCAAGGACGCCTCCATGGTCGTCATCTGTGCCGGTGCTGCGCAGAAGCCTGGTGAGACCCGCCTGCAGCTCGTGGACAAGAACGTCAATATCATGAACTCCATCGTGGCGGACGTCATGAAGAATGACTTCGACGGCATCTTCCTGGTTGCCTCCAACCCGGTGGACTTGCTGACCTATGCAGTGTGGAAGGCCTCGGGCTTCCCGCACGAGCGCGTCATCGGTTCCGGCACCGTTCTGGACTCGGCCCGCTACCGCTACATGCTCTCTGAGATGGATGACGTGGCTCCGACCTCCGTCCACGCCTACATCATCGGTGAGCACGGTGACTCCGAGCTGCCGGTCGTCTCCTCCGCCAACATCGCAGGTGTCTCTCTGTCCCACCGTTCTGAGAAGGACCCGGGCTACAACGAGCGCATCGAGAAGATCTTCGAGGACACCCGCGACGCTGCCTACCACATCATCGATGCTAAGGGCTCCACCTCCTACGGTATCGGCATGGCCCTGGCCCGCATCACCCGCGCGGTCATCCAGAACCAGGCCGTTGCGCTGCCGGTCTCTGCCTACCTCCAGGGCGAGTACGGCCACGAGGATGTCTTCATCGGCACTCCGGCCATCGTTGATCGCTCCGGCGTCAACCGCGTTATCGAGCTGGCCCTCGATGACCACGAGAAGGAGCGCTTTGAGAACTCCTTCAACACGCTCAACACCATCAAGGAAGAAATCTTCGGCTAGTGAAGATCGTCGCCCACAGGGGATACTCCGGGAAATATCCGGAGCTATCCCCTCTTGCCTTTGAGAAAGCGCTCGCGCTTCCCATTCACGGTATCGAGTGCGATATCCGCCTGAGCAGTGATGGCAAGGTGGTGGTTCACCACGATCCCACCCTGGACCGCACCACGAACGGCTCGGGCCGAGTGTCTCGCCTGACCTGGGAGGAGCTGCGCCGCCTGAAGATTGGCGGCGGCCAGCGCATGCTGCTTCTCGACGAGCTCCTTGAGATGCTCGGTGACAAGAAGCATCACCTCTACATTGAGACCAAGCATCCCTCGGGGCAGGGCGACATCCTCGAAGAACAAATGGTGCTGCGGTTGCGCTACGCAGGGCTTCTCGACGACCCCCGGATCCACATGATTTCCTTTTCCCACCGGGCTATTCGTCGAATGGCGGCGCTTGCCCCGCACGTCGACCGCATCTACCTGCGCCGCGATTGGGAGCGCCATTTCAACCGCCCCGACATCCTGTTGTCGCAGCCCACTGGCCTGGGCATGTCGCTGTTGCGCGGCAAGCTGCAGCCCGACGCGATTGGCGCGCACGGCCTACCCACGTACATGTGGACCATCGATAAACCCGAGGACATGAAGTGGGCATGGGCCAACGGAGTGGATATTCTCGCCACGAACCAACCGGAAGTGGCCCTGCATGCCATTGAGCTGTAATGAACAGGTAAGTTGTTCAGTATGGCCAAGAAGAAAAAGAAGAACGAACAGCTGCCGGAGGGCATGTCCCGCCGCCAAGCTAAGCTCGCTGCCCGCGCCGCCGAGCGCGCTGCCCTAGAAAAGGACCCTCGCCCCTTCGGCGGGCTCGCCGCTGAGGCTAGCCTCGTCGCTCTGCAGGAATTTGTTCCTTCCGCAACGGCGAAGCTGTCCGTCAAGGGCTTTGACAAGGACGTTTACGTCGCTACCGTGCTGCCCGGTGCTACCGCGGCGCTCATCCGTGATGAGGAATCCGGTGGTGAGGCCTTCGTGGGACTGCAGGTGCAGTCTCACACGCACAACCCGGGCCGCGACCTGGCTTTCGCCCTGAACTGGGTGAAAAACAACGCGCCGGGCTCCACCCTCGAGTCCACCGCTGCTGATGGCTCCCAGCCGGAGCTCAAGGAGCTGCTGGAAGAGGACGCCGAACTGGAGATCAACGTCTACCAGGACTTCGCGTGGTGGATGCCGGAGGGTGCACAGGTTCCGCCGCAGATGGCGCAGGCTCTGCAGCGCGCCAACGATTCCGTCATCGAGTCCTACCAGGTGGGCCAGGAGGCTGAGGGCTTTGTCGGCACCGCCTTCTGGGCTAACGCCGGGGGCGGCAAGGCCCACATCCGCTGGGTTCGCCCCTGTGATGACGAGAATGCTTTCCTCAACGCGCTGGCGCGCGTGGCTGCTCGCGGCGAGCTCAACTTGGGCGAGGACACCAAGTTCGCCGGTGTCTTCCGCACCCACGGTCTGATCGCCCCGGTCTTTGACCTCGACCCAGAGGTCGCGCACGACTCCTACGAGGCCGAGCTGTCTCGCGTGAACAAGGCGTTGGAGGAGGAGATCTCCAACGACGCCAACCTCGACGCCGATGAGCGCAAGCAGCTGCAGAACATCAAGTCCCGTCAGGTGACGCTGCGCTAATTCCTCGGCGCCTTCGCCCCGAGGCTTAGGTACATATCGATCAAATAGGGCTCCAAAACCACGAGGTTTTGGAGCCCTATTTGATCGAAACGACCGGTCGAAGCCTTAGCGCATGGAGTCCCAAAGTGCTTGGGCCTCGGCGTCATCCCAGAGGACGACATTACCCACGACCGTGTCCTGGAAGCCGCCGATCGGCACAGTCTTCGTCTCCACGCCCGAGGCCATCGACAGTGCCACGCGGGCAAGGTGCCAGACGTGGTCCTTCTCGTTGACGATGAAGGAATCTGCGGTGTGGTTGACCAAGGAGATGGCCTTGAAGGGGTTGCCGATGGTGGAGAAGGACGTTGCCTTATCCAGCAGCGCGGCGAAGAACTCGCGCTGGCGCTCGACGCGGTCCAAGTCACCCATCGCGGTGGCGCGGGTGCGCACGTAGCCGAGGGCATCCGGGCCGCGGAGCTTCTGGCATCCCGCTTGGAGGTCGATGCCGGCGAGCGGATCGTTGATGGGTTCCTTGACACAAATCTCCACGCCGCCCACGGAATCCACGACGTTGGCTAAGCCGCCCATGCCGATCTCCGCATAGTGATCGATGTGGAGGCCGGTGGCTTGTTCCACGGTTTGGGTCAGCAGCTGCGGCCCACCGTAGGTGAAGGCGGCGTTGACCTTGTCCATGCCGAAGCCGGGCACATCGACGTAGCTATCGCGCGGAATGGAGACCAGCTGGGCCTTTCCGGATGCGGGAATGTGCAGAAGCATGATGGTGTCGGTGCGGCCAACTCCTACGTCACCGCCGGTGCCCAGCTCGGCCTGTTGTTCCTCGGTGAGGCCCTGGCGCGAGTCCGAGCCCACCAACAGCCAGTTCGTCCCGGAGGTCGGCGTCACCTGCTCGGAGGGCAAGGCATCGATACGGGTCAGGCGCGAATCCGTCCACAAGGTGAAGGCCACCATGAAGACGAGGGCGATGACGATGAGCCAGCCTAAGCAGCCGAAGACCTGCTTGGCCGGGTTGACCTTCTTGCGGCGGCTATGCGGGCGCCGAGCAGGACGCCCGCGGGACGCAGTCTGTGGGGAGTAGCTGCGCGGCGGTGCGTCGGGGCTTCGCCGGTATGCGCCGGCGGCAGGTTCCCGGGCGGGCATGTTCTGCTGGGGCGCCGGGCGCGGCGATGCGTGCTGAGCCATATAAGCATCGACGTCGAAGCGGGTTTCCTCCGGACGCGAGCGCTGCGCACTGGGGCGCTGAGCGCGAGAAGAAGAGTGCGTGGGATTAGCTCGCTGCCCGGAGGGGCGGCGACGCACCGGGCGTCCATAACGATCCCGCAGGGGCTGCCCGTCAGCGCCAAGGACGAACTCACCGGCATCCTGCCCGGCAGCATGCGCACCGCGCGGGCCATCCGGGCCGTGGGGGTGGGCCGGGCCAGTGGCACCCGCGCGGCGGGAATCGCCGTGGGGATCGCCAGCGCGGCGGGAATCGCGCTCTGGATCGTGTCCTTGGTAGGTCATGGGGAACACTGTACCGCGAAATCACTTCCGCCCCACCTTTCACACAGGGCGCGGTCGTGGTCTTTTCGGTGCCACGAGCCCTCGGCCCGCGCTTAAGCACCGAAGAGCAATGTGTAGCCCACGAAAGCGATGGCGTCGATCAGAAAATGCGCGATGACCAGAGGCCACACCTTCCCCGTGCGGTGGAAGTACCAGCCATAGAGCACGCCCATGATGATATTGCCGAAGCCTGCGGAAACACCCTGGTAGAGGTGATAGGAGCCGCGCAGGATGGAGGAAGCAGCCAGCGTTGCGGGCAGGGCCCACCCAGACTGCTTGAGCCTGGTCATGAACCAGTACACCACCACCAGCTCCTCCGCCCACGCGTTGGCGAAGGACTTGATGAGCAGCACCGGGATCTCAATCCAACTGTCAAAAGCCCCCGGCACCACCTCCTTGGTCCAACCGAAGTGCAGCGCCACGTAATACAGCACCAACCCCGGCAGACCAATGACTGCCGCCAACGCCGCGCCGTGCACACCATCGCGCCACCGCGGGCGGGGCGGGAAAGAGATCAGATAGAGCGCAAGCGCTCCCCACGCGAAAAGCACCGCGGCGCTGCAGAGTTGGAAGGCGAGGTCGAGCAGCGTGGTCGCCGATTGGGAGGCGTTGATGGTGACCGATTGCTCGTTGAGCGGGGCCGGGTTAAGCAAGGCATCAGTCAGCCGCAGCGCGGCGCGCACGCCCGAGATACCAAACGTGATGGTGAGGACGATGAGGATTTCCGCGCGCAGGCGTGAGCGCGCGGTCATGGGTGAAGTACCTGGGCGAGGCCGAGAAGGGAGGCGTCGTCAAGCGTGATTGAACCCAACTGCACGCCCACGGGCGGGTGATCGCGCACCGGCCACGGCACGGAGATGGCAGGCAGCTGCGCCACGTTGAACAACGAACCCCACGGTGACCACCGCGTTTGCTCATCAAAGTTGGCCTGGTGCTCCAGCGCCAGGAAGTGCCCACGCCGGGGCGGATCGAAGGCCAGCATGGGGCTCAAGATGGCATCGACTTCCCACTCTTGTGCCAGCAGCTCCGGCAGCTGCGCGGCGTGCGCGCGGGCTGAGGCGAATTCGGAATCCGTGACGCGCCGGCCCTTCGCACGGATCCACTCCGCGTAACCCTCCGCGAAGTCAAGGCCGGCCAGCCGGCGGCTAAAGATGTGTTGAAAGGCCTCAAAGGTAGTCGCGGCCTGGGGGTAAGGGGAAATGGCCACGGTTTCAAATCCCGCGCCTTCAAAGGTGGCGGTGGCCTCTGCGACCGCGCGCAGCATGTGCGGGGCCACCTCGGTGTTAGCGAAGAGGGGATCCGTCAGCACTCCGATGCGGGCGCGCCGGGCGCGCGGACGAAGGCCGTGCAGCGTTGCGGTATCGGCGATGCTGCGCGTGATGAACCCCTGCACCGAGAGGTCCTCACCGCCGGGCTTGAACCCGACGACGCCACAGGCGGCAGCCGGCACGCGGATGGAGCCTCCGCCGTCGGAGGCATGCGCAGCGCGCAGCAGACCCCGCGCCACCTGGACCGCCGCTCCGCCGGAGGAACCGCCCGGCGTATGGCCCGGGTAGAGCGGATTATCCGGGTGCGCCAGGCCTACAGGTTCGGTGTCCACGCGCAGGCCCAGCTCGGGCGCGGCGGATTTGCCGACGACGAGCGCGCCGGCGTCGATAAGCTCCTGCACGAAAGGATCGGTCTCCTCCGCCACGTAGGCGCGCTCGGCATGACCGAGCGTAGTGGGCATGCCGGCGACGTCATTGAGGTCCTTGACCGAGAGAATCCAGCCGCTCAAGCGCCCGTGCGCCTGCGGCCGGCGCTCGAGGTCGAGGTACGTGAAGCCGTGTTCCGCGGGGTCCAGACCAGATAGATCCTCGCGCAGCTTGTCCAGAGTGAACTCGGTGCTGTCCATGGCGGCTCAGTTTAGTAGTTACGTGAGATAAAGTTGCTGTCATGAGCACCACCATCGCATTCCTCGGGCCCGCCGGAACCTTCACGGAAGCGGCGATGCAGCACTTCGCCGCAGACTTTGCTTCCCCCGAGGGGCTGCCGGTGAACTCGCCGGCCGAGGCGTTGGCAGCGGTGCGCTCAGGTGCGGCGGACTATGCCTGCGTGGCTATCGAAAACTCCGTGGACGGTCCGGTGACTGCCACCTTTGACGCGCTTGCCGACGGCTCCCGGGTCCAGATCTACCGCGAAGTAGACCTGCCGGTGTCCTTCTCCATTCTGGTGCGCCCCGGCACTTCCGCGGAGACTCTTCGCACCTTCTCCACGCATCCTGTGGCCTACCAGCAGGTGCGCGGTTGGTTGGAGCAGAACCTGCCGGGCGTGGACTATGTTCCGGCGGCGTCGAATGGCGCGGCGGCGCAGGCCGTGGCGCGAGGGGAGGTGGATGCCGCGGCTGCCCCGGCACGGGCAGCGGAGGTCTTCGGGCTGGAGTCTCTTGCGGAGAACGTGGCGGATGTCGCGGGGGCCACGACGCGGTTCGTCCTCGTGGGGCCGGCCGGAAAGCCCACCGCGCGGACCGGCAAGGACAGGACGTCCGTCATCTTCACCCTTCCCAATGAGCCCGGCTCCCTGGTTGGGGCCCTGCAGGAATTCGCGCACCGCGGGGTGGACCTCTCCCGCATCGAATCGCGTCCGCTGCGCACCGTCTTCGGTAACTACCGTTTCCATGCCGACCTCATCGGACACATCGAGGACCAGCCGGTCGCGGAGGCGCTGCGGGCGCTGTGGTTGCGCGCGGAGGATGTCGTTTTCGTGGGTTCCTGGCCTTCCGTGGTGGCGCTAGGGGAGGCCCCACGGGATTTGGCGCGGTTGAAAGAGGCCGATGAATGGGTAGCGCAGGCGCGCACCGGCCAATAGTGTGGTGAAGCATGACCGGAAGAATCATCCTGCTGCGCCACGGCCAGACCTTTTCCAATATTGACCGCATCATGGACACCCGCCCGCCGGGCGCCGAGCTCACCGAGCGCGGCCGCGGCCAGGCGGAAGATGTTGGCCGCGAGTTGGCTGAGCTGTGCGCGGGGCGCCGCGTGCGCTTTGTGTGCTCTATTGCCCTGCGCGCCCAGCAGACCGCGATGCTGGCCGCCCGCACATACGGCGAGGCCGCCGATGAGCGCGGTGTTCCGGTGGAGGTTCGCGTGGGCCTGCACGAGGTCTTTGCCGGTGAGCATGAAATGAGTGGCAGCGAGGATACCCACCGCGAATACATGGTGGCGCTGCGCGGCTGGCTCGACGGCGATGAAGCTGCCCGGATGCCTGGCGGTGAGAGCTACGTGGATGTGCTCGAGCGCTACCAACCGGTGTTGGAGGATCTCGCTGCGGAGCTGGAGGATGATGAGGATATAGTCGTCGTCAGCCACGGCGCCGCCATTCGCGTAGTGACGAGACATGCCTGCGGCGTGGACCCAGACTTTGCCTATACCGGCTACATGCCGAACTGCCGCTTTACCCTCATGGAGCCGCAGGGGCAGTCTTTTGGCCAGTGGACACTCAAGCGCTGGGCGGATACCGAAGTCTAACCCGCTGCGGCCACGGTAGGTTTCGTTGTGGCCGCGGTAGGCGCCCCGCTGGGCGCCCCGCTGGGCGCCTACCCCCAGCCGAGCTCGTGGAGGCGGTCCTCCTCGAAACCGAAGTAGTGTCCGACCTCGTGGAAGACGGTCACCATGACCTCGTGGGCCAGCTCCTCTTCCGAGTTGCTCATGGCCTGCAAAGGTTGCCGGTAAATGGAAATGGTATCCGGCAGGTAGCCGGTGTGTGAGGCGGTGCGGTGCGTGAGCATCACGCCCTCATAAAGCCCCAACAGATCCGGGTTATCCGGGTGTTCCTCCTCGACGAGGATGACGAGATTGCGCATCTGGTCGACGAAGCGATCCGGAATCTTATCCAGGGCCTCACCGACTAGCTCTTCGAAGCGTTCCTCGCTGACCTCGTACACGTGCGTACTCCCTGTGAAATAGTCGGGGTTTATTGGGCCGGTGTCGGCGCAGTCGTGGCGGCAGGAGCGGCACTGTCGCCAGCCGGCTGTGCGTTCTCGCCGCCCGGCTGGGCGTTCTGGTCACGCAGCGGGTTGCGCTTCGGCTGCTCGGTGGGTGGGGCACCGTTGATGTTCAGAGAATCTCGTCCCTCCGCAGCGGAGCCGGTAATGGTGGAAAACAGGCCGTCGTTGACGTGGATGAGGGAGCAGTTCACCGAACGGGAGCCGGCTTCCCAGGACTCGCGGTTCATTGCGCCCCAGAAAGGCTGCAGCGTGGATTGGTAGAGGTTTTCCTCGCCGCCTAGGTAGTCCATGGCGTCCTGAGTACACGTTTCGGAGAGGAACTTATCCATGTCCTCGTCGTTGGGGTAACCATCGGGGAATTTCTCGGCCAGGTTAATGACGGATACGGTCTCCATCTGGTGCGGCTCGCTACACGGAACGGTGCTGAGCACTTGGTTTTCGTCCACCTTGCGGCATTCGCCTGGCTTGGCGACGACCGCCTGGTCCACCTCACTGACCTTGCCAGTGGATTCCTGGGGGACCCCATTGGCGTCGGTGGTTTGCAGGCCGCACAGCAAGGTGCGGTCGCCCTGCTCCCAGGAGGCGGCCGGCGGCAGGATGGAGGCGATGTCGTAGCGGCCGTTGGGATCCCACTTGCCGTTGAGGTAGCTCACCGTGGGGGCTTCGCACAGCTCGTCGCGCAGGGCGTTTTGCCGTGTGATGTCGGGGCGCTTGGCATTGGGGCCGAACTCGCTGGTGGGGTAGGCGCTGAGGTCCTCGCGGGAGGAGACCTCGAAGCGGTGCGGCTTATCGCAGCTGGTCTGCTCGAAGCCGGTGGCAGTGCCGTCTGGGGCGATGTCCCACGTCACGCACGAACCAGCGGAGGCGGTAGTAAAGGATGCGATCTCTCCTTCGGAGGGATCGGCGGCCTGACTGCCGTCGGCGCTGGGGGCAGCGGAGCCTTGTGCGGCCGAATCGGTACCGGTTGGCTCGCCGCTAAAGAGGCCGTAGGACGCCATGAAGGCGGCCGCGGCCACGGCTGCAACGAGGACGACGCGGATGGCGGAGGCGGAGCGCCACGCAGATGAAGTGCTCATAGAACTCTTCATACTACTCCCTTAGCGTCCCTGGCTTCTAGCCCGCCCGGCGCCGTGCGGGAGCACGGCGCCGCTAGATACGTGCGCGGGAGACGTGCGTTGTGAGCCGGTAGCGGTCTGTGCGGTAGACCGAGGAGCACCATTCAACCGGTCGGTCCCCCGAGCGGGCGAGGCGGGTGATGTGCAGCAGTGGGGTGCCCGGTGAGACGTCGAGAAGCTCGGCGATGTCCTCCTCTGCCGCGACGGCCGTGACCGTCTGCTCGGCCTCGGTGATGGGAACCTCGAAGGTGCTATCCAAAATCGCGTAGACGGAATTGTAGATGTCATTCTCCAGCAGCGACGGCGCAAAGGTGGAGTTGTACCAGCCATCGTCGATGGAATAGGGCTCGCCATCGCCTAAGCGCAGGCGCCGCAGGTGGGTATGGGCCACGGTGGTTTCCGTGCCGAAAAACTCGCAGACCTCACTGGGGGCGGTGCTGCGCTCGCCCAGCAGGATCCGCGAGGAAGCCTGTACCTTTTGGTAGCCCATCTCATCGGAAAAGGACGCCAGGTGGAGCCGGGAGACCAGTGGATTCGGAGCCACGAAGGTACCTTTACCGCGCACGCGGCGCAGGCGGCCCTCCGCCACCAAGTCACCAATGGCGCGGCGCACGGTGATGCGGGAGACGCCGTAAGTTTCCTCGAGAATGCGCTCGCCCGGGAGGATGTCACCAGGTTTGAGGGTGGTGCGGCAGAGCTCGGAGAGAATATCCCGCAGCTGAGCGTGCTTGGGCACGGGGCCGTCGGTAATAATGTGAGCTGCCATGTTATCCATGATAGCCAGCTGGTTATGACCAGCGCAAAGGTGTGGCCGTGCGCTAGACTATCCGGCGTGATTGATCTCAAATTTCTTCGCGAAAATCCCGATGTCGTCCGCGCCTCTCAGGCAAACCGTGGGGAGGACCCCGCCCTGGTGGACCAGCTGCTCGCCGCCGATGAGCAGCGCCGCGCGGCAATTGTGAAGGCTGACCAGCTGCGCTCGGAGCAGAAGGCCTTTGGCAAGAAGATTGGCCAGGCCTCCCCGGAGGAGCGCCCCGCGCTGCTGGAGGGCTCCAATGAGCTGAAGGAAAAGGTCAAGGCGGCCGGCGAGGAAGCGGCCGCGGCCGAGGCCAAGGTGGAGGAGCTGCAGTACCAGCTCTCCAACGTGGTGGAGGGGGCCCCGGCTGGTGGCGAGGATGATTTCATCGTGCTCGAGGAGGTCGGCGAGAAGCCGCAGTTCGACTTTGAGCCGAAGGATCACCTGGAGTTGGGTGAGACGCTGGGGCTTATCGACGTCAAGCGGGGCGCCAAGGTCGGCGGCGCACGTTTTTACTACCTCACCGGTGATGGCGCCTTCCTGCAGCTGGGCATGCTTATGCTGGCTGCGCAGAAGGCCCGTGAGGCCGGCTTTAGCCTCATGATCCCGCCGGTGCTCGTGCGCCCGGACGTCATGCAGGGCACGGGTTTCTTGGGCCAGCATGCGGATGAGGTCTACTACCTGCCGGCGGATGATCTTTATCTGGTTGGCACCTCTGAGGTGGCCCTGGCCGGCTACCACAAGGAAGAGATCATCGACCTGTCCAAGGGCCCGCTGCAATATGCAGGCTGGTCCTCCTGCTTCCGCCGCGAGGCGGGTTCGCACGGCAAGGACACCCGCGGCATTCTGCGCGTGCACCAGTTCGACAAGCTGGAGATGTTTGTCTACTGCAAGCCGGAAGACGCCGAGGAGATGCACCAGAAGCTGCTGAACATGGAAAAGGACATGCTCGCGGCGATGGAGCTGCCCTACCGCACCATCGACATCGCGGGCGGAGACCTCGGTTCTTCTGCAGCCCGCAAGTTCGATAACGAGGCGTGGGTGCCCACCCAGGGCACGTACCGCGAGCTCACTTCGACCTCGAACTGCACCACCTTCCAGGCGCGCCGCCTCTCCACGCGCTACCGCGACGAGAACGGCAAGACCCAGTACGCCGCCACGCTCAACGGCACCCTGGCTACCACCCGCTGGCTCGTGGCCATCCTGGAGAACCACCAGCAGGCAGATGGGTCCGTCGTGGTTCCGGAGGCATTGCGCCCATTCGTGGGTAAGGACGTTCTTTACCCCGTAAACTCCTAGAAGAATGACAGGAGGCGCCGCAGGCGCCCCCTCCGATCACCGGTTGTGCCCTCTTAAGGCCCTAAATCCTCCCTGGAGCATCATGAGCGTTGTGACTAATTTCCTCTACCGGCAGATTACGCACATTGGCCGCGGGGTGACCTTGGCCCAGGGGCTGAAGATGCGCCTGTCCGGCGAGGAGAATATCCCGGATAAGGGCGGGGCCGTCATCGTGTGCAATCACACCGGCTACATGGATTTCCTCTTCGGGGCCTTCTTGGCTTATCGCAAGCGGCGTTTGGTGCGCTACTTGGCTAAAGCCTCCATCTTCCAGACGCCGGTGGCCGGTCAGCTTTTTCAGGTGATGGGGCATGTTCCGGTGGATCGCATCGATGGCGGGGCGTCGATTGTCAAAGGCATCGAGCTGGCCAAGAATGGCGAGCTCGTGGGGGTCTTCGCTGAGGGCACGATTTCCCGCAGCTTCGAGATTCGCAGCATGCGCAACGGTGCGGCGCGTATCGCCCACGGCGCGGGTGTGCCGATCATCCCGCAGGTCATCTTCGGCTCCCAGCGTATTTGGACGAAGGGCCAGAAGAAGCACTTAGGCCGCACCAAGACCCCAGTGCTGATCACGGCTCTTGAGCCCTACTACACCACGGGCGATTTCGATGCGGATATCACGGAGGTGCGCCGCCGGATGCAGGCAGCCCTGGAGGGGCTGTGGGCTCAGTACGAGGAGGAATTCGGCCCGATGCCGGCCGGCGAATACTGGGTACCGGCCCGTAAGGGTGGGGGTGCGCCGACGCTGGAGGAGGCCGAGGCCCAGGACTCCGAGGTGGAGACTGAGCGCTACCGTGTGCGCCGGCTGCGCGATGATCTGACCAATCTCAAGGAGCACGTGTCCGAGGCCACCGTGGAGCTCATGCGCGACCGGATGGCGTTGATGAAGCCGGGTAGTAACGAGGAAACCGGTACCGCAGAAGCTGGAGCCGACGCCGCCGAGAAGGACCGCCCGCGTACCGCGCCGGAAACCCTTGAGTGGATCAAGGAAAACCTCAACTCGGTGGTGGAAGAGGCCATGCGCGGTGTCGAGGAGGGCCGCGACAAGGTCACGGGGGTGATGGCGCAACTGAAGTCTGATGTCATGGAGGCCCAAGCTTCCATGGCTGCGAGCAGTAAGGAAATCTTCGCTGGCTCCGTGGTGGAACAGGGGTTGCTCTCCGCGGCGACGCAATCTCGGCTCATTGTCTCGCGCCTGCCGCACCGCGTGAAGGCGCAGTATTCCGAAGCGCCGCGCGTGGTCGTGGCGGATCAGAGCGCGCTGAGCATGGAAAACGGGGAAATCTCGACGCGGCTCCAAGAAGCGCTGATGCAGCTCCACCCGCAGGTTGAGGAGTTTGTCGTGCTCTCGCCGCAGGGCGAGGTACTGGACGCCGCCGCCTTTGGGGACCTTCCGCAATCGTGTTGGCGCGTCGCCTGCTCGGACGGTGCCGAAGGGGTGCAGTTCAACGATGCCCCCGGGGGAGAGGTCGTGACGGCCTCTTCCCCCGCGGAGGGGCTGGCGGCCGTGGTGAAGAAGATTGGGGCTGAGCCCAAGGACCTCCTGTTCTTTGCCAATGAGCCGGGGGATGAAACCTTTGCGGAGGGCGGGGATGGCGTCGCCGTGCGCATGGTGGCGCTTGAGACTGCACCCATTGAGGTGATTAAGGCTGCGCAGGCGGTGACGTATTCCACCGAGCGCTACGGAATGGCCGAGGTGCTGGAGGCCATGGCGCGCTTGCACCAAGAGAAGAAATAAGTCTTGACACCCTGGACTTAAGAAGCGTTCGCAACGCCCGTTAACACCCCCGGAAGGGGGTGTTATTTTATTTTGTTCACCTATGGAATGCCTTGGAAACTCCAGCTTACGGATGCGGAACTTACGTGTGAGTAGCGTCTCCAGAGAGAATTTGGCGTGACCTATAGCATTGGCCGTGGGAGAAAACTTCTTCTTCATTCGCCTTTCGGGCAGGTGGCCGAGGTGTCGGTGCACAGGGCGCGCGTGGTGGATGAGTGCAACATGCTGCGCACACCGTCAACTGGACAGGACTTTCTGACGCCGTGCAGCGAGAGAGGAGACTCGGTCAACAATGACCACGACGAGTATTAACAGCTTCAACCCTGAGTATTTTGAAAAGACGTGGAACGACTACTCCACCGAGGACTATGACGTCGTCATCATCGGCGGAGGTTCCGTAGGCGCCGGTGCTGCACTGGATGCGGCCACCCGTGGCCTGAAGACGGCTGTGCTGGAATCCCAAGACTTTGCGGCGGGCACGTCTTCGCGTTCCTCCAAGATGTTCCACGGTGGCCTGCGCTACCTGGCAATGTTCGACTTCCGCCTCGTTGCGGAGTCCCTCAAGGAGCGCGAGCTCAACATGTCGACCCTAGCGCCGCACCTGGTCAAGCCGCTGAAGTTCATCTTCCCGCTGACCCACCGCGGCTGGGAGCGCGTCATGATGTTCGGTGGCTTTACCCTCTATGACCTGATGGGCGGAGCCAAGAGCGTCCCGATGCAGAAGCACCTCACCCGCAAGGGCGTGCTGAAGGTGACCCCGGGCCTCAAGGAGGACGCCGTCGTCGGTGGCGTGCGCTACTATGACACGCTTGTCGACGACGCCCGCCACACCATGACCGTCCTGCGCACTGCCGCCGAGTATGGCGCTAGCGTGCGCACCGGCACTGAGGTGATTGGCTTTGAGAAGGACGGCCGCGGCCGCATCACTGCCGCGAAGGTCCGGGACCTGGAAACAGGCCGCGAGACCACCGTGAAGGGCAAGGCCTTCATTAACGCGACCGGTGTGTGGAACGACAAGATTCAGGAGATGGCGGGCGCTGAAGGCAAGTTCACCGTCCACGCTTCCAAGGGCGTTCACATCGTGGTCCCGAAGGATGCCCTCGACGCCGACGCCGCGCTGTGCTTCGTCACCGAAAAGTCCGTGCTCTTCGTCATCCCGTGGGGTGAGTACTGGATCATCGGCACCACCGACACCGATTGGGAGAAGGGCCTGTCCCTGCCGGATCCGGCGCCGACCAAGGCGGATATCGACTACATCCTGGATGAGGTCAACCAGCGCGTGCGCGACAAGATCACCCGCGATGACATCGTCGGCGTGTACTCCGGTCTGCGCCCGTTGCTGTCCGGCAAGTCCGATTCCACCACTAACCTGTCGCGCAACCACGCCGTTGCCCGCGTCGCACCGGGCATGGTGTCCGTCGCCGGTGGTAAGTACACGACCTACCGCGTCATCGGCAAGGACGCGGTGGATCTGGCCGCGAAGGAGCTGGGGACCAAGGTGGCTGAGTCCGTGACCGAGCGCACCCCGATTCTGGGTGCGGACGGCTACCACGCACTGGCTAACCAGGTTCCGGCACTGGCCCGCCGCTACAACCTCGACGAGGACCGCATCGAGCACCTGCTCGGCCGCTACGGCTCGCTGATCGGTGAGGTCCTCGCCCCGGCTGCTGACGACGCCACGCTGCTCGAGTCGGTTCTGGGTGCCGAGAGCTACATCTGGGCAGAGGTGCGCTACGCCGTGACCCACGAGGGTGCCCTGCACATCGACGACATCGTCTCCCGCCGCCTGCGCGTGGCCATCGAGTTCGCCGACCGCGGCGTCGCTGCCGCACAGCCGATCGCTGAGTTCGTCGCCCCGCTGCTGGGCTGGGATCAGACCGATATCGAGCGGGAAGTCTCCCACTTCACCAAGCACACTGAGGCAGAGCTCGCCGCTGAGGCAGCGCTGACCGACCGTGAAGCAAACGACATCCTCGAGCGCGCAGGAAGCGCACGAGCCACCAAGGAAGAAGCCTAAAAGTCACGGGGCCTAGCGAGCGGTGGATATCCCTCGCTGGGCCCTTGGCCTAGGCAGATAAGAAAGGACATCTTATGACCGGAATGGATGCATTCCTGTGGGAGTTCATCGGCACTGCACTGCTGCTCCTGCTCGGCAACGGCGTGTGCGCCGTTGTGAACCTCCGAACTTCTGGCGCGCGCGGTTCGGACTGGATCGTCATCGCTATGGGCTGGGGCCTCGCGGTTTTCATCGGCGCTAGTGTCGCCGACCCCTCCGGCGGTCACCTCAACCCGGCGGTCACCATCATGCTGGCGGTGAACGGTTCCCTTGAATGGGGCCTCGTTCCCTACTACCTGCTGGGGCAAATTCTCGGCGCCATGCTTGGTGCATTCCTTGCCTGGGCTACGTTTAAGCAGCTTTTCGACGCCAACAACCTCGATGAAGCCGGCAACGTCACCGGCGCCAACAAGAACACTGGGGGGATTTTCTTTACCGCCCCGGCGCACCCGAACAACGGCTGGAACGCAGCCACCGAGTTCATCGCTACCTGCGTACTGCTCATGTTCATCGCCTTTGGCCCGGCCGGCGGCGAGTTGGGTCCGCTGAAGTACTTCGCCGTTGCCTTCGTCGTCGTGTCTGTGGGCCTGTCCCTCGGCACCGCTACCGGCTACGCGATCAACCCGGTCCGTGACCTCGGACCCCGCATCATGTACGCCTTCGTCCTCCCCATCAAGGACAAGGGCAGCGCCAACTGGGGTTATGCCTGGGTTCCGGTGGTTGCACCGACCTTGGCGGCCGTCGCTGTCGGCCTGCTGTCCATGGCTCTCTAAAAATCAGACCTTCACTACTCAGAAACGGAGAACACAATGTCTACCAAGCGCTACGTTGCAGCGATTGACCAAGGAACTACGTCCACCCGCTGCATCATTTTCAACCACGACGGCGAGCAGGTGTCCGTCGGCCAGCTCGAGCACGAGCAGATTTTCCCGGAGAAGGGCTGGGTCGAGCATGACCCGGAGGAAATCTGGAGCAACACCCGCCGCGCTGTGGGTGAAGCTTTGGCCAACGGCGACATCAATGTCGAAGATATCGCAGCACTTGGCATTACCAATCAGCGTGAGACCACCGTCGTGTGGGACAAGAACACGGGTAAGCCGGTATACAACGCCATCGTGTGGCAGGACACCCGCACCACCGAGATTTGTAAGGAACTCGCTGGTGATGAAGGTGCGGACAAGTGGCGTCGCCGCACCGGCCTCATCATCAACTCCTACCCAGCCGGCCCGAAGGTGAAGTGGATCCTCGATAACGTCGAGGGCGCCCGCGAGCGCGCGGAGAAGGGCGAGCTGCTCTTCGGCACCATCGATACCTGGCTCCTGTGGAACCTCACCGGTGGCGCCGACGGCGACAACGGCCAGGAAGCCCTGCACGCCACCGATGTCACCAACGCTTCCCGTACCCTCCTCATGGACATCGAGAAGCTCGAGTGGGATGAGGAACTGTGCAAGGAGATGGGGATTCCCACCTCCATGCTGCCGGAGATCCGCCCGTCCCTGGGCGACTTCCGCACCGTCCGCGAGCGCGGCTCGCTGTCCGGTGTGCCGATTCGCGCCATCCTGGGCGACCAGCAGGCCGCCATGTTTGGCCAGGGCTGCTTCCGCCCGGGTTCTGCTAAGAACACCTACGGGACCGGTCTGTTCCTCCTGCTCAACACCGGTACCACCCCGAAGTTCTCCGAGAACGGTCTGTTGACTACCGTGTGCTTCCAGCGCGAGGGCGAGCGCCCGGTGTACGCGCTCGAGGGTTCCGTCTCCATGGGTGGTTCCCTGGTGCAGTGGCTGCGCGATAACCTGCAGCTCATCCCGAACTCCGCGTCCATTGAGAACCTGGCTCGCGAGGTCAAGGACAACGGCGGCGTCTACATCGTGCCGGCTTTCTCGGGACTTTTCGCTCCGTACTGGCGCCCGGATGCCCGCGGTGTCATCGTTGGTCTGACCCGCTACGCCAACCGCAAGCACCTGGCCCGCGCCGTGCTCGAGTCCACCGCGTACCAGACTCGCGACGTCGCCGATGCCATGGTGGCGGACTCCGGCGTGGAGATCACCGAGCTGCGCGTCGACGGCGGCATGACCATGAACGAGCTGCTCATGCAGTTCCAGGCGGACATGCTTGGCGTGGAGGTCCACCGCCCGAAGAACGTGGAGACCACCGCTACCGGTGCGGCCTTCGCTGCGGGTCTCGATTCCGGTTTCTGGGATGACCTCAGCGTACTGGGCTCCCAGCAGGGCGACTTCAAGGTCTGGAAGCCGCAGCGCGAGAAGGACGAAGTCGAGGCTCTCTACCGCGACTGGAAGCGCGCCATCAAGCGTTCCCTGAACTGGGAAGACGTGGACGATGACGACGTTATCGCTTAAGGGCTAAGTAGCAGTCTTTGCAGGCAAGCGCGGCTGTCACGAGCATTCTCGTGGCGGCCGCCTTCGTCGTTGTGCGAGTGGCGGGCTGCGGCACGGTGGTGGGGAGCCAACGCTGCAGTGGACGTTGTTGTGGCCACCAGCGTTGCGGGTGCGCTCTTGTGTGCATCGCTCTGACGTAGACTCAGGGCTATGGCCAGTGACGTATTTTCGGACCGCGCTCCGCGCCTCATCATCAGTGACATCGATGGTACCTTGTTGGACCGGAACCACCGAGTTCCCAGGCGAAACCGCGAGGCAGTGGCCCGAGCAGTTGCCGCGGGCAGCGAGTTTGCGCTGGCGACCGGCCGGCCCTTCCGCTGGATCATGCCCGTACTGGAGCAGCTGACCGTGCGCCCGGTGTGCGTGACATCAAATGGCGCGGTGATTTATGACTCGGCAGAAGACCGCGTGCTCTCCGCCCACGAGCTCTCGCCTGAAGCCCTCGCGGAAATCGTGGAGGTGGCCACGAAGGTACTCGAGCCCCATGGCGGTGTTGGCTTCGGCGCGGAGCGCACGGGAGGCTCGGTCTTGGATCCGGTGGAGGAACTCTTCGTGGTGGAATCGCACTATTCGGAGAACGCGCTTTTTGAAGGCTTCGGCCTCGTGAGCGTCGGCGAATTGGTGTCCCGACCGGCGGTGAAGCTGCTGATCCGCAACACCGCGTTCTCCGCACCGGAACTCTACGAGCTTATTGCTCCGCACATCGATTCCGAGCTGGCCCACGTGACCTACTCAATGTCCGAGGGGATCCTCGAGGTGGCGGCCCCCAACGTGACGAAGCGGCGCGGAATTAAGTGGCTGGCCGAGCATCACGGTATCGCCCGCGAAGACATAATCGCCTTTGGCGATATGCCCAACGATATCGAGATGCTCGAGTGGGCAGGTTGCGGGGTTGCCATGGAGAACGCTCACCCAGAGGTCATGGAGGCGGCAGATGCGGTGACGGTAGCGCATCACCAGGCAGGTGTGGCAAAGGTGCTTGAGCGATGGTTCTAGTGCTGCTGTACCCCGCCGCGCTGTAGCCGTGAAGCCCAGCGCTACCTGCCCTTTTTCTAGCAGATTCTGAGAGTTTTCTGCCTCCGGTTGCGGGGTGTGTGGTGGTGTTTTAGTCTCGTGGGCATGGGGGATTTGGAGACTTATTTCTCCTATCGCAGTTCGGGGTTGGATCTTGTGGGGCTTGCGGTAGGCAGTGTGGATGATTTACGCGCGCGTGGTGCTTCTGTGGCTGATGCTGCGGAGTTGACTGGGCTGCATGCGGTGTATTTCGGGCCGACGCGTTTTAGCGGCAAGCAGCGCCAGGCGCGTGCGGCCGCGGTTTCTCAAAGGCATGATCTGGCGACGTTGAGCTTGATTGAGTCGTATACCGGCAGGGTGAAAAAGGAGTTGGATGCGTGGAATCTGCGCGTTCGGCTTGCGGCGACTCCGGCACACCGTATCCCGAAAGTGGCGAAGGAACGGTTGAAGCAGTTGCGGCCGCGGCGAGTGCCTGAACCGGGGGTGCGCTTGACGTATCGGAAGGTGGGTCCGCATTCGCTGACGATTACTGATTCAGCCTTGCGCATTAGTGAGATGCGCGGAACCTTGGAGTCGATTAATTCGGCTGATTTATTGGATGCGGCAGGTCAGGTGTTTTTCAACCAAGCGCATGGGGGTTCTAAGCCTGCGGTGGCGACCAATGTGGTGGTCACCTTGGATGAGTTGGACCAGATTGTGCGCGGTGAGGGCGATGATATTGAGCTTGTGCTGACTAATGGTGGGCGGATGACAGGGCGGGAGTTTGTCACCTATAAGTTTGCCGAGGTTGGGTATGTGACGTTGGTGCATCCGACGATTGGGCCGGTGTGGTTGCATCGGGTGCGGCGTTTAGCTGGGTTTGAGCAGCGGTTAATGGCCAGTGCGGAGCATCCGACGTGCGCGCGTGAAGGGTGTAATAAGCCGGCTGATTATTGTCAGGTGCATCATTTGGTGCCGTGGAAAGCTGGTGGGGCGACGGATCCGCCGAATTTGACGATGTTGTGTGCTTATCACAATGGCATTAATGATGATGATCCGGATAAGCCGACTGGTGCTGGCTATGTCTTCCGGTTGCGGGGCGGGGTGGATTATGTGCCACCCTGGGCGGAGCCGATTACTTCCCAGGCGGCGTACCAGGCAGCACAAGCAGCGTTGAAGCAGCAGGCCAACGGGGGCTTAGTGGGCGGATCCCCGCCGGATACCTAAATCCAATAGATAACATGCCGAAGCGGAAGCCACCGAGGTGGCTCCCGCAATATCGGCGATCCCACAGGGCTGTGCGCGTGAGTTTTGCGCACACGCGGTGCGGCTGGGATTAGTTCGTGAAGACCTGAATCTGCTCAGTCTCCGGGTTGTAGACAATGGAACCGCCCTGGAACTGCACGCGGACTTCCTTGCCGAGGCCGGTGGGGACTTCGTCGGACGTCGGCAAGCCGAGCGTTGCCGAGTTGTTGCCGGAGGCCCATTCCTTTGCGATGCGTCCCACCAGCGCGTGCGTACCGGTGTCTTCGGAACTGAGCACGATGCCGTTTTGGAAGAGCTGGTAGATGATGCCTGCCGACTCATCCGGACCGCCAACTGCCAGGCCAAGTGCTGGGCCGAAGGCATTGAGAACTGCCGTCCACGTTTGCTTCAGGCCCTCGTTCTTGCTCAGGGCCAACACCTTGGTCACGATGCCCGGGATCTGCTCCACCGGCAGCCCATTGACGGTTTGGTCCGTGTCAATCTGCTGGTCCGAGCGGGCATACATGATGGCGAAGAGGGTGCCAGCCAGACCGACTAGCGCGGTGATGGTGCTCATCGGGATTTCAGTATCGCCCAGCGAGGACGTTGCCTCCTGTGCCGGGGCAGCCGGTGCGGGAGCAGACGGCGCGTTTCCGTTCGGCGTGGAGCCAGAGGAGTCTGGGGTAGAGGTATTTCCGCTGCCCCAGTCTGTCGACGTCGAACCAGACGCGCCCGACTTAATGGCGAGGTACTTCTTGTGCGCTGCCTGGCGGATAGTCGGCCACTGGGCAATGGTGTATTTACCCGGGCAGGCAGTGAAGTGAACGTCGCTGTGACCGAAAAGGCCATAAACCGGGGCAGAGGCGCCTGCTGGGTAGCGCGAACCACCGAAGCCTTCCGAGCGAAGGGAGACGCGGGAGGTCGGATCGACACCGGAAATGGCGCCCTTCCAGCCGGCGAGGTCGGTGACAGATTCCAAGAGGGCTTCCGTCGGCTGCGCAGTCTCGTAGTTACCAATCATGGAAATGCCCCACGTGTTCCGGTTGAAGCCACCGATGTGGGCGCCTTGCACAGCTTTAGCGAGCCCGCCGTAGCGGCCCTCATAGATAGTGCCGTACTTATCCACCAGCGCGTTGTATCCAATATCGCACCATCCCAGGTTCTGGGCGTGGTACTTGTACGCGGCGCGCACCTGCGCGGCCGCCTGCGCGCGGGTGTAGTTATTGGAGCCCGCGGTGTGGTGCAGCGCAATGGCCTCCACACCATCGTCATAGGTGGGACTCGAGCAGCGGATGCTCTCATCCGCGCCCCAACCTGCGCGCGAGACCACGCGCGGCATACCGTCGGTCTCGGCGGTCGGCTCAATGACCTCGCCCTCCTGGGCGTTGCCGTCCATGAAGACAGCCTCCAGGCCTTCCACGTCGCTATTGGCGGGAAGTTCTTCGGTCTCGGCGACGGGGGCGATGTCGCCGACGTTGAAGGAGGCGTCGTCAAGCGCGGTGTCCTCAACGGGGGTTTCGGTGAACTCTTCGTCCAGATTCGACCCGGTTACCAGATCCACATTGTTGATGGAGACCTGCACGTCGTTGGTATCGCCCACGAAGATGAGCTCGGTGCCGTTCGTGGCGTTCGGATCATCGTTGTTGTAGGACATTGAGTCCATGTCGTACCACTCGGACCAGGACCCGTCTGGCTGCTTGGCGCGGACGAAGGCAGCGACATCGCGCGCGCCCTTCCAAGTCACGGCAAAAGAGGAGAAGGTCTCATCGCGGTGGAATTGCTTGACGGCGCGCGGGCCTTCGCCCTCGCCTTGGGCGGCGATGGCCGGGTCATCCACCACGACCGTTTCGCCAGATCCGAAGGATTCGGAGGCCGAGCTCACTTCGATGGGGCCGCTGCCCGCTTCCTGCGTTTGGATAAGGGTTTGGCCGCCCACGGCTGCGGCAGCGACCACAGCGATCGAGGTGACCGTAGCGATAACCGGCGTCGACCACGTCGATTTCGCGGGAACAAGACGACGTT
This sequence comes from Corynebacterium sp. HMSC034H07, assembly GCF_001815175.1. NCBI lineage: Bacteria > Bacillati > Actinomycetota > Actinomycetes > Mycobacteriales > Corynebacteriaceae > Corynebacterium > Corynebacterium sp. HMSC034H07. Next base: position 40,277 of record NZ_KV819545.1, read on the forward strand.
TGAGGTGCACTATTACTCCCTAGGATGGTGTGCGCCACGAGGTTAAGAGGAGCGCAAAAAGTTAACTAACGGGACAAATGTTACGCCAGGTGTTGGAGTGAAAGAAGGTGTGACACGCGAGTTTTCTCGCTTGGGTGTCACCAGCCGTTCTGTGCGTGTTACTGCTTTAAGCTGATGGCCATGACTGCATATGACCTCATCGTTGTTGGATCCGGATTCTTTGGCCTGACCGTGGCCGAACGCGCGGCCTCCCAGCTGGGCAAGAAGGTGCTCATCGTCGAGCGCCGCGAGCACCTGGGCGGAAACGCCTACTCGGAGGCCGAGCCGGAGACCGGCATCGAGGTCCACAAGTACGGCGCGCACCTCTTCCACACCTCGAATAAGCGCGTGTGGGAGTACTGCAACCAGTTCACGGAGTTCACCGACTACCAGCACCGCGTCTTCGCCATGCACGATGGCACGGCCTACCAGTTCCCGATGGGCTTGGGTCTAATTAACCAGTTCTTTGGCCGCTACTACTCGCCGGATGAGGCGCGCCAGCTCATCAAGGAGCAGGCCGGCGAGTTCGCCGTGGATGAGGCGAAGAACCTAGAGGAAAAGGCCATCGCGCTCATTGGCCGCCCGCTCTACGAGGCCTTCATTCGCGACTACACCGCCAAGCAGTGGCAGACCGACCCGAAGGAGCTACCGGCCGGCAACATCACGCGCCTTCCGGTGCGCTACACCTTCAACAACCGCTACTTCAACGACACCTACGAGGGCCTACCCGTTGACGGCTACGCGGCCTGGCTAGAGAAGATGGCGGAGCACGAGCTTATCGACGTCCGTCTCAACACCGACTGGTTTGACGTGCGCGAGGAGGTGCGGGGGGCGTCGCCAAGCGCGCCGGTGGTCTACACCGGCCCACTGGATCGCTACTTCGATTTCGCCGAGGGTGAGCTGGGCTGGCGCACGTTGGACTTCGACCTGGAGGTGCTCGAAACCGGTGACTTCCAGGGCACCCCGGTGATGAACTACAACGATGCGGACGTGGACTACACCCGCATCCACGAGTTCCGCCACTTCCACCCGGAGCGCGCCGATAAGTACCCCAAGGACAAGACGGTGATCATGAAGGAGTACTCGCGCTTTGCCGAGAAGGGCGATGAGCCGTACTACCCGATTAACACCCCGGAGGACCGCTCCAAGCTGGAGGCTTACCGCAAGCTCGCTGCCGCTGAGGCCCGCGAGAACCAGGTCCTCTTCGGCGGCCGCCTGGGCACCTACCAGTATCTGGACATGCACATGGCTATTGCCTCCGCGCTGAGCATGTTCGATAACAAGCTGGCTCCCTATTTCCGTGATGGCCAAGCCATCACGCAGGAGCGCGGCCACTAGGCCACGGCGCTGGCCCGGCCGCTCCCGGTAGCGTAGCGTGGCGCGCTATGCTGAAACACCTCGATGGAAGGAGGTGACGGCATGGCCCAGCGCAAGAAGAAGCGTGCGGACCGCAGCATGTGGAAGATGTCCCCGGAGCGGCTCGAGGAACACCTCAAGCTGCGCAGTCGCGCAACGCGCATTCCCGATAAGAAGAAGGAGCAATCCAAGAAGGCCTGCCGGAACACCCGGCGGGCCTTTGGCCGTTTATGGGGAGGTTGTGCCAGCGTATGGAACTAGACCAAAGAAAATAAAACTTGTGGCCTGTCCAACAATCGCTTAAGGTTAACAGTAGGTTAACAATAGGCGAACAGAAAGTGAGTTTAGAGATGACTTCCCCTAACGCCCGCCGTTTCGATACGTTGCGCCAGGATTTACACGCAAATTACGGCCACGAGTACACCGCGCAGGAGATTGACTCCTTCCTCGATGCCACCATTGAGCGTCACGAAGCTGGTGCGACCTTAGATGAATTCGTTCCCGTGATGGTGGAGCGTGAGGTGCGCGAGCACTTCGGCACCCACCGCATCCACGTGCGTTTCTCCGCGGGCACCGACCACGCCCTGGCGCAGGCTGCCGTGGCGCTGACGAAGAAGTACGCCGGCGACGCCCTGCTTGTCGACGCCGCCGTAGCCCACCCCGAAAACGACCCGGACTCCCACATGGCCCACGTGCTGCAGGAGCGCGGCATGGCGGAGCACCCGGACCGCTACGTCGAGGACCTGCGCTTGGTGACGATCCCGGATTACATCGTGTACCTGGGCCGCGAGGTCCCGCGCGATGAGGCCGGCAAGGACGTCAAGATTTGGGACATTGCGACGGCTGAAACCGTAGAGGAGACCCGCGAGCTGGCCGATGACCTCGGCGCCCGCGTGCTCTACATGCTCAACCGCCTGGGCATCGAGCCCATCTCGGAGGATGCGGCCGTCACGGCTTAGCCCTCAGCCGCGTGGGAACTCAGCGCAGCAGTACTTAACCACTAATCTGGGGTTCTGAATACTGTCGAAATCTGTGTGGAGAACCGAAGATATCGTGACTGCCAACAATTCTGCTGCGTACGAACCCGTACAGCGCATCCTGCTGCCCAAGCGTGGCGAGCCGGTCGACGTCCGCATGCTCTACCTCATCGAGTCCGAGCAGAACCGCGAGCGACTCAGCTGGAGCGGCCGCACCTCCGTGACCATCCCGGCCGGCGAGGAGGCCTCCTTCGAGACCTACTTCAACGCCTTCCCGGCCGCCTACTGGCGCCGTTGGTCCCAGCTGAAGTCCATCGTGCTGGCGATGGACGTCGAGGGCGAGGCCAACATCTCCCTGTACCGCTCCAAGCAGGACGGCCAGCGCATCGCCGTGGCCAACCACGTGGTGACCACCGGCCACCACGAGTTTGAACTGCCGTTGAAGAACTTCGAGGACGGCGGCCTGCTGTGGTTCGATGCCTCAGCCGTTGAAGACACCGTGCTTAGCGACGCCGCCTGGTGCGCCCCGCACGCCCCGAACCCGCAGCTCCTGCCGGACGGCAGCGAGTACCCGGCGCAGGAGAAGCGCGTCGCCGTGGGTATTCCGACCTTCAACCGCCCCACCGACGCCGTCGCGGCGCTGCAGGCACTGGCGGAGGACCCGGTGGTGGACGGCATCATCGACTACGTTCTCATGCCGGACCAGGGCAACCAGCACCCGGCGGACGAGCCGGGCTATGACGAGGCCGTGGCCCACTTTGGTGAGCGCTTCCGCGAGTTCCGCCAGGGCAACCTGGGCGGCTCGGGCGGCTACTCCCGCATCATGTTCGAGGCGCTGGAGAATACCGACTCGCCCTACATCCTCTACATGGATGATGACATCGCCATCGAGCCGGATTCCATCCTTCGTGCGGTCCAAGCAGCGCGTTACGCCGCCAAGCCCTTCATCGTCGGCGGCCAGATGCTCAACCTGCAGGAGCGCTCCCAGCTGCGCACGACTGGCGAGCGTGTGAACCGCGCTGACTTCATGTGGGGTGCGGCCGAGCACGCCGTCTATGACCACGACTTTGCCAAGTACCCGCTGCGCGCCATCGGTGACGCGCAGTCCCACCTTGACCCGAAGAAGTACGACTCCCGCGCGCTGCACCGCCGCGTCGACGTGGAATACAACGGCTGGTGGATGTGCCTCTTCCCGCGCGTCGTGGCGGAAAGCATCGGGCAGCCGCTGCCGCTGTTCATCAAGTGGGATGACACCGAATACTCCCTGCGCGCCGCCGCCCACGGCTTCCCCACGGTGACTTGGCCGGGCGCTGCCATCTGGCACATGGCGTGGGCGGATAAGGACGATGCCATCGACTGGCAGGCCTACTTCCACCTGCGCAACCGCCTCATCGTGGCGGCCCTCTACCACGAGGGCGATGCGCGCGGGATTACCAAGTCCATCTTCAAGTCCACCCTCAAGCACACCATGTGCATGGAGTACTCCACCATTGCCATCCAGCTGGAAGCCATGAAGGACTTCCTGGCCGGACCGGACCAGCTCTTCGACATCCTGGAGTCCTCGCTGCCGCGCATCGCCGCAATCCGCAAGGAGTTCCCGGACGCCGTCATCATCGATTCGGCGGATCAGCTGCCCGCGCCCACCGGCGCGCCGGGCGTGCCCACCCGCAATGTCGGTGGCCGCCTGGGCAAGATCAAGAAAATTCCGTGGCTCATCAAGTCCGCCAAGCACCTGGTTACCAAGGAAGACCCGGCCCATCACGAGGCACCGCAGCTCAACCTCACCCCGGAGGAGGCCCGCTGGTTCACGCTCTCTCGCGTCGATTCCGCCACCGTCTCCACCGCGGGCGGCACCGGCGTGGCCTTCCGCAAGCGCGACCGCGAGCTGGCCCTCGAGCTGGTGAAGTCCACCCGCGAGCTGCTCAAGGAAATTGAGGATAACTTCGATGACCTGCGCGCCGAGTACCGCGCGGCTCTGCCGGAGCTGACCTCCCGCGAGTCCTGGCGAAAGGTCTTCGATGCCCAATAAGCTTTCTGTCGCCGAATCCCGTGTCCTCGAGAAGATCCAGAATGCGGCCTTCGATGCGCCCGGCGTTCTGCCCACCGCGCGGGGTTTAAGCCACTTCGGCGAGCACGCTCTGGGCTGGCTGGCGCTCTCCGGCTTAGGCGCCGCCGTGAATTACCAGAAGCCGGCGCGCCGCCGCCAGTGGGTAGCCGTCGGTGCGGGTGCTTTCACGGCGCACGCGGCCAGCGTTGTGATCAAGCGCATTGTGCGGCGCAAGCGCCCGGACTATGACTACGTCAAAGTCGGTGTGAAAACCCCTTCTAAGCTGTCCTTTCCTTCTTCGCACGCGACGTCGACAAGCGCGTTCCTCGTGGGTGCTGCGCACGTTCTGGGAACCCCGGCACCGCTCGTTGGTGTGCCGGTCATGATGGCCTCGCGTATGGTGCTCGGGGTACATTACCCATCCGATACGGCGATCGGCGCCCTGCTGGGAGCCGCCACCGCGGAAGCATGCCATCGCTATGAAAGGAAGACCGCATGAGCGAACGTCCTAACCGCGTCGACGACGGTGAGCAGAGAGTCTTCCACTCTGAGCCGCACCCCTCCGGTATCGATACCGGCCGCAAGCGCAAGCCGCCGAAGAACCTCGCCGACGGCATGGTGAAGGCCCTGCGCCCCAAGCAGTGGGTCAAGAACGTCCTCGTTCTCGCCGCCCCTGCGGCCGCGGGCGCGGATTCGCTGTTCCACACGCGCGTGCTTCTCGACGTCCTCCTCGCCTTCATCGTCTTCTGCATGGGCGCGTCCTCCATCTACCTCATCAATGATGCCCGCGACGTGGAGGCTGACCGCGCGCACCCGACGAAGCGCTTCCGCCCCATCGCGGCGGGCGTGCTTCCAGTGAACTTGGCTTATGCCATGGCGGCGGTGCTCATCATCGGTTCGATTGGTCTGTCTTTCTTGGCCACGGCTGGTCTGCAGCTCGCCATCGTCATGGCCATCTACATCGGCCTGCAGCTGGGCTATTGCTTCGGATGGAAGCACATGCCGGTGATCGATATCGCCCTGGTGTCCTCCGGATTCATGCTGCGCACCATGGCTGGCGGTGTGGCCGCGGGCATCGTGCTCTCCCAATGGTTCCTGCTGGTGGCCGCGTTTGGCTCCCTGTTCATGGCCTCGGGCAAGCGCTACTCGGAGATCCTTCTGGCGGAGCGCACGGGCGCCAAGATCCGTAAATCCCTGGAGGGCTATACGCCTACCTACCTGCGCTTCGTGTGGACCCTGGCCGCCACCGCCGTGGTCATGTCCTACTCCCTGTGGGGTTTCCAGCTCTCCAACGAGTCTGATGGCCCGGCCAGCGTGTGGTACCAGGTGTCCATGGTGCCGTTTACCATCGCCATCCTGCGCTATGCCGCCGACGTGGACCGTGGCAACGGCGGTGCCCCGGATGAGATTGCCCTGGAGGACCGCGTCCTGCAGATCCTGGCCCTGCTGTGGCTGGCCTGTATTGCCATGGCGGTGTACATCATGCCGGTCATGATGGGCTAGACTCTCTCCTCATGCGAAAATCCGAATCACGTACCGCGGCGGCGCTCAGCGCGCTGGCCTCGGTCATCGTGATCGGAGTTTTCTCGTTTTGGGGCGGCTTCGCGCGCCGCTGGATTTCCGACGACGGCCTCATCGTCCTGCGCACCGTGCGCAACCTGGAGGAGGGCAACGGCCCCGTTTTCAACGCGGGCGAGCGCGTGGAGGCCAATACCTCGACGCTGTGGCAGTACCTCATCCTGCTTGCCCGTTGGGTCACCAACGCCCCGCTGGAGTCCATCGCCGTCAACCTGGGATTGCTTCTGGCGGTCGCGGCCATGATGTTGGGGGCGTGGGCCACAGCCCGGGCCTTCTTCCGCTCGGGCCAACTCGCCACTCCGCTTCTGGCGCCCGCGGGCGCGCTGGTCTACCTCGCGCTGCCGCCTGCCCGTGATTTCTTTACCTCCGGACTCGAGTGGGGCCTGTCCATCTTTTACCTCGCCGCCCTGTGGGCGTTGCTCCAGCACTGGGCGCAATCTCGCGATAACGCCAGCGCCTACTGGCTGGCACTGTGGGCGGGGTTGTCCTGGCTCGTACGTCCGGAATTCGCGCTCTACGGCGGGCTGGCTGGCCTGCTCCTCTTGGCGGCACACCGCAACTGGAAAGTCTGGCTCGGTATCCTCGGCGCGGCCCTGCCCATCCCGGCGGGTTACCAATTCTTCCGCATGGGATATTACGGCCTGTTGACGCCGCACACGGCGGTGGCCAAGTCGGCGTCGTCAAGCGCGTGGGGCAGCGGCCTGGACTATGCCGGTGACTTCGTTGGGCCGTATGCCCTGTACCTGCCCGTTCTCGTGTTGGCGGGTGCTGCGCTGTGGACCTTCCGTGCCCATCTGCGCCCGGCGGCCCTGCGAAGCTCCACGACCGTCACTTACCTGCTGGTCGGTGCAGCGGTGGTGCATGTGGTGTACGTGCTGCGCGTCGGCGGTGACTTCATGCACGGCCGCATGCTGCTGCTGCCGCTGTTTGCCGCCCTCCTGCCGGTCTTCGTGCTGCCGCTGAGAGGCCTGGTGTCTGTGCTCGCGGCGGCCTTCTGCGCGGTGTGGGCCGTGGTGGTCGTGCTGCGCGGGCACCCGACGGACTGGGAGGCCTACGAGCAGCCGCTGTCCATCGTGGATGAGCGCGACTTCTGGACCTACGCTACGAACCGCGAGGCGGGTTACCCGCCGCGTTCGGCACGGGACTACATGACGATGAAGTTCATGCGCGGATACGGGGAAGCCACCGAAAAGTTGGCGCACGGCGATGCGCTGGGTGTCATCTACGTAGAGGACAAGGAGAAGGACCAGCTCAATTGGCTCACCGTCCCGCGCGAGCCGGGCGCGGAGGAGCCGCCGACGGTCTACCTGGTCAACCTGGGAATGACCTCAATGAACGCGCCGCTCAACGTGCGGGTGCTCGACACCATTGGTCTGGCCACGCCGCTGGCCGCACGGATGCCCCGCGAGGAAGGCGGACGCGTGGGCCACGACAAGCACCTCGAACTGGAGTGGCAGGCGGCGCTGACCGGCGCGGACATTGAGTACCTCCCGCCGTGGTATGACAAGGACAAGACTCGGCAGGCGCGGGCGGCGCTGGCGACGCCAGAGGTGCAGGAGCTTGTTGCTTCCTACAGCGAGCCCCTGACGTGGGAGCGCTTCCGCGCGAACCTGGCCTTCTCTTTGACCACGGGGCGCACCCTCATGTTTTCTGCCGATCCGGCCGATTACCCTGCCCACTAGCTTGGGGCGGGCTGGCAAATACCCCCACGGGGAGGCAAAAATTGCCAGGGTGCGTTACGCTACAAAAGATTCTCGTTATTAATCCGTAACTATCGCTGGCGTGTTGGCGATGTAGTAATGGCAGTAAAAATGTTAAGGAGAAACATGAGTTCACTAAGCTCTGGCCTGCGGACTCGGGTCCTCTCAGTGGTGGCCGCTATCGCCGTGGCCTTGGGCCTGGTCGTGACCGCCGGCACCCAGGAAGCATCCGCGGCTCACCGTGACTGGCTGCGCGCGGACGCCACCGGCACCTGCGAGTGGGATCGCGTTGGCTTCTGGGTGCAGCGCTGCGATGTGTGGTCCCAGGCGATGGGCCGAAACATCCCGGTGCAGATCCAGCCTGCCAAGAACGGCGGCAACGCGGGCCTCTACCTGCTCGATGGTCTGCGCGCGACCGATTCCACCAACGCGTGGATCCATGACGTCAACGCCGCGCGCACCTACGTGGATCACAACATCACCCTGGTGATGCCGGTGGGCGGCGCTGGCTCCTTCTATGCAGACTGGAACGGTCCGGCTACGTACGATCTGGTCAAGCCGGTCAACTACCAGTGGGAGACCTTCCTGACGCAGGAGTTGCCGGCTTACCTTGAGGGCAACTTCGGCGTGGCCCGCAACAATAACTCCATTGCTGGTCTGTCCATGGGCGCTACCGCAGCGATTACCCTCGCTGGCAAGCACCCCGAGCAGTTCCGTCAGGCGCTGTCCTACTCCGGCTACCTCACCACGACGTTGCCGGGAGCCCAGACCTTTATGCGCCTGGCGCTTCTCGACGCCGGCGGCTTCAACATCAACGCCATGTACGGCTCCGTCATCAACCCGAAGCGCTTCAGCAATGATCCCTTCAACCTGATCCCGGATCTGGCTGCAAACGGAACGGATGTTTACGTGTCTGCTGCCTCGGGTGTCCCGGGGCCGCTGGATCAGCAACGCTACCTGCCGCAGCACATCGCGTCCGGCATGGCGTTGGAAGCTTTCGCCAACGGCACCACCCGCCTGTGGGAGCTCAAGGCTCGGGCGATGGGTGTTCGCCTGCAGACGGATTACCCGGCCCAGGGCCTGCACAACTGGGAGCAGTTCGGTTACCAGCTGGAACGCTCCAAGCCGCAGGTGCTCAACGTTATGAACGCCTGGTAACTAGCTAGCCGCCGTGCCCTTGGGTGTGGCGGCTTTTTCATCCCACCGCTGGGCGTGTCCCCCTACCGAAAGTCTCAAGTTAAACTTAAACTTGAGAACACACTAGACCGCTCACCACGCGTGCGGCGGCGAGTTCCGCAGGAGGGGAACCTGCGGAGCTCGCTCGCGGTACCGCGTGCCCTTATCTCGATATACCCCTTAAAAGGACTCTTCAATGCCGAACACTGCGTCATCTCAGCCTCGCCGGTCCGCTAAGGATTCCGGCCTGCGTTCCCCGTCCGCAGCCCGCAAGGGCCTGACCATCGCTGCGCTGCCCACCGCCGTGGCAGTGGGCTTTGCGTTGCTGCCTATCGCAAACGCGCAGTCCTCAAGCTCCTCGAGCGAGGGCATTACCGACCTGCTGGGAAGCTCTAACTTCTCCGATTCCTTCGCGCCGTCCAACCCGCCGCAGCGTACTCCGGTGGAGACGGAGTACCCGAAGATTGAGGGCCTGCCGGAGGGCGTGTCCGTCTCCCGCGTGGAATATCTGACCAACCGCCACCTCAAGGTCTACATCAAGTCCGCTGCGATGCCGGACAAGGAGCAGGTCGTGCAGATTCAGCTCGCGCGCGATTGGTACTCCAGCCCGGACAAGACCTTCCCGGAGGTCTGGGCACTCGACGGCCTGCGCGCGCGTGACGATGAGTCCGGTTGGACCATCGAGACCAACATCCTGTCCCAGTACGCCGACCGCAACGTCAACCTCATCATGCCGGTGGGCGGCGAGTCCTCTTTCTACTCCGACTGGCAGAAGGAAGACAACGGCACCCACTACATGTGGGAGACCTTCCTGATGAAGGAGCTCATCCCGATCTTGGAGAAGGGCTACCGCTCCAACGGCAAGCGCGCCGTGACCGGTATCTCCATGGGTGGTACCGCCGCCATGAACCTGGCCGAGCGCAACCCCTGGGCCTTCAAGTATGTTGGCTCTTTCTCGGGTTACCTCGACACCACCACCACCGGTATGCCGGAGGCCATTACCGCCGCGCAGGCCGATGCCGGCGGATTCACCTCCACCAACATGTGGGGCGATCTCTACTCCCAGGACTGGATCGACCACGATCCGAAGCTGGGTATTGAAAACCTCAAGGACATGAAGGTCTATGTCTCCGCCGGCAACGGCAAGGACGACTACGGCCAACTCGGCTCCGTGGCGAAGGGCCAGGCCAACATGGCCGGCGTGGGCCTGGAAGCAATCTCGCGCATGTCCACCCAGACCTTCGTTGACTACGCCAAGCGCGCCGGCGTTGAGCCGGTCGTCAAGTTCCGCCCGACCGGCGTTCACAGCTGGGAATACTGGCAGTTCGAGATGACCGAGGCATGGCCCTACATCGCCGATTCTCTCGGCTTGGACAAGAGCGACCGTGGCGCGGACTGCACCCCGGTTGGCGCCATCGCTGAGGCCACCAAGTCCGGCATCATCGGCTCCTGCGTGAACAACGAGTATGACGTCGCCGAGCGCGGCAAGGCCCAGGACTTCCAGGCCGGTACCGCCTACTGGTCCCCGGAGACCGGTGCGCACGCCGTTATCGGCCGCATCGGCGCACGCTACTCCGAGCTCGGTGGCCCGACCTCCTGGTTGGGCTTCCCGAAGACCGGTGAGGAGAAGACCCCCGACGGTCGCGGACGCTACGTCCACTTCGAGCATGGCTCCATCTACTGGACCCCGGAGACCGGCGCCTGGCCTATCTCGAAGGACTTCTTCGACGCCTGGGGCAAGAACGGCTTCGAGGGCGGCGACCTCAAGTACCCGGTAGCCGAGCCGAACAAGGTCGGCGACGGCGAGGTCCAGGAGTTCGAGGACGGCGTACTGACCCGCAACCCGGACGGTTCCTTCCACATCGTGCACGGTGCTATCGGCGCGAAGTACAAGGAGCTGAAGGCTGCTGACTCCGAGCTGGGCTTCCCGGTGGGTGAGGAGAAGGCCGTCAACGGCGGCTTCTTCCAGGAGTTCGAGCACGGCAACATCTACTGGTCCATGGACTCCGGCGCGCACTACATCCTCAAGGGCGAGATCTTTGATGAGTGGGGCAAGCACGGCTACGAGCAGGGCGAGTTCGGCTGGCCCACCGAGGATTATGCGACGATCCCGGCCGGCGGGCTGACCCAGACCTTCCAGCACGGTGTTATCCGCAAGGTCATGGGCCAGATCCAGGCGGATAAGAAGTAGGGACGGCCATGCGATTTTTCTCCGCCCGTCCCGCTGCGGCAGCCGGCGCGGCCGTCTTGCTGGCCGCCGGCGCGCTGTTGACCGGCTGCGGTTCCGCCACCGTCGAGGAAGGTGAGGCCACCGAAACGTCGGTGGCGCCGCTGGAGCGCTCCTCGGGGGCGAGCGGTGAATCGTCGTCAAGCTCAGCGTCAGCCAGCTCAGCGTCGGCGTCGCCCTCCGAGCAGAGTGAGCGAGCGCAAGGCGACGAGCCGGAGGACCGCGGCGCGCGCGAGATCTCCGAAATTCCCGCGCCCGCGCCTGAACAGGGCCCGGACCAGGACTTCCTGGCCACAGTGGCTGAGAAGGGCGTGAACATTGACGGTGTGGAGGACCAGCTGGTGGGTGCCGCGCAAGCCTCCTGCCAGGGCGATACCGTCACCGTGCCCGCGGTGGCCGGGCAGCTCATCGAGCAGGGCCGCAGCGAGCTCAGCCACGAAGAACTCGTCCAGCTCATCACCGAGCAGGGCCGCGCGCTCTGCGCTCAGTAATGTGGCAGGGATTCCCCAGGGAATCCCGCACCTTTCCAAGGTAGAAATTTCTTCATGCGTAAAACCATGCGTAACACACTGACCGTCCTTGCCGTGGTCGTCCTCCTCGCCCTGATTGGCGGGGGAGCGGTTCACTTCCTCAACACCCGTGAGGAAGGGGAACAAGGAAACCTTGCGGAGCCTGCCCCTTCCCAGGAGGAGGACAACACGGCCCCCGAGCAGCCGGACTGGTGCCCGCGCGTGGAATTCATCTCCGCGCCGGGAACGTGGGAATCCGCCGCGGACGATGATCCGATCAACCCGGGCGCGAACCCGAACTCCTTCATGCTCTCGATCACGAATCCCCTGAAGGAGGCCTACGTCCCCGAGGACGTTAAGGTGTGGACGCTGCCGTACACCGCGCAGTTTAAGAACATCAACGCGCAGCACGAGATGAGCTACGACGATTCCCGCAACGAAGGCACCTCGCGCCTCGAGGGCGAGCTGACCTACATGCACGAGACCTGCCCGGACACGAAGTTCATCCTGAGCGGATTTTCGCAGGGAGCGGTCATCGCGGGTGATGTGGCGGACCGCATCGGCGGCGGCAATGGACCCATCCCCGCGGAGAGCGTGGCGGGTGTGGCCCTCATTGCGGACGGCCGGCGCCAGGACGGCGTGGGCATTAACCCGGGTGCGCACGTCGGCGGCGTGGGCGCGGAGATTGCCCTGCAGCCGGTGTCGACCTTGATTCAGGGCATCGTCCCGGGCGCCACCATGCGCGGTGCGCGCGCCAATGGCTTTGGGGAGTTGGCGGACCGCACTTTCCAAATCTGTGCGCCGAATGACTCTATTTGTGATGCGCCCCTGGACGTGAGCAACGGGCTCGAACGAGCGCGTGACCTCATCGACGCCAACGGCGTTCATGCACTGTATGCCTACAATCCGGACGTTATCGAAGGGGTCACCACCAACCAGTGGGTCACGCAGTGGGCTAAGGACACCATCGACGCGCAGTAGCGCTTGACGACGTCCCGCCCGCGCGCCATGTAACGTTCGGCACACTCCTTCTGATATTTTCAATGTCAAAAGTACGTGAAGCAGGGGTGCGCGCCCCTCTCTACCCTACGAAGGAGCTTTCCCACATGGACCTGAAAGCCTTGATCGGCCAGTTCTTCGACGACAAGGGCAACATCGCCCTGCCGCCTCACCTCACGTTGGCGGGGCTCGCCGAACACGTCTATGCCGCGGAGCAGCAGGCGGGAATCCCGGATCGCCCGGTCATGCGCCAGTGGGTCTATACCGATAATCCGGAGGGCACCCCGCGCGATATCACCCGCTCCCAGGTCAATACCCGCATCAAGGCGGTAGCAGCGCGCCTGCAGCAGGTGGGCAAGATGGGGGATCGCGTGGCCATCCTGGCGGGCAACTCCCCCGAGTACATCTTCGGCTTCCTGGGCGCGATGTACGCCGGTATGACCCCGATCCCGCTCTATGATCCGAACGAGCCCGGCCACACCGATCACCTGCGGGCGGTCTTCGGCGATGCCAACCCGTCGATCGTGCTGACCAACAACACGTCCGCTGCCGCCAACCGCGCGTACTTCTCGGACCGCCCAGCAGCCGAGCGCCCGCGCATCATCTCCATCGACTCCCTGCCGGATTCGCTGGCACAGAGCTGGGTCAACCCGCTGGAGACGGAGGAAGGCAAGGCCGCGCTTGCCGCGCTACAGACCGCGCCGCTGGACCAGCCGGCCTTCCTGCAGTACACCTCCGGTTCCACCCGCACCCCGGCCGGCGTGCTGCTGACCAACCGCAACATCATGACCAACGTGCTGCAGATCTTCACCGCGGTACAGATTAAGCTGCCGGCCCGCGTGGTTTCTTGGCTGCCGATGCACCACGACATGGGCATCATCCTGGCGGTTTTCGTGACCATCCTGGGCGTCAACCTGGAGATCATGACGCCGCGTGACTTCGTCCAGCAACCTAAGCGCTGGATTGACCAGCTCAAGCGTCAGCCCATCGATGAGCAGCTGCAGGGAACCTACGCCGTGGTTCCCAACTTCGCCCTCGAGCTTGCCGCGCGCTACGGTGCTCCGGCGGCGGGGGAGACGCTGGACTTCAGCAACGTCGATGGCATCGTGATCGGCTCGGAGCCGGTCACGGAGTCCGCGGTGAATTCCTTCTGGGAGGTCTTTGGCAAGGAGGAGTACGGCCTGCGCCGTGAGACCCTGCGCCCCTCCTACGGCATGGCGGAGGCCTCGCTGATCGTCACCACCCCGCAGACTCTGGAGCGCCCGATCATTTCCCACTTCGACCGCGAGCGTCTGGCCGAGGGCGAAGCAGTCATCGTGGAGAAGTCCGCGGACTCCGTGGCCTACGCCTCCTGTGGTCAGAGCGTCGTGGCCCAGCACCTGACCATCGTGGACCCGGAGACCAAGGTCGAGCTGCCGGATGGCCGTGTGGGCGAGATCTGGCTGCATGGAGAGAACCGTGCCGCCGGCTACTTGGACCGCGCGGAAGAAACTGCCTCTACCTTCCACAACACGCTGGGGGAGCGCCTGGCGGAGGGCACCCGCGTGCCGAACGCGCCGGAGGACAACAACTGGCTGGCCACGGGGGACCTGGCGGCCATCGTGGATAACCAGGTGTACATCACCGGTCGTCTCAAGGACCTCATCGTGGTGGCTGGCCGCAACCACTACCCACAGGACATCGAAGGCACCGTGCAGGAGGCCTCGGACCACGTGCGCGCGGACTCCATCGCGGCCTTCTCCGTGGAAGGCGGCAGCACCGAGGAGCTCGTGCTGCTCATCGAGCGCGCCGACGACGCCAACCCGGCCGATGACGCCGCCGCATCCGAGGTCATCCGCTCCGCGGTCTCCGCGAACCACGGCGTGACCCCGGCCGTCATCCAGTGGTTCGGCGCTAACGAGATCAAGCGCACCTCCTCGGGCAAGATTGCCCGCCGCGTGGCCAAGAAGAGCTACCTCGCCTCTTAAAGGCCCCGCACCATTCAACCCCCGTTCCCCGCGTGAGCCGTGGGGGCGGGGGTTGCCGCTGCCTGTGGGTATGTCGGTTATGAGACCTAAGTTAACAAAGTGAGATAATCGTCCGATAACCCCTATAGACGCATCGATGTGCGCGCTTTTGTGCTGCGCAAAATCGACCGCATAGATAGAAAATTTTAGTCCGCGTAAGAAAGCTAGAGATTTATGACCGTTGAAGAGCTTCGTGGCTGGCTGCGCACCTGGGTTGCGCAGACCACCGGCCTGTCGGCAGAGGAAATCACGGACACCAAGCCACTGGAGAATTTCGGGCTGTCCTCGCGTGACGCAGTAGTCCTCTCCGGCGAATTAGAAAACCTCCTCGGTATTAAGCTCGAGCCCACCGTGGCCTACGAGTACCCCACCATCGCGCAGCTGGCCGAGCGTCTCGTCAACGGCGCCGCCGGCGCCCCGGCAGACAGCGCGCCGGGAGCGGCGGCACCACGCTCGGCCGCCATCGCGGGCGGGGACATCGCCGTCATCGGCTATGCCGGCCGCTTCCCGGGCGCCAAGAATGTCGACGAGTTCTGGAACATGCTCGTCGAGGGCCGCGCCGGCACCGGCCCGCTGCCCGTTGGCCGCTGGTCGGAGTACTCCTCTGACCCGATTACCAGCGAGAAGATGGAGCAGCAGAACACCGACGGCGGCTACATCGAGGACATCGCTTCCTTCGACGCCGAGTTTTTCGGCCTCTCCCCGCTGGAGGCGGCCAACATGGACCCGCAGCAGCGCATTCTCCTGGAGGTGGCGTGGGAGGCCCTCGAAGACGCCGGCCTGCCCGCCAACCAGCTGCGCGGCACCGCCACCGGTGTCTACATGGGCTCCACCAACAATGACTACGGCATGCTGATTACCGCCGCCCCCGCCGAGATGCACCCTTATGCCATGACGGGCACGTCCTCGGCGATCGTTGCCAACCGCCTGTCCTATGCCTTCGATCTGCGCGGGCCTTCCCTCAACGTGGACACCGCCTGCTCCGCCTCCCTCGTGGCGGTCAACCAGGCGGTCAAGGACCTGCGCGTAGGTGCAGCTGATACGGCTCTGGCCGGCGGCGTGAACATCCTCGCTTCGCCGCACGCCTCCATCGGTTTCAGCGAGCTGGGTGTCACCTCGCCCACCAGCGCCATCCACGCCTTCTCCGACGACGCCGACGGTATCGTCCGCGCGGACGCTGCCGGTGTGCTCGTGCTCAAGCGCCTCGAAGACGCTGAACGCGACGGCGACACCATCCACGCCGTCATCAAGGGCTCCGCAGTCAACTCCGACGGCCACTCCAACGGCCTGGCCGCCCCCAACCCAGACGCGCAGGTCGACGTCCTCGAGCGCGCTTACGCCGACGCCGGCATCCGCCCGCAGGACGTCGACTACGTCGAGGCCCACGGCACCGGCACCATCCTCGGTGACCCCATCGAGGCCACCGCGTTGGGGCGCGTGCTGGGCCCGGGCCGCCAACCGTATAACCCGACCCTGCTGGGCTCCGCCAAGACCAACATCGGCCACTCCGAGTCCGCGGCCGGCGTGGTGGGCCTCATCAAGGTCATCGAGGGCATGCGCCACGGCGTTATCCCGCCAAACATCAACTACGCGGGCCCCAACCGCTATATCGACTTCGACGCCGAGCACCTCGAAGTCGTCGAAGACCCGCGCGAGTGGCCCGAGTACTCCGGCCAGAAAATCGCTGGTGTCTCCGGCTTCGGCTTTGGCGGCACCAACGCCCACGTGGTACTGACCGACTACCGCGGGCTGACCCACCAGGACGCCCCGCAGGTCGCCATCGGCGAAGGCCACCCGGTGGCCCTGCCCGTTTCCGGCCTGCTGCCCTCGCGCCGCGCCGCAGCCGCAGCCGACTTAGCGGACTACATCGAAGCCGAGAACCCGAACCTGCTCTCCCTGGCCCGCACCCTCGCGCGCCGTAACCATGGGCGCTCGCGGGCGGTAGTGGTGGCGTCGTCAAGCGAAGAAGCTGTCAAGCGCCTGCGCCAGGTGTCCGAGGGAACCGTCTCCGTCGGCATCGCCGCGGCGGATTCCCCGACGGTGCACGGCCCGGTGTTCATGTACTCCGGTTTCGGCTCCCAGCACCGCAAGATGGCCAAGGACATGATTGCCCTTTCGCCGCAGTTCCTCGCGCGCTTGGAGGAGCTCGACGCCATCGTGCAGCGCGAATCCGGCTGGTCCATCCTGGAGTTGGTGCGTGATGACGAGCAGACCTATAACACCGAAACTGCGCAGGTGGCCATCACCGCCATCCAGATCGCGCTGACGGACCTGCTGGCCACCTTCGGCGTGCGCCCAACCGGCGTTATCGGCATGTCCATGGGTGAGATCGGCGCGGCCTACGCCGCGGGCGGCATCACGGCGGCCGACGCCATGCTCATCGCCTGCCACCGCGCGCGCCTCATGGGGGAGGGCGAGGCCTCGCTTCCCGACGACCAGCAGGGCGCCATGGCCGTCGTCGAGCTCTCCGCCGAGGAGATCGACGCTCTTCCGGGTTCCATCGAGCCCGCCGTCTACACCGGCCCCGGCATGACCACCGTGGGCGGCCCGCGCGAGGAGGTCCTCGCGCTGGTGGAGAAGCTCGACGGCGAGGGCAAGTTCGCCCGCGCGCTCAACGTTAAGGGCGCGGGCCACACCTCCGCTGTGGATCCGCTGTTGGGTGAACTCTATGCGGAAATCGCCGGCATGGAAGCTGCTCCGCTGCATACGACGCTCTTCTCCTCCGTCGACCGCGGCAAGGTCTACCGCCCGGGTGCGGTGCTGCACGATGAGGATTACTGGATCCGCATGACCCGCAAGCCCGTCTACCTGCAGGATGCGACGGAGGCGGCGTTTGCGGCTGGGCACACGCAGATCGTGGAGATCTCCCCGAACCCGATTGCACTCATGGGTCTGATGTCCACCGCCTTTGCCGCGGGCAAGGCGGATGCGCAGCTGCTTTACAGCCTGAAGCGCAAGGTGGATCCCACCGAGTCGCTGCTGGACCTGTTGGGCAAGCTCTACGTCACGGGTACTCCGGTGGACTACACCAAGGTCTTCGGCTCCGGTGCGCTTGTCGCCGCCCCCCATACCCGCTTCCGCCGCCAGCGTTTCTGGACGAACGCTCGTCCTTCTTCGGGCGTATCCGGCCTGCCGGGAGCGCGCGTGACGCTGCCGGAGGGCGCGGTGGCGTTCTCCACGAACGCCGACCAGGCGCCGAGTGCACTGGCCATCCTGGAGGCAGCCGCCGAGGCCGTGACCCCGGGCGCCCACATCGCGGCGAGCGAGGAGCACCTTGACCTGCCCGCGAAGGGCGAGGTCACCACGATTGTCCGCCGCACGCTGGGCGGGCTGTCGCTGGCGGTGCACTACGTGGATGGTGCGACGACCAAGCTCATCGCGGAAGGTTTTGCGTCGACGCTCAACCTTGCCGAACCCGCTGCGCCCCCGGAGCCGAGCCTGCCGCAGGCGGTGACCGCGCCGCAGTTCGCTGACCCCGATGTGGGCGCCGATGCCGTGCGCTGGGACCCGGAGAAGGAGAGCGTGGAGGAGCGCTTGGCGCTCATCGTGTCGGAGTCCATGGGCTACGACGTCTCCGATCTCCCGCGTGAGCTGCCGCTCATTGATCTCGGCCTGGATTCGCTCATGGGCATGCGCATCAAGAACCGCGTGGAGAATGACTTCCAGATTCCGCCGCTGCAGGTGCAGGCGCTTCGCGACGCCTCCCTCGCCGACGTCATCACCATGGTCGAAGATGCCGTGTCCGAGCAGCCCGGTGCTGCCGCGCAGGCGCCGGCCGACGCGGCCGCTGATGCGCCCTCCGCGGACGACAACTCCGCTGAAGACTCTTCCGCTGCGAGCGCGAAGGAAGCTGCGGGACAGGGAGCGGCCGAGGAGGCTAGCACGGGCGTAGGCGTCGCACCGCGCGATGCCTCCGAGCGCATGGTCTTCGGCACCTGGGCCACCTTCACCGGTAAGGCCGCGGCCGGAGTGACCTCCGCGCTGCCGCAGGTCAGCGATGAGGTGGCTGAGAAGATTGCCGAGCGTCTCACCGAGCGCGCCGGCATCGAGGTCACCGCGCAACAAGTCTACGAGGCCGAAGCACTGGAGAACCTGGCGGATCTGGTCCGCGAAGGCCTGGAGACCGAGGTCGAGGGCAATATCCGTGTCCTGCGCGAGGCCGATGGCCCCGCCGTCTTCATGTTCCACCCGGCCGGCGGCCCCACCGTGGTTTACCAGCCGCTGACTCGCCGCCTGCCTGCCGACGTCGCCGTCTACGGCGTGGAGCGTCTCGAGGGCAGCCTGGAGGATCGCGCCGCCGCCTACATCGAGGACATCCTGCACTACGCGCGCGGCCGTAAGGTCGTGCTCGGCGGCTGGTCCTTCGGTGGCGCGCTGGCTTATGAGGTGGCCTACCAGCTCCAGGAGCGCGCCGCCCGCGGCGAGGATGCGGCCGAGGTGGCCTTCATCGCGCTGCTGGATACCACCCAGCCGGCGCATCCGGCCCCGAAGACACTGGAGGAAACCAAGGCCCGCTGGGGGCGCTACGCCGCCTTCGCCAAGAAGACCTATGGCCTCGACTTCGAGCCGCCCTACGAGATGCTGGAGACCGTGGGCGAGGATGCACTCATGGCCATGCTCGCGGAATTCCTTAGCTCCACCGACGCCTCTGAGCACGGCCTGTCCGCCGGCGTGCTCGAACACCAACGTGCGTCCTTCGTGGATAACCAGATTCTGGGCTCGCTGGATATGGGACGGTGGGCGTCGGTAAGCGTGCCCGTCATCCTCTTCCGCTCCGAGCGCATGCATGACGGCGCCATCGAGCTCGAGCCTGCCTATGCGGAGATTAACCCGGACGGTGGCTGGGGCGTTATCGTGAAGGATCTGGAGATTGTGCAGCTGCCGGGCGACCACCTGGCGGTTCCCGACGAGCCCGCAATCGGTATCGTGGGCAAGCACATGGAGGAATGGATCGAGGAGAAGATTCGGAAGTGACTAGCACCGCTGACAAGCTAGCGGACCTACGCGAGCGCCTCGAGCGCGCCCAGGACCCCGGCAGTGAACGCTCCCGGGCCCGTCGCGATGAGGCCGGCCGCTCGACTCCGCGCCAACGCATCGCCGCGCTTCTCGACGAAGGCTCTTTCGTCGAAACCGGCGCCCTGGGCAAGACCCCCGGTGATCCGGACGCGATTTACTCCGACGGCGTGGTCACCGGCCACGGCCGCATCAACGGCCGCCCGGTGTGCATTTATGCGCACGATAAGACCGTCTACGGCGGTTCCGTGGGCGTGACCTTTGGCAAGAAGGTCACCGACATCATGGATCTGGCCATCAAGATTGGTTGCCCAGTTATCGGTATTCAGGATTCCGGTGGTGCGCGCATTCAGGACGCGGTGACGTCTTTGGCTATGTACTCCGAGATTGCCCGCCGCCAGCTGCCGCTGTCCGGCCGCAGCCCGCAGATTTCCATCATGATGGGCAAGTCCGCCGGTGGCGCGGTGTATGCGCCGGTGACCACGGACTTCATCATCGCCGTCGATGGTGAGGCGGAGATGTACGTGACGGGTCCGAACGTGATCAAGGAAGTCACAGGCGAGGAGATCTCTTCCCATGACCTCGGCTCTGCGCGCCAGCAGGAGCTCAACGGCAACGTGTCTGTTGTGGTGCCCTCGGAGGATGAGGCCTTTGACTTGGTGCGCGATTTGCTGGATCACCTGCCGCTGACCTGCTTCGACGAGTCTCCGGTCTTCGACGCACCTTCTGATGACGAGGTGGCTGAAGACACCGAGCTGGATTCCTTCATGCCGGATGACACGAACGCCGGCTACGACATGATGGACCTGCTCACACAACTTGGCGACGATGACGATCTCATCGAGATCCAGGAAAACTACGCCCCCAACGTCATTACCGCCTTTGGCCGTATTGATGGCAAGGCCGTGGGCTTTGTGGCGAATAACCCGATGCATTCGGCGGGTTGTATTGATGCGGACGCTGCCGATAAAGGCGGGCGTTTTATCCGTATTTGCGATGCCTACAACATCCCGCTGGTCTTCGTAGTGGATACGCCGGGCTACCTGCCGGGCGTGGACCAGGAGAAGGCGGGCTTGATTCACCGCGGCGCGAAGTTTGCGTTTGCGGTGGTGGAGGCCACCGTGCCGAAGGTATCGCTCATTGTGCGCAAGGCTTATGGCGGTGCTTATGCCGTGATGGGTTCGAAGAACCTGACGGGTGACATCAACCTGGCGTGGCCGACGGCCCAGATCGCCGTGATGGGATCGGCCGCCGCCGTGGTCATGATTGCCGGCAAGCAGCTCGAGGCCGCCGAGACCCCAGAGCAGCGCGCTATGACGAAGAAGATGTTCATGGACTTCTATGACGAGACCATGACCGCGCCCTATGTCGCCGCGGAGCGCGGTTACCTCGATGGCATGATTAAGCCTTCCGAGTCGCGTCTAGCCCTGCGCCGCGCGCTGCGCCAGCTTGCCGATAAGCAGGAGAAGGACCTGCCCAAGAAGCACACCATCTCCCCGCTCTAGCCCATCGCCAGCGCCGGCGGGATGGTTGCCCTGCCGAATTCTCTACTGGGGCGGTCAACCTTGTAGCTTGCCGCGGTGCTGGGTAGGAGCTGTGGCCGGTTAGGGCCATTCCCCAAAAACCTGCCGGATTTTTCGCGTAAGGCGTAACGTCAGAGGCATACTCGCACGATAGACATTAAGTCTAGGTCATCGAATAAAGGAGAACTCTCATGCTGTCTAGCGTTATTGACCTCAGTGGCGACATCATCAACCTCGTCATCATGCTGCTCAACCGCGCCGGTGTTACCGTCTCCGGTTCTTCCCTGAGCTCGAAGTAAGCTCTACGCGAACAGCACCCCTCTGCACGGACCCTTCAGGCCGTGCAGAGGGGTTTCGTTTTATGTTCGATTGGTTGGCGTTTCTGGTGAACACGACGGCACTAGGCTTATGCTGGGCGAACTCCGGACAAATCGGAGGTTGCTAGGCGCCATTTTGCCCTTTGGAGAAGCTCAATCCGTGGTTTCGCTTAAGATAAATAAAACAAATCGCGTGTAATGGTGGACACTAGCTACAACGCGCTGTAATGTACCTCACTATCAAAAATATTGTGAGAGAGACGAGGAGAATGCCTCATGGCGTTAGACTTGACAGCTCGTATTCAGCAGCGAAAACCTGATCCGCGCTGGAAACGCCCTCCGCGTTTTATTGCGGGGGGCGAGTGTATAAATTGTCAAGAATGTGTTAGGCGTTGCCCAGCTGCTTTTGCAGCAATCGTGGTTCTAGATCACGGACCTGTAATCATCCCCGAACTCTGCTCAGGTTGTCCGCAGTGTGTGAAAGCATGCCCAATGGATTGCATATATGAGGATTTGGAGGGACAGCGTAACGGTACCCCGGAAGGGCTTTGGAAAAAGGTAGAGCAACGTGAAGAAGCAATTTAGCCGACTTCCAAGTCGAAAAGGTGTGGAAGCAGGGGGCTCAAGACCGAACTGTTTGGACGTTGAGTCGAGGTTTCATTCACTCTGGATTGCAATGGAACGTCAGGTGGGTGAGGGAATTGAGGTCTCTCGCTGGGTGGACAAACTGCTTTCATTTGACGGGCGTTTGACCAGAAGTGAGGCGTTGATCAGTCTTTCCCCGCGTGAGAAGGTCTTACGACGATTGTTTCGCGATTCTGATTGGAACCCTTGTGGTGAAAACAGAAATCAGGTCATGCTACGAGTCTCCCTGCTAGTACACGGAAAGGTCAAGCTAGAGATTTCCCCAGCTGAGGAGAAAGCAGATTACCTCCGCGAGGACGAAATCGGATGTCGGACTGTATTTTGCCCTGATCTACCCCAAGCGGTTGAACGTGAATTGGAGAAATGTCAGAGCAGTTCGATTTCCATGAGTCGTCGCGTATCTCTTGCGATCGAGGAATATCATCAACAAGGAGAACTTGCCGTAAGGGTTCGAAGTGTGAATCAAGCGCTCCGGGAAATCCCACCGGTTTGTTGCTATTGGAATGGCGAAGCTGTTCAGAATTTCAGGGAGCCTAGGTCTCTACCAAGTCAGCAAGACTGCTCAGCTCACACCTTAGACTTTACGGAAGAGGAGGTTCTCGGCCCGGTTACTGTACGAGTCTTATATTTCTTCTGGGCCTGTGAGCTCTCGAAAGCTGGCGGTCCGAATTCGCTCGAAACTCTCAACGGCCAAGACCTTGGGAGCATAACGAAGCTTCGGCCTCAACAAGATTTAGAAAATGAGCAGTGTCGACGGATCGAGGGGGTTACCCGTCGCAAGATTGTATCGGTAGTGGAAGCTACTAGCTCCCCCGAGGGTGGTACGAATCCCTCGAAGCTCTGTGATGACGGCGAATTCACGCTCGCGGGTTTTGTCGAGCTGGCCTCTGAAACCATTGAACGGATAAAGTGCCAAACGCGAAGTGATGTTGTTATGACCAGGGGATTTAGGGAGATTGGAGCTCTAAGGAAAGCTTTAGAAGAAGGGGCGATTGAAGAGCTTTCCGACTTTGACATGTACTCACATTACTGTTGGGTACTAGGCGGGGATCGGCATACTGAGGACGAGCTACACGCAATTTCGTCTCGAATGCGATACAACTCGTGGCATCTTCAGCCTTGGGGAAACACTTCGCCGGCGGAAATGCGTCCGATGAGGTATCACCCAGCTACTCTGCCAGATATTTCGTCTAACCTGGACTTTCACCATACTGGACACATTCGGTACTCCGTAAGGCATGCGATTCGAGCCCCCTATTCTCTGAGCCATGGAGGAGAACAGCTTCTTGGTTTCGGTGATATTAGAGCAATGCGCCAATCCGGAGAGCGCTATACCGATGAGGACCTCATGAATTGTGTCACGGCTTCGCGCCGAATGGGGGAATACCTCAGTACACTGTTGGAGCAATCATCTGTGACTGAGTTTTCGGCTGAAAGTAGTCGTTTACCTGAATCCTTGGGTGATCGGATAGCAAATGGTTGTTGACGCACGTGTGACGCGGCTGGCTCGATACAGTTTTGTGTTTGACTATTTTCTGTCGCATCTCGGCTACTTCGCTGTGATGCCGATTCTGGCGCTCTGGCTTCCTGATAAGGTTTCTCCGTTCATCGCTGGTTGTGCGATGGCTGCCTTTGGTATTTCGGTAAGAGCATCAACCTTGGTGATGGGGAGACTCCTACGGTTGCTTCCCTTCGCTGCGGCCATGCAGATCGGCCTAGTTGCGGCGTCGGTTTCTTTCTTTGTCATCGGTCTCCAACCTAATGCGCCACTGCTGGTCGTTGCCTTGCTCTTGGCCGGAGCAGGGATAAACATGAATGGATCGAGTATTCGGCACTACCTTGTTGAATCCGAAGCATCTGAGACGACTAAGTTAGAGATTTTTGGATCGATCAATATTGCGGTGAACGTCTCAGCAGCGGTCGGGCCAGTCATCGGCAATGTCCTGTTCTCAGCGACGTCGAATGTGATCTTTTTTTATACCGCTGCGTGCTACTTGGCCGCTGCAGTTGTACCGGCGTTGACGTTGTCATACAAGCTAAGACCTCGGAAAGCTGATGTCCGGGGTTCCTTTGCTCGTAGGGTAATTCAGCCCCTAGGCAAGGCAACTGTGCGATGGGTTGTTCTCGGCGTGGTGGTTGGCTACATGCTTTATAGTCAGCTCTTTTCTTCCATAGCGGTAGCAGTCAGTGCGCATTACACGTCGCCGGTCATCCGAGGAACGGTATTTGCCGTAAATGCCCTTTCGGTGGTACTGCTTCAGCCTCTGGGTACGCGATTGATTAAGAAAGCACGAGATAGCGGACTATCGAATCAGACGTTGGTGCTGGTTTCTCCTTTAGTTTTTGTAATTGCCCTGGTCGCGGTGAAGATTAACCCGTTTCTTGGGATAATCATTTTTTCCTTCGCGGAGACTCTTTTTATTCCGCTGGTGGACGCAGCGCTTCTTTCGTTACCAATGACTGGTTCTTTAGAAGCGGTTCAGGCGCGACAGTTAGTGGTTGCCACTGGGGAAGGAATCGGTCTTGGGCTTGGTGTCATCGTTGCTCCTCAATGGATCGCGTTGTCTGCTGCCGTGCTTATTGTCTGCTGCTTTGTTGTGCGCTTAATGAGTGGAGAACATGACGCTAAACAATGCGACAAGGTTCCATCCTCGGCTAAGCATTGAGAGCGCGGCTATTGACACTGAAACTGACAAACCAACAAACAGATCAATGAAAAGGCGATGAATATGAAATTGAACGACCGCTCTGCAGATGGTTCCGGCAGTTCTCCTCGAACGCTGACGCTAGTGATGTTTGGCTATAATCACGAGGCCCTTTGCGCTCTTGCCGAGGCAGACACAGAATTCTGCGTCATCGTGGTGGAGGAGCGTTCACTGTATGAAAAGAAGGGACTTGAAAAGCGATCTGCTGACCCTCGAATTCGATCTGTTCTTTCGCGGTGGGAGTGGTGCGAATACCAGAACAATTCTCCTGCAGCCGTCGAGTGTATCCGTGAGATTCTAAAGGGTACGCATGTTGATGGCATCGTGCCGGGCTTGGAGTATGCCGTAGGTGCTGCCAATGCTGCAGCTCGCGCCGTCGGCCTGCCGCATGCAGGGGAAGATGCTCCCTTGCGAGATAAAATTGCGTTCCGCCGTTGTGTGGGCGGAGTTCAATGGACTGAGGTTAAGAGCGAAAGCGACATCTTCGAGCCGCCCTGTGTGATTAAGCCGGCGAACCGTCAGGCCTCACTTGGTGTCTCAATCATTCGTTCATCTGAAGAGGTTTCGAAGGCGTGGACTCATACGTCGACCGCACGCGAACCTCGCCAGGAAGCGGGCCGACCATGGGATACTCGCTACATTTGCGAGAGCTTGATAGAGGGAGATGAGACGTCGGCCGAATGCCTCGTAGTCGATGGTGATGTGGTGTTCCTGAACATTACGAGCAAAGAGACTAGCGGTGCCGTGGAATTAGGACACGAAGTAGGACAGCACAATCCCGGGGTGGAGGAGGCCATGCGGGACCTGGTGTCGAAGTTGGGGGTGCAGACCGCTCTACTGCATGCCGAATTCAAGGGCACCACACCCATCGAATGCGCAGGCCGCCCACCAGGCGACCGAATCATGCTTCTCATTAATCGGGCGTGGAAAGTAAATCTCTATGAGCAGTGGGCACGTGCACTGTGCCAATATGCGGTCTCAGTGCCACAACAACCTAGTTCTTCAGCAGCTATTCGCTTCATTCATGCGCCGCGGGGTTTGGTACGGAGCGTTGAAGATCCAACGGGACATTGCGTTATCACAGTTGAACCTAATACCTGGGTCTCCGAACCAGCATGCTCTTGGGACAGAGTAGGTTTCGTGGAAGCTGATACGCACGCGGACGCAGTTCGCCACGCATCGCAGGTTCGGTTCAAGATGGCCAACGATGTAGTTCTCTATCTCAACCACCGGAGAACTGCCGCGGAATGGACACCAGCGTTCGAAGCATCTGATGGTGCGGTGCTTCTCACTGACAAGGAAGTTCGACCTGCTGGCATCGTAGAGACAGTGCAGCTCGATACCAATGACCACGATGCTGTCATTGCAGCAGTGGATGAATTGTCATCCCGCTACGACATCCGTGGAGTTGTCACTTTCAGCGACCGTGATGTAGAGACGGTGTCCTTGCTTGCCGATAAACTCGACCTTCCTGCACCATCGCAGACCGCTGCTCTGAAGGCACGGAACAAATTTGAGATGCGAAAGGCCGTACAGAGTATCGCACCGCAGATGGTTCCTTCATTTTCGTTTATTGAGCCGGGGGATAATGCGCAATCGGTAATGGAGGGTGCAGGAATCACGGTCCCGTGTGTGGTTAAGCCAGTGGATGCTTCTGGATCTCGAGGGTTTTCCCTGTGTCATACGGCGGAGGAAGTTTCGGCTGCAGTGTCCCGATGGGGCGGCCCGATGGTAGTGGAGGAGTTACTGACCGGAAGTGAACACAGCGCTGAGGGATATGTGTACGAAGGGGAAGTTCATCTCATAGGCGTGACAGATAAAACGACTACAGCTAAGTTTCGATTGGAAATTGGACAGGTTTTTCCATCGGCCGTAGAGGGAATTCAGGTTGCGGTGAAGCCGCTTCTACAGGCGACAATTAAAGCCCTCGGAATCAATAATTGTGCGTTCCACATGGAATTCTTCTTTGATGCTAGAACATCAACAGTTAAATTGGTCGAGATTGCTGCTCGACCAGGTGGAGACTACATTGCCTCCCACTTGGTACCGCAGGTAACCGGTGTATCCTTCGCTCGCGATTTGGTACGCATTGCAACGGGGCAGAGACCTTCATTTGCGGTGCCCCGCGATGGCTATGTGGCGGCAACATTCAAGCTACATACTGAAAAAGAGGGAGTGCTTAAATCTATGGGTCAGCTTCCTACTGCTCCTATTGTCGTAGAATCCCAACAACACGTGCATGTCGGCGATTTGATTAGGCAACCCCCTGCTGACACCTTGAGTTCAATCCTTGCGGAAGTTGTAGTAGTTGCGGCGTCCCGGAGAGAGATTGAAGCTTTTGAATCGAGGCTTCGGGAAGTGGAGGTAGTCGTTGAATAAGCAACGAATAGGCTTGGTCGGGGCATTTCCTCGGATGCCGCACGGTCATCATCAGCTAGGCATGCTTCGAGATGCCGCTGCTCGCCAAGGTGTAGAGCTCATCGAATTAGACGGGAAGAATCTCGACGAAGCGCTCGCTCGGAAGGAATCAACTGGATACAGTGACTGTGAAGGTTACGTATGCTTCCGCGAAGACTACACATATCAGACCGCTCTTCTCGACGATTGTGGCAACGCTCCAGAGTATGTAGCTAGATTGAAGCGGAAGGATGAGGCTCGTCAATGCTTGCGTGATGCTGGCTTCGAACAACCTGCGACGGCAGAGGAACCGCGAGATATAACAGGTCCTTGGGTCGTGAAGCCACGCAGTGGGTCAGGCAGCGCTGGAGTGAGTGTTCACACTGATCTCGAGAGTGCGAGGGAGGCACTCCGAACACTGTCGGACGGCTTCGTCGAAACATTCGTCCAAGGCACTGAGTTTTCAGCGGAGGGATATTTCTATGCTTCCGAACCTGTCGTGGTTGGTATCACTGATAAGAGGCTTGAGGGCGTGGTGGAAATCGGCCACCGTTACCCTAGCGTCCTTCTCTCCGATCATGAAGAAGAGATAGCCGCATCTGTCGTTTCTGCCCTAAACGCATGGGGACTGAGCGCGGGGCTCTTTCATGTCGAGGGCTGGTGGGTGGACGGCCAGGGGGTGGTTCTAGGTGAAGGGCACGTGCGCCCAGGCGGCGACTTCATTCACCTACTCGTCAGTTCTGTGCACGGTGTGAACATTTTTGATCCTCTCATTGCAGATGCTTTGCATCAGCACGGTAGAAAAAACGCTCTTAACGATGGATTTGTCTTTCCTCAACGGCGCGATGGTCACAGTAGCGCTGTCCGCTATATCCAAGTCCCTCCCGGCACTATCACAGCCGTTAGTGGGGTCGAGGAGGCGCTATCAGAACCAGGAATCCTCGCTGGCTATTGCACAGCAGAACCTGGTGTAAGGGTGCAGACTGCGAGCTCCTCAACAGAGCGGCTTGGTTGCCTCGTAGCGCACGCGTGCGGCGGAGAAGATCCGGAGGATATTCTGGACCGAGCAATGGGTAGGTTGCGGATTACCGTGAGCGATTAGGAACGCCGGGCTGCAAAGGCCGCGATGGCTCGCCAGCCAAAGAGCAGCAGCGCCGACATCACGGTGGCCACGATGAGGAAGGACCAGTGCGGCAGCCGGCCATTGACCAGCATCCACAGAGCCATGCCGCCAATAATGGCACTCAGCCACACGACGACGCCCTCCCGCCACAGGCCGCTCAGCTTCGCTGCCATGATGATGACCCAGCCCACGAGCGCGCCCACGGTCCACGGCCAGAAGGCATCGACCCAGGAGCTAAAGCTCAGGCCGCCGTGCGCCAGGCGGGCGAGGATGGCGAAGAGGACGAGCGAGATGACGTCGATAAGCGGGGCAACGCGCATTTAGGATTCCTTCCGGTTCAACGCCGCGTAAGAGAAACCATCGCGGGCGTAGTGGGCGAAGTAGATGACCCATCCAATGATAGTGATCAGCGCAAAGGAAATAAGCCGGTAGATGATGGCTGCGGAGGTGGCATGCACCGCGGTGAGGCCCGTCGCCACCAGCGGGGCGATGAGCGCGGCCTCCACCGTACCCACGCCACCCGGGGTGACCTGCGCGGAGCCAGCCAGCTTCGCCGCCAGGAAGGCCAGTGCGACGCCTGCCAGGGTGGTGTGATCGGCGCCGGCACGCAGCCACGGAATCTCGCCGGTTACCGCCCACACCGAAGCCCACAGGGCGGCCATATCGGCCAGGCGGTGCACAAGGGAGGCCCCGGCAACCACAGCGAAGGAGCCACGCGAAAGGTGGACCTCGCCGAGGTTGCGCATCTCCTGAATCGCGCGGTCCCGCTTCGGCCCCGGCCGCAGCTTGCGCAGCCAGCGCTCAAGGGTCACCGGGTGCGAGGTCAGCCAGAAGATGCCGCCGAGTGCCGCGAGCATGAGGACAACCGTGGTGATCAACGAGCCCAAAGCCATGTCGGCGTTGAGGAAAAACACCCCGCCCAGGCCAATGAGCGCGAGGAACATCGAGCTAATAATCGAGGACAAAAACAGGAAGTAGCTGCACAGCGCCACCGACGCACCCCAGCGGCGCTGCACCTGGAAGGTGAGCAAAGCCGAAAAGGCAGGGCCCGCCGGCAGAGTCGTGGACCAGGCATTGGAGGCCAGCGTGATGGCATAGGTTTCGCGCAGTGGCACCTTGACGCCGCCTGCGCCGATGAGCCGCTTCATCACTTCCGCCATACCCGCGATGGACAGCAGTGCGAAGAACACCACCAGCACCACGGGGAAAGGCTCAGCGTGGCGCAGGCGGCGCAATCCCTCGGAGATGAAGTCCAGCTGGTCGCGGAAGAACCACGCCAGCGCGGCCAGAATCAGCAGGGAAATTATCCAGGTCAGCCAGTTCTTTTTCATCGACCATCCGTGGAATTGAGGCGCTTGACCAGCTCGGAGAAGGGGATGAGCTCCTCGTCAGTATCGGCGCTGCGGTCCCCGCGTACGGCGGCTTCGTTCGCCGTGCTTGGCGACGCCTCCTCAACCTGTTCTGCCGGAGTCACGGGAGAATGGGGCGCGTCGGCCTGCTCGGTGGACCCAGTCGAAGAACGCGGCTCGTCCCGCTCGGTAGTAACGGCGGGGGACGGCGCAGCCTGTTCAGTCGGTGCGGCCTCTTCGTTGTTCAGTACTGGGGCGGTGGGCACCGGCTCGGCAGCTGGGGAGTTCTCGCCGCCGAGGCGGTGGGTCAGGCGTGTGAGGAAGCGCGGGGCCCACCAGTTGTCCTCGCGCAGCAGGTGCATGACGGCGGGGACGAGGAGCATGCGGACGATGGTGGCGTCGATAAGCAGTGCAAAAATCATGCCGAAGGCGATGTATTTCATCATCACGATGTCGGAGAAGCCAAAGGCTCCCGCGACCACAATCATGATGAGCGCGGCCGCCGTGATGATGCCGCCGGTGTGCGCGGTACCCGCCGCGATGGCCTCGTCCGTGGAAGCACCGCGGCGGCGGGCCTCCACCATGCGCGAAACCAGAAAGACTTCGTAGTCCGTGGACAGGCCAAAGACGATGGCGATGATGAGCACCAGAATCGGGCTCATGAGCGGGCCGGCGGTGAAGTTGAGCAGGCCGGAGCCGAGGCCGTCGACGAACATGAGCGTCAAAATGCCCAGCGTCGCACCCAGCGAGAGCAGCGTCATGATGATGGCCTTGAGCGGCAGGATGAAGCTGCCGAAGACCAGCGCCATGAGGATGAAGGTGGCCAGCACCACGTAGAGGGCCATCCAGGGCAGCGTGTCGAAGAGCGCGTCGAGGGACTCGACCTCCATCGCCGGGGTGCCGCCGACATAAAGCTCCACGCCTTCCGGTGCCTCAATGTTCTCGAGCTCGTGGACGATCCGCGCGTAGTCATCGCGGTCTTGGATGCCGGCGCCGAGGACGGTGGTGCCGTCAACAGTCGCGGTCTTCGGGCCCATCGGTTCGGTCAGACCCTGGATGGAGCGGGCTTGCATGACGACGTCAACAAGTTGCTCGTTCGTCGCGTTCTTCACCACCAGCTTGACCGGCTCGGTGCGGAAGGAAGGGAACTGCTCGTTGAACTGGTCCTGTGCCACGCGCGCGTCCTGGTTGGGCGGCAGGTAGGTCTCGTTGATACCGCCGAACTTCACGCCCAGCACCGGCAGGGTCAGCGCGATGAGCAGGGCGCAGATGGCGGTGGTCATCAGACCTGCGCGGCCCATGGCCCAGCGCGGCATCCGGTACCACCAGGTGTCCTCGATGCGGCGCCCGCGCCGGGAGGTCTTGCGCACGGTCCACTTATCGATGTTGTGACCCAGCATGCCAAACAGCGAGGGCAGCACCATCACCGAGAGCAGAGCAGCGAGGCCGACGGCGGAGATGGAGCCGTAGGCCACGGATTTGAGGAAGGCCTGTGGGAAGAGGAAAAGCCCGGAGAGGGACACGGCCACCATGGCGGCGGAGAAGACCACAGTCTGGCCGGCGGTGGCGGTGGTGATCGCCACGGCCTCCTTGGTATCGCGGCCCTTGTCCAGCTCCTCGCGGAAGCGCGAAACCATGAACAGGCCATAGTCGATGGCCAGGCCCAGGCCCAGCAGCGTCACGACGGCCTGCGCAAACACGTTGACCTGCAGGAAGCCGGCCAGGATGGAAAGGATACCCAAGGAACCTAGGATGGACAGCCCGCCCACCACGAGCGGCATGAAGGCCGCAACGACGGAGCCGAAGACAATCAACAGCAGCAGCCCGACGAGCGGCAGAGCGGCCTTCTCCGCGCGGGAGATGTCCTTGGCCATACCCTCGTCCAGCGCATCGGCCACGGCAGTGGCACCCGCTACCTGCACGGGCAGCCCGCTGGAGTGCAGGGAATCCTCGATGGCGCGGAAGTCCTTGAGCGTTTGCTCGCCGTCACCCTTGAGCCCGATGGCGGCGAAGGCCGTGGAGTGATCCTGCGTGATGAGGTTCGGGTTGCGCTTATCAAAGTAGCTGGTGACGGAGTCGATCTGCTCCGGGTACTGGGTCTGGAGCTCGTCGAGGAAGGCCTTGGCCTCGGCGGCGTGGGCATCGGGGTCGTCGAAAAGCAGGATGACGTCGCCGGAATTGTCGCGGCCGAAGGTCTCCAACTCGATCTGCGCCGCGCTTGTCGACGCCGCCCCCGGGTCCTCCCAGCCCTCCTGGCTCATGCGCTCCTCAAGGCGCGTGCCGAAGCCAAAGAAGAGGCCCAGAATGAGCCCGACGATGAGGAGCGGAATGACCTTGCGGTGGGCGTAGGAGAAACGGCCCCAAGAATAAAACATGCGGCTCCTAACTGTGCTCGGGCGCGCGGTCCGGAAGCAGCGCGGACAGCGGGCGGAAAGGCTGCAGCCAGGCGCCGCCTGGAGGCAGATTATCCAGGTTAACGCGCGGCAGCGGCTCGCGGAAAACGCCCTCGATGTCTTCGAGGTCGACGAACTCGATATCGGGGTGGGTCAGCGCCCACGACGCGTGCTCGTGGAAACCGAGCACGCAGGTGGGCAGACCGGAAGCCGTGAGCTGTTCCAGCAGGTGCTGGAAGTTTTGGCCATCGGCAGAGGCCACGATGACACCGGAGAGATCCTCGCGGTTGGCTTTGATGTATTCGACCATGTCGGGGTCGACGTCATCGTCCTCGTGCAGCTTCGGCTTGGCAAAGACGGCGAAGCCGACGTTGCGGATGGCCTCGACCCACGGGCGGATGACGTCGGCGCCGCCGGGCGTGACGTTGGTGAAGACGGCGGCTTCGGGAGTGGCGTCGTTGTCAAAGGCCAGCTCCACCAGCCAGCGGCCGATGGCGTCGAAACGCGGGCGGTAGGCGGCGGTGGGGCGCCCGCCGAGGATGGCGCCGAGCCCCATGTCCATGTTGGGTGCGTCCCACACCAGAAGGTAGGTGCCGGCCATTACTTCTTCTCCCACAGGTACTCGGTGATGACGTGTTCCTTGTCCAGGCCTTTGCCCTCAAACTTGGTGATGACCTGGCGGTCGGTGAGGATGGGGCACTCCGGCCAGGGCCAGCCCTTGTAGTCGAGGGAAGGCTCGACCTCAACGAGCTCATTAATCCACTCGGCGTAGCCGGCGTGGTCGGTGGCCACGTGGAGCACGCCGCCGGGTTTCAGGCGGGAAGCAAAAAGGTTGAGCGTGCCGGATTGAATGATGCGCCGCTTGTGGTGGCGGGCCTTGGGCCACGGATCCGGGAAGAAGATGCGGATGCCGTCGAGGGACTCGGGCGCGAACATGCGCATGAGAACCTCGATGCCATCGCCGCGGACCATGCGGATGTTCTCAATGTCGTTGCGGACGATGGAACCCAGCAGCTTGGCCAGGCCCGGCTTGTAGAGCTCGACGGCGATGATGTTGGTGTCCTGCTCGAGTGGCGCCATGGCTGCGGTTGAGGTACCGGTGCCGGAGCCGATCTCGACGATGGTCTTCGCCCCCTCGCGGCCGAACCAGGCGGGGATGTCGAGGGGTTCGTCGGCAAGCAGGCGTCCCAACTGTGGCCAGTGCTCCTCGAAGAGGGCGTTCTGGTTGTCGGTGAGGGTGCCGCGACGGAAGGTCACGTTGCCGAGGCGTGGGTAGTCCAAATCATTGTTGAACTCGGCGTTGAAATCCGTCTGGAGGCCGCGGCCGTGAGGCATCTGCGCGGCGGGATTTTGGGAAGAGTCTGCGCTATTCATCAGTTGACATTGTTCCCTTAAGCAGGGGTGAGGGGCAACGTGCCGCGCCGTGGAGGGTGGAGGGGCACCTCGGTGGAGGCCACACAGGACGCCGTGGGGGTAGCGGGACGGGCGTACGGGATGGGCAACCCAAAGAAAATCCACCCCTGTGCGGGGGTATCTTTGGTGGTTGCGTGCCCTATTTCACACTTCGTTGTCCTTGGGTTAGTCGGGTTAACCAGGGTGGATATAACCGGGGTGGGCTGTATTACACATTCTGTTATCACCAGTATCCGTACTCTGGTTGGTGAAACGTCGATAGGGGAAACCTTCGGCGATATAAAGCACCCTGGCCACACCGACCACAGGAGAATGTGAGATGACCGCAACTATTAAGGGCCTTGTAGGTGAACTGCCCACGAAGAACGAGAAGCTTATTTCGTGGATCAGTGAGAGCGTCGAGCTCTTCCAGCCGGAAGAGGTCGTCTTCGTAGATGGCTCCCAGGAGGAGGCTGACCGCCTCGCCGCTGAACTCGTGGAAAAGGGCACCCTGATTAAGCTCAACGAGGAGAAGCGCCCGAACTCCTACCTGGCTCGCTCGAACCCGTCGGATGTCGCGCGCGTGGAGTCCCGCACCTTCATCTGCACCGAGACTGCTGAGGACGCAGGCCCGACCAATAACTGGGCCCCGCCGGCAGCCATGAAGGAAGAGATGACCGAGGCCTTCCGTGGCTCCATGAAGGGCCGCACCATGTATGTGGTGCCTTTCTGCATGGGCCCCATCAGCGACCCGGACCCGAAGCTCGGCGTGCAGCTTACTGATTCCGCTTATGTCGTGCTCTCCATGCGCATCATGACCCGCATGGGTCAGCAGGCTCTGGACAAGATTGGTGAGAACGGCGATTTTGTCCACGCCCTGCACTCCGTTGGTGCTCCGCTGGAGCCGGGCCAGGAGGATGTCGCGTGGCCGTGCAACGAGAAGAAGTACATCACGCAGTTCCCGGCGACCAAGGAGATTTGGTCCTACGGCTCCGGCTACGGCGGCAATGCCATCCTGGCCAAGAAGTGCTACGCGCTGCGTATCGCTTCCGTCATGGCGAAGGAAGAGGGCTGGATGGCAGAGCACATGCTCATCCTCAAGCTCACCAACCCGGAGGGTAAGAAGTACCACATCGCGGCCGCCTTCCCGTCTGCCTGCGGTAAGACCAACCTGGCCATGATCGCCCCGACCATCCCGGGCTGGAAGGCTGAGGTTGTGGGCGATGACATCGCCTGGATGAAGCTGCGCGAGGACGGCCTGTACGCAGTCAACCCGGAGAACGGCTTCTTCGGTGTGGCGCCGGGCACCAACTACGACTCCAACCCGATTGCCATGAAGACGATGGAGCCGGGCAACACCCTGTTCACCAACGTCGCGCTGACCGACGACGGCGATGTCTGGTGGGAGGAAATGGGCGAGGCCCCGGAGCACCTCATCGATTGGCGCGGCAACGATTGGACCCCGGCTTCCACCACCAAGGCGGCGCACCCGAACTCCCGCTACTGCGTGCCGATTACGCAGTGCCCGTCTGCTGCTCCGGAGTTTGATGACTGGAAGGGCGTCAAGATTGACGCCATCCTCTTCGGTGGCCGCCGCGCGGATACCGTCCCGCTGGTGACCCAGGCCTTCGACTGGAACCACGGCACCATGATCGGCGCCCTGCTCTCCTCTGGCCAGACCGCTGCCGCTGAGGGCAAGGTCGGCGCCCTGCGCCATGACCCGATGGCCATGCTGCCGTTCATGGGCTACAACGCCGGTGACTACCTGCAGCACTGGGTAGATATGGGCGAAAAGGGCGGCGACCGTATGCCGGCTATCTTCCTGGTGAACTGGTTCCGCCGCGGTGAGGACCGCCGCTTCCTGTGGCCGGGCTTCGGCGAGAACTCCCGCGTTCTCAAGTGGATTGTGGACCGCATCGAAGGCAACGTCGACGCCGTCGAGACTGTCGTGGGCCACACCGCCCGCCCGGAGGATATCGACCTCACCGGCCTGGACTTCGACATTGAAGACGTCCGCGAGGCACTTGCCGTGAACCCGGCCGATTGGGCTGGCGACATGGAAGACAACAAGGAGTACCTGACCTTCCTGGGCTCCCGCGTGCCGTCTGAGGTGTGGGACCAGTTCAAGGCCCTCAAGGAGCGCGTTGAGGCTGCCTCCTAACGCCGCTTTCCGCGCCGCTGCTTTCCGACGCCCCTCCACCCAGCGGTGGCGGGGCGTCGCCGCGTTCTGGCATGTTAGGTTGGCCACAATAAGGTTAGGGTAACCTTTTAAATGGAGAAAGTCTCGCATATTCTGGCTGTATGACAACTTCTTCTTTGCCCATGCACGATCGTCCCGACTCCGAGGTTGGTGGACACTGGCTCCTCGCCCGCCTGGGAAAGAAGGTGTTGCGCCCCGGCGGGCTGGAGATGACCACCACGCTAATCGACGCCGCCGAGCTGAAAAACAAGGACGTGGTGGAGCTGGCCCCTGGACTCGGGCTCACTGCCCGCCAGATCGTGGCGGAAGGCCCGCGCAGCTACACCGGTGTGGACGAGGATCCTGATGCCGTGGCGCGCACGAAGGCCAGCCTCGCCGGCGCTTCCTCGGCTACCGTGGTGGTCAATGACGCCAAGGCCACGGGTTTGCCGGATAACAGCACGGATGTCGTCTTTGGCGAAGCCATGCTCACCATGCACGGCGAGAAGGGGAAGGCCGCGATCATGGCGGAGGCGTTCCGTATCCTGCGCCCGGGCGGCAGGTATGTCATCCATGAGCTGTGCCTGGAGCCGGACACGCTTGACGACGCCCAGAAGCTCGAGATCCGCCGCGCGCTGGCCACGTCCATCCGCGTCAACGCCCGCCCGCTGACCACAAAGGAATGGGACGGCGTGGCACGGGAGGCTGGCTTCGAGGTGACTGAGCGCCACTATGCAGATATGGCGCTGCTGCGCGCCAAGCGCAACTTGCAGGACGAGGGTGTGCTGGGCGTGGCGCGTATCGCCTTTAACGTCTTGCGCATGCCCGACGCCCGCCGCCGCGTTTTCGCGATGCGTTCGGTGTTCAACAAATACAGCGACAACCTGCAGGCCATCGGCGTGGTGCTGACCAAGCCGGCCGCGGCTGCTCAATGAGTTTCGGTGAGAGCGGTGACGTTGCCGGCGGCGTGCCGGACGGCGTGATGGAGGCCCGCCCACGTGGGATCAGCTGGCCCACGGTTGGCGTATCTGTGGTGAGCAGTTGCGTCGCCGCTGCGCTGGTCTTGGGTTTCGGCGTGCAGCTCAGCCAAGGCAAGTGGGAACAGGCGGCAGCCCAGGGTGCCGCGATGACGCAGCCAGCCGAACCGAGCGTGCCCGTGAGCAGCGACTCCGCAGCGCCGGCGGCTGCGGCAACAACGGCACCAACAACGGCGGCGTCCGCGGCGTCGCCAAGCGTTGCGCAGGACGCCCCCGCTGTGGCGTTGGAACCGGCACCGCAGGAGAATCAAGCGGCAGACCCAGCGCCAGAGCAGGCGGTGGATGAGACGGTGGAGGACCCCAACACCGGCTGGTACCCCAGTGGGGATTTCAGCGCGAGCTTTGCGGCTACTAACCCGGAGCCGACGCTCGATGACCTTAACGGCGTCCTGCACGCGCTCGTGGCCACGCCGGGATCCGATGCGGACAAGGCACACAACCTCGAGGCTGGTCTGCCGGGGACGGTGGTGCCGAGAACCATTTACAACCTGGGGATATTCCGTCCGCCGCTGGGCTGGAAGCGGATTAGCGGGCCACTGACGGTGGAGGGGAACACCGCGAGTGCCACGCTCAACGCGAGCTCGGCCGGGCGTCCCACGCTCTCGTTGCGGGTGGAGTTCCGCTACCTCGACGGGCGCTGGAAGCTGGCCACGAACTCGCTGCGCAACGGCATCGATGCGGTGGGCCTGCCCATCGCGGGCGCGTTTTAAGGCGGCGGCGTGATTGACGTTGACAACCTGAGCCACTGGTATGGCTCGCGCCGCACAGCCGCGCCTGTGCGCGACCTTTCTTGCACCTTCGCTGATGGCCGCATCAATTACGTCGTGGGGCTTAACGGCACCGGAAAGTCGACGCTCCTCGGCTGCCTTTCCGGAAGCTTGCGCCCGCGCGGCGGCAGGGTCCTGGTGGACGGGCGGGAGCTGCGCGGTACCGACTATCCGTTGCGCCACGTGGGCAGCTACTTGAGCGCAGAAGATTTCTCACCGCAGCACACCGGCCTGCGCCACCTGCAGTGGATGTGCGCCCTCGCAGGCGCGCCGGTGGAAAAGGCGGAGGCGCTGGTGCGGGCCGTCGGGCTCGAGGAGGCCTCGCGGCGCCCCATCGGAGGTTACTCGTTGGGCATGCGCCAGCGCCTGGGGATCGCCAGCGTCTTGGCGGGAAACCCGCGCAACATTGTGCTGGATGAGCCGCTCAACGGCCTAGATATCCAGGGCGTGTGGTGGCTGCGTGAGTTGCTTGCCGCGTGGGCGGAGGAGGGTCGCTGCGTGATCGTGGCCTCGCATCATCTGCGCGAGGTGGAGGCCACGACCGAGGTTGCCGACGCCTCGGTAACCATCCTCAGCCAGGGCACGGCTCTTGCCCACGGCTCCCTTGAGGACGTCATCGCCTCCACCGGCGCCCCCGACCTCGAATCCGCCGTGGCGGCGCTGATCCCGGAGCTAGGGGCACGGGCATGAAGGCGTGGCAACGCTGGCGGATAAGCCTGCGCGCCGAGTCTGTGCGCCTGGGCGGGGCGCGCGGCCCGCTGGTGCGGGTCGCCGTGCCGCTGGGGTTTGCGCTGCCGCTGGCGGTGACCTTCGGGGTGGCAGCGGTGGCGGAGCACGTCCAGTCCGCGGGAGGCATCCTTCAGGCGCAGTCCGTGGACACTACTAATGCGGCGTATTGGCCCATCTACCTGGGCAGCATCGTGTTTGCGGCATTGGGGGCGTGGGCGCAGGCCACCGCCGGATCGCGGGCCTTGCGTGCGGCGGCGCCGTGGTCAGGGCTGGATCAGCTGGCCCGCTGGTGCTTCCTGGGCGCGCTCGCGGCGGCCGCGACACTGCTCAGCGTCAGCCTGTGCCTGCTGCTCCTGCCCACGTTCTTCCCGGTGCTCTATGGGCAGGTGAACTTCTTCGCGGGCCTGCGCATGGTGGCTCTCGGCCCGGTGTACGCGTGGTTGGCGGTGGGCTACGGTGTGGCGCTGGGCCGGCTGCTGCGCTCCCCGGCGTTGAGCATCGCGGCGCTGACGGTCTGGGCGCTCTTGGTAGAAAACGCGCTGTGGCTCATCCCCGGCGGCGCGCGCCTCACCGGCTGGCTGCCCTTCCTCAACGGCGTCTTCGCTACCGGCCAGGACGTGGCGCTATTCCCGCCTTGGGGCCGTGACGGGGCGCTGGTGTACTTCGCGGCCGTGGGCGTGGCGCTCTGGCTGGCTTCTCTGCGCAGGCGCCTCGACTAAGTCTGACTCAGCCATCAGGCGCGCAGGACGATGACCAGGTTGGAGGTCACAAGCTCCCGCAGCACCGGCACCTTGGTCACCCACCAGGCCCAGGCAGGGTGGTAGCGAGGAAAGGCCGCGAGGAGCTGCGAGCCTTGCGACGTCACGCCGCGCGCCCAGTCCAGGCCTTCGCGTGCGGAAAGCGCAAAGAGCGAGGAGCCAAAGACGTTCTTCGGTGGGTGCCCATGGCGGCGGGTATAGCGGTCCCGGGCGAACTCGCCGCCCACGTAGTGCTCCCACAGGCCGGTCTCGTGCCCGCCGAAGGGCCCCAGCCACACCGTGTAGCTCAAGACCACCAGCCCGCCGGGCTTGGTCACGCGCAGCATTTCCTGGCCCATGTCCCACGGGTTGGGGATGTGCTCGGCCACGTTGGAGGAATACGTGATGTCGAAGGTGTCATCCGCGAAGGGCAAGCACGTGCCGTCGCCGCGCACGGCCTGGGCCACTGAGATGCCGGCGGCGGCCATTTCACCCACGTCCGGCTCCAGCCCCACATAACTGGCACCGCGCTGAGCAAAGGCGGACGCGAAATAGCCGGGCCCGCCCCCGACGTCGAGCACGCGCGCGCCGGTGAGGGACAAAGAATGATCGCGGGAGAGGGCGTCGACAAGCGCGGCGGTGTCCTCAGCCAGACCGCCATAAAAGATCGCGGGTGCTGTCTGCTCGAAGCGGAAGGAGCGCAGCAGCCGCCAGGAGCGGCGCAGGGTGGCCAAGGCGCGGGTGCGTTTCATAACCCACTAGGCTAAAGCATCGTCATGAAAATCCTTCTTTTATGTTGGCGCGATTCCACCCACCCGCAGGGTGGCGGTTCCGAGCGCTACCTTGAGCGCGTCGGCGAGTACCTCGCTGCCCAAGGCCACGAGGTGGTCTTCCGCACCGCGCGCCACATGAACGCCGCCAAGCGCGAGCGCCGCAACGGCGTGCTCTATTCGCGCGCTGGGGCCAAGTTCAGCGTCTACCCGCGCGCGTTGGTGGCGATGTTGTTCGGGCGCCGCGGTTTCGATGTCGTGGTGGATACCCACAACGGCATCCCGTTCTTTGCGCGCCTGGCCACCCGGGCGCCCGTGGTGATCCTGACGCACCACTGCCACCGCGAGCAGTGGCCGGTGGCCGGGCCCGTGCTGGCGCGGCTGGGCTGGTTCCTGGAATCTCGCGTGGTCCCCGCGCTGTATCGCGAGAACACGTGGGTGACGGTCTCGGAAGCCTCGAAGCGCGATTTAGAGAAGCTGGGGATTCACGGCGCGCACATCATTGAAAACGGCGTAGACCCCCTGCCGGAGCACGTACCCACGCTGGAGCCCGAGGCCGATATCCACCTGGTGACCTTGTCGCGCCTGGTGCCGCACAAGCAGATTGAGCACGCCATGGACACCGTGGCGCGGATTCCGGGCGCGCTTCTCGACGTCATCGGTTCCGGCTGGTGGGAGTCCCAGCTGCGCGAGTACGCCCGGGCCCACGGGGTGGAAGACCGCGTGCGCTTCCGCGGTCAGGTCACCGAGGACTATAAACATGCGCTCCTCGCGCGTGCCGACGTGCACCTCATGCCCTCCCGTAAAGAAGGCTGGGGACTGGCAGTCATGGAGGCGGCCCAACATGGGGTTCCCACGGTGGGTTATACATTCGGCCTGCAAGACAGCGTTATCGACGGTGAGACCGGTGTCCTGGTGCAGCGCGAGGAGGAGTTCGCGCAAGCGGTGCGCACGCTTGTCGACGACCCCTCCCTCCGCCACCGTTTAGGCAACGCGGCGCGCGAGTTGGCGGCTACTTTTTCGTGGGAGAAAACCGGCGCGCGCTTCGAAGAGTTGCTAGAAGCGGAAGTGCGCACCAAGCGGCGCTAAGAACCCACGGGGCGGGTGTCGATTGGGCGTTCGTGGTGACAACGATGCGGCCATCCTCGACGACTGCGCCCACGCCGAGTTCCTCCAGCCGGTTGAGGTCGCGGTTGGTCCAGGCCCCGGCGGCCGCGAGGTAGCGCGGCGATGGCTCATCCACTGTCACACCGTCGACGGTGAGCTCGCCGGAGTCGAGCTTGTTCGCGGCCTTGGAGTAGGGGTCGAGGGCGATTCCCCCGTCGAGCGTGATCATGGCGGGGCGGTCGGCGAAGAAGGTGAGGCGCCCGTCGAGGTCTTCGATGAGCTGGCGGTCGATGCCCGTTTCGCGTGGTTTCAACACGGCGAGCTCCTGCGGGGCATCGGGGGCTTGGAGCAAGCAGGCACACAGCGCGACTGCGGCCGGAAGCTGGCGCAGGGCCCCGATTCCGGCAATGGCCAGCGGCAGGGCGAGCAAGGTGAGCTTGGAGGAATCACGCACAAGGCCCGCGCCGGGGATGTGCTCGATGGCGAACGCAGTAAGCCCGGGCGCCAGCGCGCCGAGGATAGCCAGGCCCATGCCGAGAACCGCCAGGGCCGCTAGCGGGCGCAGCTCGCGCCGGGACAGGCGGGCCGCGCCCAAGACGGCGAGGGCAGCAACGGCAAGTCCCGCCAGGGCGAAGCCATGCTCGCGGGACGCCGGCACGGCCGCAGCATTCCAGATGCCGCCGAAACCGAGCAGTGAGCCGACCGCGCCCACGTAGGCCTCCGCACGCGGGGCAAAGGCCGCGGCCTGGGCGGCGGGGTCGCCGTGGACCATGGACACGCCGGCCGCGAGGCTTGGAACC
Source organism: Corynebacterium sp. HMSC034H07 (assembly GCF_001815175.1). Classification (NCBI taxonomy): domain Bacteria; kingdom Bacillati; phylum Actinomycetota; class Actinomycetes; order Mycobacteriales; family Corynebacteriaceae; genus Corynebacterium; species Corynebacterium sp. HMSC034H07. The sequence goes on from NZ_KV819545.1 coordinate 81,874, forward strand.
AACCACGGCAACCACAACAAGACTGAGCCGCCCGTCCAAAGCCACCGCCTTTCGCGCTCACAGACAACCGCGATGAGTCCCCCGAAGAGCCCGCCGGTGGGCGTCAAGGACGCGGCCCACAGCGCCAGCCACGCCACGCGCGGGCGCGCAGTGAGACAACCCCACGCGATCACGGGCGCCAGCCAGGCCGCGACCGCCAGCGACCACTGGCCCTGCAGGAGACGCTCGATGACGAAAGGATTGGCCACCGCGCACGCCATCGCCGCGGCTGCTGCCCACGGGCTGAATTGTGGGCGCTGGCACGCCCATAGACCCGCCACCCACGCCGAGGCACTCGCCGCGCCGAGGATAAAAACCCTGGCCAGCCATGCTCCGCCGACCATCGCCAGCACGCCGTCCTGCGGAGCATTGCGCGCGGGCAAGTCACCGGCACCGAAGGCAGAGGCGCTCAGAGCTGGGGTATCAAGCAGCACCATGTCGCGCCACAGGAACTCGCCGGGTAGTAAGAAAGGCCAACACACCGCGAGCACGAGCGCTATACCCCACGCACCGAGGGCGGCGCGCATTGCAAGGGAGGCCCGGGACGTAGTCACGGGCGCCTACGCGCTCTGGGCGGCATGACGGCGCATGAACATCGCGGCCGCCACCGCCAACAATGCCACGCCGATGGCCTTGCCCAGCCAGCCGACGAGGCTCAAGACCTTGACCGTATCGATGACCCTGCGAACCGAGTCGAGGCGTTCGGTGCGGGTGGAATCGGACCAGGAGAGGGGGACGTCGAGAAGCGCGCGTTCTTGTGTGTCATCGGCGTCGACCATGGCCTGGGCCTGGCTCGCATCCGTGGCCCAGAAGATGCGCGGGTGTTCCTCCTCGTTGACGATGGTGCCGGTCGTGGGCTCGACCCACACGGTGCGGCTCACCGCGTAGAAGGGCTCGAGGATGACGTGCGATTTCGGCTTGAGGTTGTAGCGTTCCAGGGATTCGGGCGAGTAGAAATCGCCCGCTGGACCGGAGCGGCGAGCATCGAGGTCGAAGACCTCCGCGAGCGAAACCGGCGCGACATCCTGGCGGAAGACGTAAGTGGGGATGCCGTCAAGCTTCTCATCGCGCAGAAAATCGATGGGCTCCGCGTCCTGGGTGAGCGGGTCGAAGAAAGGATAGGAGCGCTGCTCCGCGCCGGCGGGGAAGAAGTAGCTGATGCCGTCGCGCTCGACCTGGTCTTCCACCTGCAGGTCAAGGGCGGGAAGCTCGATATTCTGCGTCGTGTTCGGGCCCGCCACCGGGTAGGTGGACTCGCGGTTGAGCAGGGATTCCTCGGTGATGTGCACGACGGTGTCGCTGTCCAAGGTGAGCGTGGTGGTGGATTGTGCGCGGGCCACGGAATCCTTCTCCGCAGAGGCAGTCGTGGTGTGGCGGGTGAACTCGACCCCGTCCTGTTCCGCGCGGACTGTGATGTCGAGGTCCCTGGGCAGCGGGCGGGCCTGGTTGTTATACAGCGGCGGAAGGATGGACCCGAGTATGAGGAACACCGCGGCGGCAATCGTCACCTGCGCTAGGCGGGAGCGAAGGAACACGTCAGCTCCGATCGGTCGAGGGATTCACTGCAGAAATAGTATCGTAGTGGGCCATGCGCTTTCTCCCTGAGCTCGAAGGCGTGCGTGCGCTGGCAGCGTTGGCGGTCGTGATCACGCACGTGTCTTTCCAGACGGCAACCGGCTGGGCCTGGGCTGAGAGGCTGGATTATGGGGTGGCGGTCTTCTTCGTGCTCAGTGGTTTCTTGCTGTGGCGCCGGCGGCACGCGCACACGGCGGGGCAGTATCTTCTTTCCCGCGTGGCGCGCTTGGCACCGCTGTATGTGGTGTGCGTGGTGGCGGTACTCGCCTTGCTTCCCGACGCCTCCCCCTTAACCCTCCCGCAAGTCATCACCAACCTGACTGGTACGCAGCTCTATATTGCCGATGGCCTGGTTCCCGGGCTTACGCAATTGTGGTCGCTGTGCGTGGAGTTCGCCTTCTATGCGGTGTTGCCGCTGTTGGCGTGGGGATTGGATAGGTTTTCTGTGCGTTGGCGGGTTGTGCTCATTGCGGTTGCTAGCGTGCTGAGTCTGTTGTGGGGCTTCCTACCCTTTGTCGCCGGTTATGAATCCGGCGATATCAACACGCAGATTTGGCCGCCGGCGTACTTTTCGTGGTTCGCGGTGGGAATGTTGGCCGCGGAGGCTGAGGCGGCTGGGGTGCGCCTGCGCGCTGGGCGCATTGTGCGGCTCGCTTGTTGGGTGGTGGCCGCGGGCTGCGTGTGGCTGGCCAGCCGCGAGTGGTTCGGCCCGCAGGGCTTGGTGCATCCAGAACCGGGTGAGTTTGCGCGGCGCATTGCGGCGGGGGCGGTGTGCGGGGCGTGCATCGTGGTGCCGGTGGCGCTGGCCCCGCGGGAAAGCTGGCTTTCTTCCGAGGTGATGCGAGCGCTGGGCCGCTGGTCTTATGGTGTTTTCATGTGGCACGTAGCGGTGCTGGCCATTGCCTTCCCGCTGTTGGGCGTGTCTGCTTTCTCCGGCTCTGCCGGGGATTTCGCGGTGGTGTTGGTCTTCACGGTGGTCGTTAGCTGTGTGCTTTCTGCTGCGACCTACGCGCTTGTCGAGGTCCCCGGCCGCGACCTCATCCGCTCCCTCGCCTTTACTCGCGGCCGCATCACCGTTCCGCGTTCGTTGCCGCGCCAGGCAGATAGCCCTGCCGGCTCCGCTTCTGCGAGCTCTGCCAGTTCCGGATCCCATTCCGCTACCGTGGGCTCCGGATCCCTCGCCAGCGCCGCTGGCTCGACTGATTCCGCCGGTTCGGTGGGGTCGTAGACGCCACTTCACACATGGCATTTTCCAGAAGGCATTAGTCAAACGGTTTCCTTGCCCCCAAACAAACCTTTTACATCGCCGCAGATGGTTTCCTTGACCCCAAAGACACCTTCTGACTAATGCCTTTTGAGGGGAACCATATGCGGTGAGACTGGGTACCTAAGAGGCGCGGCGGGGTGGGAGGCAGGCGCAGGTAATAGCCGCGACGCACAGCAGTTGCACGAGCAGCGAATCGCCGGCGTAGCCCTCCGCGGGCCAGGGTGCGCGGGCGAGCATCGCGCCCGCGGCTAAGGTGAGCGTGCCCGCCAGGTAGTCGGGGCGCAACGTGGTCCAGCGGGTGATGGCCCACGCCGCGGCAGCGGCGGCAACACCGGGCAGGCCCGCGACGAGTGCCATCGTTGCCGCGATGAGCAGGGCCAGAAGGACACGCGCCGAGGTGGACGAGTGGGCAACACAAGCGGGGGAGAGCGTTCGGGAAGCAGCGGAGGATGCCGGGAGGGCGGCATCGGCGACTGGGCTGGTTGCGGCTGAATCGTGTGCTGCGTAAGTCGCGGAAGAGGCGGGGGAAGCGGAGTGAGGGCGGGGGCCGCGGGCCATGACGAGCAGGCACAGCGCGGTGGTCAGCGCGGCGAGCGCGCCGCCGAGGCCTAGGCCGACGCGATAGGCGCGGTCGGCAGCGAAAGACATGTGGAAGGTGCCACTAGCACCGGCGGGAATGAGGAAGGCTTGCGTGTCGGCATCGATGGAGCGCGGTTCGAGGGACAGTGGTTCCGAGCTGGAGGCCGGTGCTGAATCTTGTGCTGAGTCTTTTGCTGAACCTGACGTCGAGACCGCGGCTGTGCTGGGGGAGCGCAGCTCGCCGCGCAGGCCCTCGTTGAAGGCACGGCCGGTGATGAGAAGGCGGTCGTGGTCGGCGGGCTCGATGGGCTCACCAGAGGTGAGCCGAGCAAAGTCGTGGTTGCCGCCGGAAGCGAGCGGGGTATAGCCGGTGTCGGATGGGTCGGCAGCGGCGGCGGCCGGGTCCGCGGAGGAACCGGTTTTGTCCTCGGAAGCTGCACGCGAGGAGGCGGGGAGGGGATCGGGCAAGGAGGATGCGGTATCGGTCAACGCTGCCCAGTCGCCGGTGGTGCGCAGGCGGTGCTGCCCGGCGGACAGGTTAAGGGTGGAGTTGGGGGCGTGAGGGGAGCCGTCGATAAGCACGGTCTTTTCGCCGGAGACCCGCACCGTCATGTCGCGCGGGGTAGAAAAGGAGCGGATGAGGATGTGCTCGTTGTCTTGCTGGAAGAGGAACTGCTCGGCATCCGGCGAGGTATCGGGCACGGTGACGAGGCGCCGCGGGGTGGGCTGGTCTACGACGGAGGCCTCGGCAATCCCGGTGCGGCGCTGCGGCTCGATGCGGATGGTGGAGGCCTGCGCGCCGGGCACGCGGATATCGCGGGCGCGGTAGGCCTCCATGGTGACGGTGACCTGAGAATCACCGTTGTGGATGGTCACCTCAGTTGTGCCGGTGGTCATCAGCCGCAGCGTAGGCGAGGTCCACGAAGAGTCGGAATGCAGCTCTAACCAGCCGGAATCGCCGGGCGCTGGCCACCAGGCGGTGGAGTTTTCGTCGTCGACGGCCGCCGTGAGAGAGCGCGCCGGGTTCGCCCCGCCGAAGGCCGAGGCATCCGCGGCAGACGATGACGCGGTGACGCGGCCATCGTGCTCCACCACCTGGGTCAGCGGGCCGGCGGAGGGGTAGTCGCGCAGGCGGTTGCGCACGGTGGAGGGGTCATCAGGGGCCAGCGGCGCGGAAACCGGGCCGCTGAGCGTGCCGTAGTTGCGGTCACGCAAGGTGGGCGTATCGGTGACGATATCGGCGTTGGCGGAGACGAGCTCGTGGGGGCCTTCCAGGAGCGCGAGCGATTCCCCACCGCCCGCCACGCGCGGCGGATCCGCAGGCGCCAGGTTCATGGAGAGGTCGCGGTCGAAGACAACGACGTCGACCTCCCCGAAGGTGTGGACCTCGCCCGGGATATGGTCCGAAGAACCAGAAATCAGGTCGTGGCGCACCGCGACGGCCCCGATACCGAGGCGCTGCAAAACCACGGGTGCCGTGGCAGGGTCGCGCGAAATCTGCGCCATCGCACCGTCCAGGCCACGGATGGCTTCCGGCGGGATGAGGGGGACGGCGTCGCGGACGGCCCAGGGGACGTCGAGAAGCGCCTGTGCTGGTTCATCGCGCGTCCAGCCCCAGTCCTGCCGCGCAAAGGAGGCCGGTGGGTAGATGAGCACGCGTGTGTCCAGGCTATTCATGAAGGAGGCAGCCTCATGCCAATAGTCGGGAACCTCTTCGTAGGCGCCCTTGGGCAGCAGCCGTCCCGCCCACGCTGGTGCGGTCGCGCCCACCACCACGAGGCACACCAGAAGGCCCGCTGCTTCACGACGCCCCGGGGACAACGTCCGCGGCAACCTC
>NZ_KV819545.1:87270-163990 GCF_001815175.1 Corynebacterium sp. HMSC034H07
CCCGGGCGGCAATCGCGGCCACGCCGAGTACCAGCGGGATGCGCACCAGCGGGTCGAATTTATGCACATTGCGCAGCGCGGCCAACGGCCCGTCGAGCGCGTCGAGGTACCACGCGGCATGCGTGCCCATAACAGTCACGCCCACTAGTAGCATGACACCCCACAGACGCGGCAGGCGGGCCAGGCCCACCAGGCCCAAGGCGGCAACGGCCACGGTGACAAGCACGAAGACCGGCTCGGTGGCCAGCTCGTTGCCGGCAACGCGCTCGGTATCCACAAAGGGCGCCCAGCTGGTGGTGCCGCGCAGAATTTCCGCCAGGTTGAGCCAGCGTGTGGTCACGCCAGCGGACTCGATGAATTCCGTAAAGGGCGGGGCATAGCGGCCCAGGATAAGCAGCGGGGTAATCCACCACGCGGATACCGCCGCGCACCCAGCGAGCCAGGCCAGGCCGGCCTTGCCCGCGCGCCGCCACAGCAGAATCACACCCGCCGGTAGGCAAGCCGCCAGCGTGGCCGTGGCATTGACCGCGCCCATGCACGCCACCGCCACCACCGAGGGCGCGGCATCCCGCCAACACAGGCGGCCCGGCCGCAAGAAGGGCAGCAGCACCCAGGGTGCCAGCATGACCGGCCAGGTCTCCGAGGAAATCGCACCCAGCGTGGTCAGCGTGCGCGGGGAGAGCGCATAGAGGAGGCTGCCCATCAGTGCGGCATAGCGAGGGGCGGCGGGAAGTACCGTGTGGGTCAAGCGGAAGAAGCCCAGAAAGCCCACCGCCAGGACCAGGAACCACCAGGCGCGCTGCGCTATCCAATCCGGCAGCGGGTCCGCCAGCAAGAAGAACAAGCCCTGCGGGAAGAGGTAGCCATAGGCCTGGTTTTGCAGCTGGCCTAGCGTGAAAGTATCGGTATAAGCATGCAGCGCGCCGCGCAAAAAATGCCCCGGGTTGGCCACCAGATCGTGCTTGGTATCAGCAGCGGTCAGCCCCCACGGCTGCAGAAGAACCACGAGGGCTAAAAAGAAAAGCCCCCCGATGCGTGCGCGCACGCTTACTCGCGGGAGCCGTACTCCGGCCCGCCCATCACGGCGTCGGAGGCCTTGACGGAGTTATCGTTCGGCACGGCATCTGCCTGCGAGAATTGGGCAATGCCCAGGATGGTCACGACTCCCAACGCCACGCCGACGACCGCGCTGCCCAGGGCCGGGCCCAGGGTGCGCTTGTTGAGGGAATCGCTGTCGAATGCCATGGCGCCAGATTCTAGCAGCTAAAAGCTGCCTTTAGGAGTCGCTTTCTTCCGCGTCGTCCTCTTCATCGTTCTCCGGCGGCACGATGAAGACCGGCAGGCCCGCATTGCGCACGATGTACTCCGCCGTGGAATTGGTCCACAGCGAGCGGAAGCCGGTGAGCGCGCGGGTGCCGGTGACGATGACGTCGATGTTGAGTTCTTGGGCGGCGTCGACAATCGCGCTCTGAATCGTCGTTACGGATTCCACCAGGTGGGCATGGCCCCGCAGCCCCAAGGTCTCCGCCTTGGCGATGCCCTGGCGGCAGATGGCGAGGGCCTCCTCGTAGGCCGGATCGTCCTCCACGCTGTCCGGCGAGACCGTGGATTGGTGCAGCCCGGTGCGGCTGACGGCGCGGGCAGCCTGGCGCGCGGACGGCTCCCAGGCGGTGAGGATTTCGACGTCGGTGGGGCGCAGGAGCCGCGCGGCGTACTCGAGGGCGCGGTCGGCGCGGTCGGAGCCGTCATAGGCAATGAGCATGGTCTCTCCGTTATTCATGTGGCCATCCTAACAACCAGGTGTTGCCCGTGCGGGTGCTTCAGGCACACTGGTGGGCATGAGAAAAGCAATGCCTGCCCTCCTGTTGAGTGCTAGCTGTGCGCTGAGCGCGTGTAGCGAGGAGCCTGCGCTTTCCGACGCCCCGCCCAGCGAAACCAGTGCCCCGCCCACTAGCGCCGCGTCGGGGGACTCGACACCGCAGGATGCTGCGCCCGAGGACGTCCGCGCCCGCGCCGCCGCCAAACTCATGCCGCCGGCGCTGAACTATGACGATGCCCGCGCGAAGCTGGAAGCCGGCGTGGGCGGGCTCTTCATCCCGAGCTGGGCTGATCCAGAGCTGCTCAGCGATGGCCCGCGGGGAGTGAACGCTTTGCGCGAGGAGATGGGCCGCGACTTCGAGGTGTCCATCGACTTCGAGGGCGGGCGCGTGCAGCGCTTTTCCGAAATCTTGGGCGACTACCCCTCCCCGCAGGCCATGGCGGAGGGCCATAGCCCAGAAGAGGTCGAGGCCCTAGCCACGGAAATCGGGCACAGCCTGCGCGCCCACGGCGTGACGGTGGACTTCGCCCCGGTGCTCGACGTGGATGGGGGAGACCTGGAGGTCGTCGGCGACCGCGCCTTCTCCACCGACCCGGAGGCCGCCGGCGAGTATGGCGCGGCCTTTGCCCGCGGGCTGCAGGCTGCCGGCGTGAAGGCCGTGTTCAAGCACTTCCCCGGCCACGGGCGCGCCTCCGGGGACACGCACCTGGGTGAGGCCGTTACCCCGCCCCTGGAAGAATTGCATGGCCACGAATTCGTGCCTTTCCACACGGCAATCCCGCAAGCTCCGGACGCGGCTCTCATGATGGGGCACCTCGTGGTTCCAGGCCTCGGCGATGAACCCGCTTCCCTCAACCCGCGGGCCTACCAGCTAGCCCGCGAGGAGCTGGGCTTCGAGGGCACGATTTACACCGATGACCTGGGAGGAATGGCTTCTATCTCGGAGAACTTCAGCGTGCCGGAGGCCGTGGCCGCAGCCCTCGAAGCCGGGGCCGATATGCCGCTGTGGTCCACCGATGAGGACATCAACGCGGTCATCGACGCGGCCGTGGAAGTCGTGGCCCAGCAGGAGGGTAACTAGTAAAAACTAGCTGGCAGGCGTTAATCTCGTACACGTGAAAAAGGCAATCGGACATAGGCAGCAGCGACGCAAGGGGCTTCATGTCACCCTTGGTGTCCTCGTCGGCCTCCTACTCATCGCCGGCATCGCCTATGCGTGGGACGTGATGGCCAACCAGCACAAGGTTCCGCGCGCGACGTCGGTCGGCGGCGTGGACATCTCCCGTATGGAGCGCACCGCTGCGGTGGAGAAGCTGGAGCAGGAACTCGGGGATGTCGCGGCCCAGCCCGTGGATATCCGCGCCGGGGAGAAAAGCTCGCAGCTTATCCCTCAAGATGCTGGCCTGAGCCTGAATTATCAGAAGGCCGTCGACGGCATTCCTGACGCCTCCCTGAACCCCTTCTCGCGCCTGTACAGCTTCATCAAGCCCACCCAGGAAATCCCTGTCGCCGTGGACATCGATGAAGGCCAGCTCTCCGGCCAGCTCGAGCGCGTCGGCAACGAGCTGAAGATCGAACCGGAGGACGGAAACCTGGAGCTTATCGACGGCTCCCTCAAGGAGACCAAACCCAAGCTCGGCCAGGCAGTCGAAGAGGGGGAGCTGCACGAGGGTGTGGTCAAGCACTGGCTCGACCCCGAGGGCGTCGAGGTTGAGCCAATGGTGGTGGAGCCGCAGATTAATGATGAAGCGATTGAAGCCATGCGCACCGGGGATGCCGCCCGCGCGCTGGATAACCCGCTGACCCTGAAGGGCGAGAACAACACCGCCGGCACCCTGCGCAAGCCGGAGATTTCCCAGTTCGTCTCCATCGCCGCCGAAGACGGCGAGCTGCGCCTCAAGGTGGACAAGAACCGCGCGCGCGAGCTTTTCCAAGAGCGCATGCAAGGCTCCGAGGTGCCCGGCACCAACGCCAAGATTTCCTTCAGCGGCAACGACAAGCAGATCACGCCCTCGGTGGATGGCTCCATCATCGACTGGGAGAAGACCCTCGAGGGCTTCGAGGACCGTGTGAGCAGCGAGGACGACCGCGAATGGGATGCCGATTACAAGCCGGACCCCGCAGACTTCACCACGGAAATGGCAGAGAAGGCCACCTTCGATGAGACCGTGTCCGAGTTTTCTACCGGCGGTTTCTCCGGGGCCTCCGGCACCAATATCCGCCTGGTGGCCCAGGAGGTCAACGGTGCCGTGGTCAACCCGGGTGAGACCTTCTCCCTCAACGGCTACACCGGCCCGCGCGGTACCGCGCAGGGCTATGTGGAATCCGGCATCATCATCGACGGCCACGCGGGCAAGGCCGTGGGCGGCGGCATCTCTCAGTTCGCCACCACCTTGTACAACGCGGCCTACTTCGCCGGCATGGAGGACGTGGCACACACCCCGCACTCCTATTACATTTCGCGCTACCCGGCTGGCCGCGAGGCCACCGTGTACGAAGGCGCAATTGACCTGCAGTTTAAGAACACCTCCAACCACCCGGTGCGCATCGAAACCAGCTTTGGTGACGAGATCACCGTGCGCTTCAAGGGCGTGAAGACGGTTGACGTCGAATCCATCAACAACGGCCGCTGGGCCAAGACCGAGCCGCAGCGCAAGTCGGTGAGCGAGGACTGCTCGCCGTCGTCTGGCGCGCCGGGCTTTACGACGTCCGATACCCGCGTGATCAAGGATCTGTCCGGCAAGGAAATCTCCCGGGAGACCACCACCACGGTGTACGATCCGCAGCCCATCGTTACCTGCGGTTAAGCCATGACGCGGCCGATGCACACTGCGGTGAAGGATCCGGCGGACGTCGATCAGCTGGCCCAGCACCCAGTGAAGTTTGCTCGCGTCGCCGGCCTATTCGCCGCGCACCGCGGCACGCTGCTGCTGGTGGTAGCGCTCATCATCGCCACCTCCGGGCTGACGGTGGTGCAGCCCTTCCTGGTGCGCCGCACCGTGGATGAGGCCATTCCCGAACACGACACCGCGCTGCTGCTGTGGCTCGTCGGCGGCATGCTGGCCATCACGGTGGTGTCTCAGGCCATCGGCGTCATCCAGTCCTTTCTGTCCGCGCGGGTGGGGCACACCATCATGCACGAGCTGCGCACGCAGGTCTTTGCCAACCTGCAGCGCCAGTCCCTGCAGTTCTTTACCAACAACCGCGGCGGTGAGATTCAATCGCGCCTGACCAATGACATCGCGGCGATGCGCGGCATGGTGACCACCACTGCGACGTCTGTGGCCAGTAACCTCACCATGACGGTGGCCACGCTGGTGGCGATGGTGGCCCTCTCGCCGACCCTCTCGTTGCTGTCCTTGCTGGTGCTGCCGCCTGCAGTGTGGCTCACGCGCCGCGCCGCCGTGCTGCGCCGCAGCCTCATGGAGAAAAACAGCCGCGCGCAGGCAACACTGCAACAGACCATTTCGGAGAACCTGTCCGTCTCCGGCATGCGCCTGGCCACCACGTTGGGAGCGCAGGATCGCGTCTACGACGGGTTTGAGAAGACCTCCCGCTCCCTCATCCGACTGGAGCTGGAGTCTCAGCTGGCCGGGCGCTGGCGCATGGCGCTGACCCAAATCATCTTCGGCGTGATGCCGGCGCTGATTTACCTGGTTGCCGGCCTGCGCCCGGGGATTACGATTGGCACGCTCATCGCCTTTTCGACTCTGCAGACCCAGATCTTCCGCCCCATTACTGGCCTTCTCAACGTGGGCGCGCAGTGGGTGGCGTCGATGGCGCTGTTCAGCCGCATCTTCGAGTACCTGGACCTGGAGCTGGAGCTCAAGGAGTCCACCGAGCCCGCCCAGCTTGCCGACGCCTCCCTCACCCTCCAGCACGTTTCCTTCCGCTACCCAGGCACCGACACCGACGCGCTTTCCGACGTCTCCCTTTCCATCCCTGCCCACACCACCACCGCACTTGTGGGGCATACAGGCTCCGGTAAATCCACGGTGGCCGCGCTTCTGGCCCGTTTGGCCGACCCAACTGAAGGCGCCGTGCTCTTAGGCGGGGTCGACCTGCGTGACATTCCGCCGGAGCAGCGCGCGGAGGTCATTGGCGTGGTCTCCCAGGAGACCTACCTGATTCACGGCACGGTGCGGGAGAACCTCCTCTTCGCGCAGCCGAATGCGAGTGAGGAACAGATGTGGGCGGCGCTTAACGCCGCGCGCGTGGACGAGGTCATCGCCGCGCTGCCGGAAGGTCTGGACACAGTGGTGGGCTCGCGCGGCTACCGCTTCTCCGGCGGTGAGCAGCAGCGCCTTTCGCTTGCCCGCACGTTGCTGCGCCAACCACGGGTGCTCATCTTGGATGAGGCCACCTCCGCCCTCGACAACGAGACGGAGCGCGCCATCCAGGAGGCAGTGCTTGGCGCGGATGCTACCCGCTTGGTCATCGCCCACCGCCTGTCCACTATCCGCGATGCCGACCAGATCATCGTCCTCGACGCTGGCCGCGTGGTCGAGCGCGGCACCCACGCCGAGCTGCTTGCGTGCGGCGGTGCCTATGCGGCGCTTCTTCGTGCTGTCGACGAGGCTCAGAGTACGTAGAGAGCTCTTGTCAGGAATCTTAACGCTATTAACTCTTTGGTACGTGGGCTGTTGAAGGCTGAGAATCTAAATGAGTTCAGGGTACCTTGAGCGCTCTTGGTGACGCTTCCTTTTATGGGTCATCAAAGGGGATGTTCTACCTGGTGGTATTGGCAGCATATATGGTTCGTTTCGTCGTCGTTGGAAGGTGCTCTCTGGGAAGCTACTCTCCTGCGTGAAGCTTGCATTCTATGTAACGGGTGTAAAATCGAGCAGGCTTACCCCCTTAAAGGGGTAATGTGTTCAGTTTCACACAAAACTAGATGACGTCTCGAAAGCATTAGTTGAACTGCAGAAGGAGTCTTCACGTTTGGGTGGACCGTGCGGATTCTTGAGAAGTTTAGCCGGTTTTGCGGGGGAGGAGCTTTAGTCGGGGACTTTGCCCAACACGCTGGGGTAGAATCTAGTTATGTAATCCACAGGCTATCGTTAGTTAAGGTTGGGGCCTGCGTAGACGTTTCAACCTGAAAACTACTCTCGGCAGGCGAAAGATACTTAGCAACGAGTCAGGTCATGGTGCGTGAACCGTGGGGAATGGATTGCACACAGCCAATGAGGCGCGGTGCCTCATTTCAGAACTCGTGTAAAGGACCAGTTTCCGTGAACAAGATCTCTCGTACCGCTCGTTCGGTTACTTTCGCTGCCGTCGTTGGCCTCTCTATGGGTATCTCCGCTCCGGGGGCCCTGGCGCAAGACGGTGCTGTCGATGCACAGCCTGCTGCTGAGCAGGGCGCCGTGAACAAGGCAAACATCAATTTCAACCAAAAGGGCTCTATCACCCTCTTCAAGAAGAAGGGTGCTGAGTCTGGTACTGCAGCTACCGGTCAAAAGATGGAAGGCGTTCCGGGCGAACCGCTCGCTGGCGTCACCTACAAGATCACCAAGCTCGATTACGATCTGCAGAACGGTGATTGGGCGACGTTCCCGAAGACCGCTGCTGACGTCAAGGACGACAAGAAGACTGCGGAAACCAAGGAAGAAACCACCGGCACTGATGGCAAGGCAGCTTTCACTGATCTGCCTTTGGGCATCTACTTGGTAGAGGAAACTAACGCTCCGGACGGCATCGTTGCCGGCGCTCCGTTCATCGTGTCGGTGCCGATGGTTAACAAGGCATCGGATGCCTGGAACTACGACGTCATCGCGTACCCGAAGAACACGGAAACCACGACCAAGAAGACTGTCAAGGATGCAGATCAGAACATCCAGGACGCGTACACCTACACCATCAACGCGGATGCTCCGACCTGGGGTGCGGGTAAGAGCCTGACCGCCTTCCGCTTCGAGGATCAGCTGGACCAGCGTTTGGACTTCCAGAAGGTCACCGAGGTCAAGGCTGGAGAGACCGATCTGGGTGCCGGTGACTACGAGGTCAACAATCCGGCTGAGAACGGAAACAAGCTCGTCGTTAAGCTGACCGACCAGGGCCTTGCCAAGGTCAAGTCCGGTGCCAAGATGTCCCTGACCTTCGAGGTAAAGCGCAAGGAGGTTGGCGACACCACTGAGTTGAAGAACCAGGCTGATGTCATCTTCAATAACCCGAACACCGGCAAGGAAGTCAAGAACAAGACCAACGAGGTCGTGACCTACCACGGCAAGCTGAAGGTCGTGAAGAAGGACGGCAAGGAAGCCGGCAAGGTTCTGGAAGGCGCAGAGTTCGAGCTCTACCAGTGCACCTCGGCCTCTGACCTGGGTTCCCAAATCAAGATTGGTGAAGTAGGTAAGTGGACCACCGGCGCCGACGGTACCTTCACTATCGATGGCCTGCATGTCACTGACTTCGCAGACAACGCACAGGTCACTGACGCGAAGAAGTTCTGCCTGAGGGAGACCAAGGCTCCGGCTGGCTACGCCAAGCTGGACAAGCCGGTGGAGATCAACTTCACCCGCAAGGACATCGCAGCTACCGGAGAAGGTGATGACGCGGTGACTCTGGTTGCTAACGTTGACAACGTCAAGCAGGATACCCCGAACCTGCCGATGACCGGTGGTGCCGGTGTGGGCATCCTGGCTGCTATTGGCGCAGCAATTGTTGCTGCTGGTGCTTGGTTCGCTCGTCGTACCGCGCGCAACTAATAGCCGGGCGTAGTTCCGGTGGCGCAGACTGTCCATGATGGTCTGCGCTGCGGGTCGGGTAATCAAAATATGGTGCTCGACCCAGTGAGGGGACTGGGCTAGGTATAGACTTCAGTCCCCTTCATTCTCTTTCGTTGTAATCCCGGTCGCGCTGCGCTAGCGCGTGGGGCATTGTTTTGGGTGGTGCGGGTCGTTGACTACGGTGGTAGGCCAAAATGCAGGCCGACGGCACAGGCGCCGTGGAGGCCTAGTCCTTCCGGCGGTAATCGTTGTCGTTGGGTTGTTGGTGATGCTGTACCCAGTGGTCTCGACCGCATGGAACAATTGGAACGCCTCAAGAGTGGCGCAGGAATATGCGCGACTGGATAAAGAGACACCGGCGCAGGTGCAGGATTCGGTGTGGGATGCTGCACATGCATACAACGAAGAACATACGTCGGGTCCGATCTTGGATCCGTGGCTGAACCGTATCGGGGTAGACAATCCCGACTATGAGGCTTATTTGAAGCAGTTGGGTGAGACCGAAGCGATGGCCCGCCTCGTGTTCCCAGCAGTAGACGTTGATCTTCCGGTGTTTCATGGCACCGCAGATAAGACACTGCAGCGTGGTTTGGGGCATTTGTATGGTTCTGACCTGCCGGTCGGTGGATCAGGAACCCATTCCGTCATTACGGGGCATACGGGTCTGGCAAATTCGACGATGTTTGATCACCTCGACTCTGCCACCGAGGGAGATGTGTTCTATATCCAGGTTGCTGGCCACAAATTGAAGTACGTCGTAGACGACATTCAAGTTGTGCTGCCGAGCGAGGTAGATGGCCTACGGCCAGTCGCTGATCAGGATTACGTCACACTGATTACGTGCACCCCGTACGGGATCAACACGCATCGCTTGCTGGTGCGTGGCCATCAGGTTCCTATGGAGCCTGGGGAGGAGTCGGTGTTTGAAAACTCCCATGGTCCGGGCTGGCAATGGTGGATGTACGCGCTGTTGGCTGCGGTGATTGTCATTGGGTGTTGGCTGGTGTGGTGGCTGCGTCGCCAGAAGGCGGCTACCGGGGTGCAAGAAGTTATTAATAAGGAAAGTAGCGTGCGGGAGTAAGGCGATGAAGAGGTTGACAAATGCATGGTCGGCCCGAGTGGTTGCCGTCGGAGTAGCGTGTGCGGTTGCGTTCGCAGGGCCGGGCGTCGTTGCTGCAGAAGCGGTGCAGGTTGCCGGGCAGCAGTCCACTGGTGCGGAACGCACTTCGGCTACGGATACAGTGACAATTCGGCTGACACAAGGCAATCCCAACGACGATGGCCAGGCGCCCTCGGGAAAAATCCAAGGTGTCACAATTCATCTGGACCGGCTTGCCGGCTTGGACCCGACCAACGCTGACGACGCAGCCCGCGTACGGAACGCGAATCTCGACGAGGTTCGTGATTGGCGCACCGATGTGCACGTGGATCTGGTCACCAATGCCAATGGCGAGGTGACGTTTGATGGTCTAGCTCATGGCTTCTATGTGGTGACGTCTACAGCGCCGGATGATTCTTACCGAGAGATAAACCCGTTTGTGGTGGCGGTTCCATTCCACACGGTGGTAGATAACCCGAAACCAGTACCAGGAGTGATTGTGGCCAAGACCCACAAACCGGGTGAAACGCCGACGCCGCCGACGACCCCCACGGCCCCGACAACCCCGAATACTCCATCGACAACCTCGAGTACTCCGCGGACAACGCCAAAGTTTCCGCCGGTGTTCCCTCCGTTGATTCCCCCGGTTCCACCGACGAAGCCAGGAGAGACTCCGCACGAGCCTGGGACAACGCCACCTAACAACCCGGAATCTGGTACAAACACAACTTCAGATTCCCCGAACCGTTCGCAAGGGAATGGCGGCTCATTGGCAATGACCGGTGCAGAAGTACTCGGTGTGGTTGCCGCAGCGATGGTGTTGATCGCCACTGGTTTCGTGATGATTGCCTTTAGTCGCAGGAAGAATTCAGAAAGCGAGGGACGCTAATGTCCTGGACAGATGCTCACCCGGCCGAGCCGGTAGTGTACCGCTGGCGAGCTTTTGCGGCGTTCATTGCTGCACTGGCTCTCATTGTTGGTGTTGCTGCACCGGCTGCTCTGCCCGGAATCGTTGGTGCCGTCGCCGAAGCACAAACCACGGCTCTGCGCACCGAGCTCGATTCTGCAGACCAGCTGAGCCTGACTGCTGGCGACTCCGCAACATTTGAAGGCCACTTTGTTGACGCCGGAACCGTGGAGGAGTTGGAGTTCACTGTTGAGACTGCAGGACTGGAGTTCGAAGGCTCGGCCTACACACTGACTATCGACGGCGAAGAGATCCCCGTCCGCGAAGGAGACAACCTCGTTGTAAAATCAACCAGCTCTTCAGTGACTTTCCGAATCACTGGCCTTTCTACTGACGTGCCAGCAGGAGCAGCTTTCTCATTGAAGACCCCAGCGGTCGCAGAGGATTCCGAACTTAGTGGGATGTCCGTCGATGTGCGGGGAGTAGCCGAGGAGACGCCCAGCACGTCTTCAACGGAATCCAGCGAAACCCCAGAAGCTCCTTCGGAAGTGACTGAGCCGCTGGAAATTGCTGACGTTGACGAGGCTCCAGCTCGCCTGATGGCAGCACCGAACATTACCCCGTACGCTGCAGGCGACCGAACCATCACGATGCAAAACGATGGTTACGTGCTCAAGGGAAGCCGCTATATCCCGAACTTTAAGATTCCGGCCGGTGAGCTTTTTGGCGGCCAGCTGTCCATTCCGCAAGGCACGGTGGTTACCCTCAAATCCAGCGTTAACAGTTATTTATCGACTAACCCTGATGACCTGACGATCTATTACACCGGTGCCAACGGAGGTTGGTATGAGGCGAAGGTGACCTACAAAAGGATTAGCGCCAAGGAATACCAAGTCATCCTGCCGCAGATTACTATTGGTGGCACCGCACAGATTCAGTTTAAGGGTGTTCACCGCGGGCCAGCCGATACAGTGTTTACAGCTTCCTTCACCGTTCCTGCGAAAGAGGAGTGCCAAGATCCGGTTACAAGCAGACAGCCAAAGCGCGATCTCACCCCAGCTGAATTTGCCGACGGTAGCCCTGTCTACGTTGTAACCAGTGAACCTAAGGATCTTCGCCGAGACACTTCCATTCTGAGCCGTCAAGTCAACCAAGGCCGAGACTTTCGCCAGGTGGGAGAGTCCACTCCCTGGGTGTACAATGCTCTAGCCTTTGATTCGAGTGATAACTGGCTTTATGCGGTAAGCCAGATTCGCGGTCAAAATGGTGATCCCTGCTACCCTGCAGGAAATCTCCTGCAGATCAATCCGGCAACCGGTGAAGTATATAATCTTGGGCCTATTTTAAAGGCCGGAAGTACCGGTACCCCGTTTGAAAAGAGCGGCGACCGGGATCTCCTCAACGCTGGCGTGTACACCAGCGAGGGATTCTTTGTGGGCAACACGTCCACTTCTGGTAGCCGTCACCTTTATAAGGTCGACGTCGACAAAGTCACGGCTCAACGCGTGCTAGGAAGCCAGAAGTCCTACTCGGAGGACTGGGCGGTGCTCCCGCAAGCCCAGAAGTATATGTGGGGTTTCCAGAGTAAGGCTCAGGCAGGCGACAAGCTTATCCTTGAACGCTTTGACACACAGACCGGCGACATCAGGACCTGGGATCTCACCGGCATCAAGACCTTGGATGGGCGCACGATCTCGAACCCCTCTGCTTCTTGGGGCAAGGCGTGGACCTACTCCAATGGAAACCTGGGTTTTGGCTCGGGTAGTGCGAATGCGAATCAGCTGGGCTTTGAGCTAAAGATCACCAACCCAGATGATGATAGCCCGAAGTTCGAGCTGGTCAACATAATGAACAACCTGCCTGCTTCATTTAACACGGACGCGGCCTCCGACCTAGTTCCGCCGCCGCCAGCGCTGCAATCAAACATTGCGGTGAAGAAGCAACGCTCCGAGACCAAGGTGGTGGACGGTGAGGTGCGGACTTTTTGGACTATCTCCGTGGAAAACACTACGGACAATGCCAGCTCGGGTGGTACGTTCTGGGAATACCTACCAACGGATACTCACTATGGTGTGAACGCTACCGACCCCACGGCAAAGTTTGAGGGCTTTGGTCCGGGATCTACCGTGGTCAACGGCAGTGGTCCGGGGCCCAATGAGATCAAACCTGAGAGCGGCATTTACGCCGGGATGGACGTGCCGTCAGCCACAAGTGGTGAGGTGGGGTACATGAAGGGTTACGTGGGTACCCTTCCCGGACACGCGAAGGTAGAGTATGTCGTCTCTGCGCCGGTGCGAACGGATAAATACGGCAACCTCAAGACGGTGTGTAGCCCGAACAAAGTGGCTTTCCAAGCCACTGATGGTGAGGCCGGTAGCGACAACGTTGCTACTGAAGCCTGCTTCAGCAAGGTTGCTGTCGACAGTGCACCGCAACCTGTTCCTGGTGCGGCGAATGAATATACCGCGAAGTACAACGTCGTAGTAGCCGCCCCGGATGCTCCCGGCTTCGACACCAATGAGGTGATCTACGGAAAGCTGACGGATACCCCGAAGTTCGTTGGTGCCGCCACGGTTACTGGGGCCACTGTGGTCTTCAAGGACGAGTTCAACAAGACCAGCCAGCCGCAGTCGTACCAGGGGGCCGGTCCGTATGAACTCAACAAGAACGACACTCCAAAGATCATTAAGCCCAAGGGCGTCAATGGAAGCTCCGGGCAGCACGTCTACGAGGTGACGGTGCGCTTCAAGCTGGATCGAACCAAATTGAATAGCACATCCGTCCCTGCCGGGTACCCGAGTCAGCCTGCCGGTAACTCCCGCTGCTACACCAAGGATGGCCTACATGAACCCAACTTTGGCCTCATGAACGAGGCAGAGATGGGCGGTTGGAAAGACACCTCTTGTATCCCGCTGGAGACCAAGCAGATGGATGTCCTGCTTGAAAAGGTTAGCTATGATCCAGCCGCGCCGGACAAGATTCAAACCGACGAGTTGCTCGGTGGCGCGCAGTTCACCGTCCATCGCGGTGATGCTGACGGAAAGCTGAAGCTAAACGCGGATGGCAGCGTCAACACTGATGCTAACCCTGTGGTGAAGCAGTCCACGACCACCACCACGGGCCGTGTGAAGCTCGAAGGTTTGGACGCCCCTGGCGTTTATTACCTCATCGAGACCAAGGCGCCGAACGGCTATAACCTGCTGCCCGCGCCGATCAAGTTCTCCACGGACTGGGATAAGGATGGCAATGCAGTCATCAAGGTGCTCTCTGGAGGGACCGCGATCACCAGTAATAGGTGCGCTGAGTCTGACACCGCTGACAATTGCGTGAAGAAGATCGGCGTCCTTCAGGTCGCTGACATCACCAAGGGTGCGCTGCCCAAGACCGGTGGTGAAGGCGTAGGCCTGTGGGCTCTCGCTGGTGCCGCTATTGTCGCGGCAGGGTGCCTTGCCTTGCGACGTCGCCCGGCATAGAACCAGCGCTTGCAGCTACTTTTAGAAAAGGCCCGCTCTTCCAACAACCAGGGAAGGGCGGGCCTTATTGCATATTCATTGTCGGTTAGGAGTCCTGCGGGTCGTCGTCAAGCACGGCGTCCTTAGCGTTGCTGACATATTTGCGCCACCAGTAGATGAGTAGAAGCATGATGATGGCTGCGGCAGCCAGAATGGCCCACATCCACCACTGCCAGTGCACACCCGAGCTGTTGAATGCGGCCTCGTCTTTCGGATCCATCGGCACTCGGTGGCCGGTGACGAGCAAGCGGTGGGTATTTACGCCGTAGGGAGTACAGGTGATGAGCGTAACGAGGTCTTGGCCCGGTACGCGGTGGAGCGAGCTGGTGTCCGCAGGCTCGACGACCCGAATATCGTGTACCTCGTATTTGAGCTTCTCACCGCCGGCGGCGATGTAGAAGGCATCCCCCTTCTTGACCTTGGTGAGGTTGTCCCACAGCGTGGCATTTTGTAGGCCTGTGTGGGCGGAAAGTGCTGCGTGCCGACCCTCGCCCTCACCTACGCCGCCGACGGGTAGGTCCGTGCCGTAGAGGTGGCCCGCACCGCGGGAGAGTGCCTTCTCCGACGTGCCGTGATAAATAGGCAGATCAGAATCGATGGAAGGGATGACGATGCGGCCCATGGCATCGGTCTCAGACAATACCGACAGGTACTGGCGGTATCGCTGGTACTCGGGGGAGTCTTCGTCATCGGTGGTGGTCCAAGCGTCGTCGATGCTGATCTGGCCCAACCCGGCGTTGTAGGCTTGTGCTTCCTCCCACGCGGTGTGCAGAACCTCAGGCGGGGCTTGTTTTTCGAGCTTCGCGTACTCTTCCGCGGCGCGGGACTGGTTGTAGTTGTTCCATTGCGTGGCTACGACGGGGTAGAGCAGGACGCCAAGGCCGACGAGAATCAGGATCAACGCGATGATGGCGTTGTGGTTGGTGCCTTTTTTCTTGGGTGCGTCGGTGATTCCCGCTGGTTCGTTCTTGCCCATTGTGTCCTGCCTGTGTGGAGTCTGTTGCCGCGCACCCTTGAGTTGACGTGGGGCGCTTGAAGAGATTTTTAGAAGCTCAGACTAGGGAAGGTGCAGTCCTGAGAGAAACCATATCTGTTCCTAGTCGCCGATAACGAAACACAGAGCTTCATACTGATTCAGAATGGCCTCATCGATAGTTAGGATTTGATCTATCGCACGAAGTTCGCGGAGTTCATCGATTGTGCGGGGCGCAAGATCTTGAAGTATATGCTCACGCTCAGAGCGAAGCTCCGCTGTGGTTTTCGGCGTGAAGATAGGGGCTGTCATGGTCCATCCTGCAGGTATGAAATTAGTCCATGAGCTGGAAAGATAAGTGGAGCCGACGACGGGAATCGAACCCGCGCCAGCAGCTTGGGAAGCTGCAGTTCTACCATTAAACTACGTCGGCGCAATGCAGAATGTGCATCGTCATAAAGCTTAGCACCGCCGCCGCCCGAGGCCATAAAAGGCCCAGTGGGGAGGTAGACTATCAACCGTGCTTCTTTCTGATCGTGATATCCGTGCCGCCATCGCCGCTGATGCTCCCGAGCGTTTGAGCATCGAGCCTTTCGACGCCAAGATGGTCCAGCCATCATCCATCGATGTGCGCCTAGACAAGTTCTTCCGCGTCTTTAATAACTCGCGCTACACGCATATCGACCCCAAGCAGGAGATGCCGGACCTCACCAGCGAGGTGGAGGTGGCCGAGGGCGATGCCTTCGTCCTGCACCCAGGTGAGTTTGTACTGGGCGCCACGCTGGAGAAGTTCACTTTGCCAGCGAACCTGGCGGGTCGCTTGGAGGGCAAGTCTTCCCTGGGGCGCCTAGGTCTGCTGACGCACTCCACGGCGGGCTTCATCGATCCGGGCTTCTCCGGGCACATCACGCTCGAGCTGTCCAACACCGCTAACCTGCCCATTTCTTTGTGGCCGGGGATGAAGGTGGGCCAGTTGGCCATCTTTAAGATGTCCTCGCCGGCGGAGGCGCCGTACGGCTCCGGCGTGCTGGGCTCGAAGTACCAAGGCCAGCGCGGGCCAACACCGTCGAAGTCCTATCTGAACTTCCGCTAAACATTCTGCACCTCGTCGGGCAAGCAGGCACAGGAGCGCCTAAAATAGCCGGTTATGCGTATGACTGTTATTGGTACCGGCTACCTAGGTGCGACACACGCCGCCTGTATGGCGGAGCTCGGCCACGAGGTACTCGGTGTAGATGTTGATGAAAACAAGATTGAAGCTCTGAAGGGCGGCCGCGTGCCGTTCTACGAGCCTGGCCTGCCGGAGGTACTCGAGCGCAACATCGAGGCCGGCCGCCTAGATTTTTCCACCAGCTATGATGACGCCGCGGAGTTCGCCAACGTGCACTTCCTCGGCGTCGGCACCCCGCAGGCCCACGGCTCCTATGCCGCGGATCTCACCTACGTGGAGTCCGTCATCACGGAGCTCGTACCGCGCCTTAAGGGCGAGCACATCATCTTCGGCAAATCCACCGTCCCGGTAGGCACCGCGGCGCGGCTGCAGGAGATGGCCGATGAACTGGCCCCAGAGGGCACCAGCGTGGAGATTGCCTGGAACCCGGAGTTCCTGCGCGAGGGATACGCGGTCAAGGACACCATCACCCCGGACCGTATCGTCCTCGGCGTCGGCGAGGCAGGGCTCGCCGACGGTGTAAGTAACGTCGAAGAGGTTGCCCGCGAGGTCTATGCCCAGCCACTGGCACAGAACACCCCGTTCATCGTGACCGACTTGCAGACCGCCGAGCTGGTCAAGGTCTCCGCTAACGCCTTTTTGGCCACCAAGATTTCCTTCATCAACGCCGTGTCTGAAATCTGCGAGATTGCAGGGGCGGACGTCGTCAAGCTTGCCGACGCCATCGGCTACGACGAGCGCATCGGCCGCAAATTCCTCGGCGCGGGCTTAGGCTTCGGCGGCGGCTGCCTGCCCAAGGACATCCGCGCCTTCATGGCACGCGCCGGTGAGCTCGGCGCCGACCAAGCCCTGACCTTCCTGCGCGAGGTCGACGCCATCAACATGCGCCGCCGCGACCGCGTCGTGGACCTGGCCAAGCAGGCTTTCGACGGCTCCCTCCTCGGCCACCGCGTCACCGTGCTGGGCTGCGCTTTTAAGCCCAACTCCGATGACGTCCGCGATTCGCCGGCGCTGTCCGTGGCCGGTTCGCTCTCCCTGGCCGGTGCCGCCGTGACGGTCTATGACCCGCAAGGTATGGAGAACGCCAAGAAGGTGTTCCCGACGTTGAACTACGCGGCGTCGGCAAGCGCGGCACTCAAGGACACCGAGCTGGTCATCCTCGCCACCGAGTGGCAGGAATTCCGCGACCTCGACCCGGCGGAAGCCGGTGAGCTCGTGGCCCGCCGCCACATCATCGACGGCCGCAACGTGCTCAACGTCGATGCTTGGCGCGCTGCGGGCTGGAACGTCGAAGCGCTTGGTCGCGTCCTTCCGGCACAGTAAACGCCGCAATCACGGTGGTCAGCGGCACCGCGAGTGTCAAGGCCATCGCACCCAGCAGGGAACGCAGAACCTCCGTGGCGACGAGGTCGCTGGAGAGGATCTGCAGGGCTGGGCGCTGTGCCGCCGTGATGAGCATGAGCAGCGGCAGGGCCGCGCCGGTATAGGTCAGCACGATGGTGTACACCATGGAGGCGATATGGTCGCGGCCCACCTTCATGGCTGACATGAAAAGCGCGCCGGGCCCGGCTGTGGGGTCGGCGGCGTTGAGCTCGCGCACGGTGGAGGCCTGCGCCACCGCGATATCGTTGAGGCTGCCTAATGCGCCCACAATGAACCCACACAGCAGCACTCCCACGACGGAAACCCCCGGCATGTAGAGCAGCAGCTTGAGGTTATCCTCCGAGCTGGAACCCGTCAGTGCCGTGCTGCTTATCGACGCCCACCCCAACGCCCCCGACAACGCCAGCGCCACCAATGCTCCTCCCAGGGCGGAGGCGGATTTCCAGTTCACGCCGTGCACGAGAGGAACGGCGAGGAAAAGGATGGCCGCGCAGGTAACGAGCGCCAGCGGCAGCGCCGAATGGCCCTCGATGAGGGAGGGGATGAGGTAGAAGAAGACGATTGCCAAGCTGATTACAAGACCCACCAATGCGCGCAGTCCGTGCCAAGCGGCGAAGCCGACGATGACAAGGGCCGCGATGATAGCCCACAACGCAAGGTTTCCATTGCGCTGAAAATCAGCGAAGGCATAGGTGCCGTCGCTGGAAACTGTCAGAATTACCTCGTCACCGGGGTGGAGGGTCGGGTCACTGGCCACGCCATAGAATACGAGCTGCGTCTTGCGGCCTGCGTCTGCGCCGGAGGTCAGGTCAATGAGGGCGCGGGAGCAGGAGGTGTCGTCGCCCTCGGCGGGGATGAGCGGGGCTTCGTCGAAAGCCCGGCCGGCATGGGGATCGCTGCAAAGATGATGATCGATGCGGTCGACGGTTCCGGTCACCTGTGGCTGATTGAGCGCATAGGTAGCGAAGAAATCGGCGCTGGTGTGCTCGGATGGCGGGGTGGTGGGGCGTAGTAGAAACAAACCCGCAAGCGTTATCAGGGCGGAGAGGCTAAGAAAACTGATGAGCCCAGTACGCCACGGATTCAGGTTAGTCATGCCTATCATTGTGAATGAGTTTCATTAAAAAGAAAACTAATGATGACACGATCAACAAGTTATCCACAGGCTGGCGGCGGCGCCGTTGTGCGGTGCGGGTGGGGCGTTTAGCGTTGCTGGCATGAACCTTGTGGAAGCGCATCTTCGCAGCCAGGCGGCGGGCATCGAGCTCGTCGCCGGCGTTGCGGGGCTCAGCTTCGAGCAGCTTCGGGTGTGGGGTCCGGAGTCTGCGGCACGCTCTCTGCTGGCGCTTTTCGACGTCTACTTTGCCTCCACCTCCTTCACCCGCAAACAGGCGCGTGCCGTTTCGGCCGCCCGTGCCAATGGGCACGACCTGCCCACGCTGTTGCTCATTGAGCGCTTCGCAGGAAGGCTGAAGAAAC
Source organism: Corynebacterium sp. HMSC034H07 (assembly GCF_001815175.1). Taxonomy (NCBI): domain Bacteria; kingdom Bacillati; phylum Actinomycetota; class Actinomycetes; order Mycobacteriales; family Corynebacteriaceae; genus Corynebacterium; species Corynebacterium sp. HMSC034H07. The sequence continues at coordinate 106,342 of NZ_KV819545.1, forward strand.
AGCACCAGGCGTGGGATCTGCGCATTGAGCTGTGCGGAATCGCTGGCGATGAGAAGGCCGTGGCCCGCTATGCGCGCAAGCGCATTCGCGAGCTCAGCCCGCCGCCCGCGCCGAAGCCGGGAGTGACAATTCGCCGGGGAAAGGAGCTATCCAAGCTCACGCTCACGGCTCCGGCTGCACTCATCGAGGACCTGCGGCCCAATATCGATGAGGAGGATCCTGTGGGTTCCTTCACGGCCGCGTTTCGCGAGGGCCGCCTCGCCCGCCCCGTTGCCCAGACCCTCGCCGTCATGGAGCTTCCCGAGTACGCCACAATCTTGGGACGCTTGGGCGACCCGTCCACCCCGCGCCCCGATTCCGCGGATCCTGCTTCCGCCGCTCCAATAGCCCCAAATTCTCCTTCGGACCAGCCCACTATCAGTAGCTGCGCCGACGAGTCTCAGGACAACGCAGCCCCAGACCTCGGGGATATAGTGATTCAGCTATCCAACGGCGCCAAGATCACGGGCAAAGAGCTCATCGAGCGCGAGCTCGCCGAAGAAGGCCTCGTCATGATTGTTGACCGCGTCAAAGGCCCCGTGGAACTCCACCGCACCCAGCGCGTCGCCTCGGAGAAGCAGCGCATCATGGCCTGCGGTGAGCAACCCACCTGCGCCTGGGATCGCTGCCTGTGCGGCGCCGATTATTCCCAGATACACCACATCACAGAATGGAGACACGGCGGCGAAACGAACCCCGAGAACCTCACTCCGCTGTGCAAATACCACAACGCCATCAACGGCTTGCCGGGTCGCGGCCGCATTGTGCGCGAAAACGGCAAGATTAAATGGGTACCGGCCGGCCCCCGCGATCCGCGGGAACCGGCCCACCCGCATCGCGCGCCGCGCGCCCAGCGCATCCGCGAACACGAGACAGCCGGCACGGGCCATGGATTCGCCCCTCCCCGCAAACCCGCCACGCCGCCGACACGTTCCGAGCCGGGAAGCCCCGCTCCGCCCGACCGCTAGTGCTTGAGGCAAGGGGGCGCGCACGCTTTTGAACCGAGCGCGCCTCTTTGCTCCTGCCCGATTGTGGGAAGCCTAGTTGTCAGTAGTGTGCAGTGCTACTGGCGGTAGCTCACCAGGAAGTTGCCGAGCCGCTCAATCGCGTTCTCCAGCTGCGAAGCCCACGGCAGCGTGACCACGCGGAAGTGATCCGGCGTAGGCCAGTTGAAGCCGGTGCCCTGCACCATGAGGATCTTCTCGGCGCGCAGGATGTCGAGCATGAGCTTCGCGTCATCGTGAATCTCATACACCTCCGGGTCCAGGCGCGGGAAGCAATACAGCGCGCCCATCGGCTTCGTTACGGACACGCCCGGAATCTCATTGAGCTTCTCGTAGGCAATGTTGCGCTGCTTGAGCAAGCGCCCGCCCTCACCGGTGAGCTCATAAATCGACTGCCGCCCACCAAGCGCGACCTGAATTGCGTGCTGCGCCGGCACATTCGGGCATAGGCGCGTGCCCGCCAGCAAATCCAGACCCTCAATGAAACCGCGGGCATGGGACTTCGGGCCCGTCAGCACCATCCAGCCGGCGCGGTAGCCGGCCACGCGGTAGGCCTTCGACAGGCCATTAAACGTGATCGTCAGCAAGTCCGGCGCCAGGGAGGCAATCGAAATGTGCTTCGCGCCGTCATAAAGAATGCGGTCATAAATCTCATCCGCCAGAATCAGCAGATTGTATTCGCGTGCTACCTCAACGATTTTCTGCAGCGTTTCACGCGAGTACACAGCACCCGTCGGGTTATTCGGATTAATGACCACAATGGCCTTGGTCTTCTCCGTTACTTTCGCGCGAATATCTTCAATGGACGGATTCCAATCATCCTCCTCATCGCACAGATAGTGCACAGGTGTGCCACCCGCCAGCGACGTCGCCGCCGTCCACAGGGGGTAGTCAGGGGCGGGGATGAGAACCTCGTCGCCGTCGTCAAGCAGCGCCTGTGTCACCATCGAAATCAGCTCGGAGACGCCGTTGCCCAAGTACACGTCATTGACGTCGAAGCTGGGGAAATCCTCCAGCTCATAGCGGGTCACAATCGCGCGCCGCGCCGGGATAATACCCTTCGACGTGGAGTAGCCCTGCGAGGTCGGCAGCGCCGCAATCATGTCGCGCATGATGACATCCGGCGCATCGAAACCAAACACCGCCGGGTTGCCGGTGTTGAGCTTCAGAATGCTGTGCCCGTCGAGCTCCATGTGCTCGGCTTCCGTGGAAACCTCGCCGCGAATATCGTAGGCAACGCCCTGTAGTTTGGTGGATTGATCAAAAATCCGGTTGTGAGTCATGCCGGATATGTTACTTCTGGTTCCACTCTTCCAGCTTGCGTTTGGCCAGATTCATCGCATCCCCGGTAATTTCACTTGCTTGGCGACGCCTCTCCGCCCACTGCGCCTGCTCCAACGCCCGCATCTGCGCGCGTTCTTCGGCGCCCGCGGCCTTAAGCTCGCGCATGCGCTGGCGCTCAATCTGCCGCGCTGAGGGCAGGTGCCAAGACTCCGGGCCCACCTTGGCCACGTACAGCATGATCCACAACGCGGGGATGAGGAAAAGCAGGCCGGTGCCGGTGAGTGCGGCGGTGGCGCCGGACAGGGTGCCGAAGGATGCGATCGCTCCGAAAAGGAGCCCGAGGGAGCCAACCAGTGCGGTGGCCAAGCGGGGTTTCCGGGTTGACTGGTAGGCGCGCGCGACGTCGCCCTGGGAGTAAATCTTCAGCTCGCTGCTGGCCTTGGTGGGGATATCCATGAAGACTTCTGCCAGCTCGCGGCGGGTAGTGGCGCGCATGACGGCGTCGGTGCGGTCCTCAAACTCATCCATGGTCAGACGGCCTTCACCCAGCGCCTGGGCGAGGTCGTTGACGGCGTCGGTCCGTTCGGCGTCGGAAAGCCGCATGCTGAAGGGATTAGTCACGCCCTATATTCTATCAGCCCTTTTCTTCCGCCTTTTCGCGCACGAGGCCGGAGAGGAACGGGAAGATTGCGACGGTGAGGGCACCGCCGGCGATGAAGATCGAGGCCATTTCTGTATCGACGATGCCCGAACCCACCGCAAGCGTCATCACCGCCACGATGATGGGCAGGCCGGTCGCCGCGTAAAGGGCCACCTGGATGCGCTCGCGGGTGGTTTCGACGTCGGAGCCGGTCTGGTGGATGTTCTCGCGCAGGAACACCGGCAGGCCGCGGGTGACCAAGATGAGCAGCGGAATGCCGAGGACCTTGAGGGGTTCGTCCACGATGACTTTCCAGTCAATCGCCATGCCAGAGACCACGAAGAAGACGGGGATGAGCATGGAATAAAACACCACGTCGAGGCGGTTCTCCAAGCCCTTATGAAACTCGTCGGGCACGATGCGGTTCAAGATGATGCCCGCCGCGAAGGCACCCAGCACGATATCGAGCTCAAAGACCGCCGTGACCGCCATGAGAATCGCCAGAATCAAAATGATGAGGCGCATGATGGTTTGGTTAGTGGAGCCCGCCCCGGAGATGAATGCTTCCTTGAACCACGGCATGAGGGTGGTTATGGCAAAAGGCATGACAGCGACAGCCACGGCAATCGCGATGAAAGCGAGAAGAATCAGCATCGTTGCCCAGGTGGAGCGCGTTCCCAAAAGGAGCGCCATCGCGGTAATCGGCGCGACCTCACCGATGGCGCCGTGGATGACCACGGAATCGCCTACCCGCGTGCCAAGCAGCTTGTCCTGTTTGAGCATCGGCGTGATGGTGCCCAGGGCCGTCGACGTCAAAGCAATTGCCATGACGATGGCGCCGGGGATGTCGTCCATGAGGAAGTAGGCACCAACACCACACACCACCATGCAGATGAGCCAGGTGGAGAGCCCCGTCGCGGCTTCTTTCGACTTCAGGGTGGCGAGGTCAATTTCAAAGCCCGCAAGCAGGAACAGCGCGCCAACGCCGAGTTCCTTGAGCATCCCGATGCCGGGGTCCTCATTTGCTAGGTCCAACATCGATGGGCCGATGAGCATGCCGAAGAAAATCAGCAGCGCCACGGCCGGCATCTTCTTGCCCAGGGCATGAGACACCAACGGCGCCAGCAGCGCCACCGCCATAATCCATGCGAAGGACACCAGCGAGTTGGTGTAGTTGGTCTCGCCCGAGGCGAGGACGTAGGTCACGTCAGATTGCATGGAGTAGAGCGTACCTGTGCGATATAAAGCTCGCCTACCCTGCGCGGCGGTGGTGTGGCGGACGTCGCACTAGTCCTCGCTTTCCGACGCCCCCGGAGCCTTCGGCGGGGTAGTTGGCGCATCCGGAGCCTTCGGCACGCACCCCGTGTTTGGCGCACTCGGCGCCGCTGGAGCGCTGGGCGTAGGCGGCGCTGAAGGGGCAGCTGGTGCCTGAGGCGTTGTTGGCGTGTTCGGGGCGGCGGGAACGCTTGGTGCTGCGGGCGCTTGCGGTGCGTTTGGTGCAGCGGGAGCACCGAGAACGTTTGACGCTGGGGCCGCCGGTGCACCGGGAGCGCTTGGCGTTGTTGCAGCCTTGGGTGCCGCCGGTGCAGTCGGTACAGCTGCAGCGTTTGGCGACGATGGTACACCGGGCGCCTGGGGCGCGGCTGGTGCCTGCGGTACAGAGGCTGCGTTCGGTGCCGGAGTGTGTGCAGATGGAGCTGCGGGTGCGTCTGGCACGGACGGTGCGGTAGGTGCTTTGGGAGCACTCGGCGCTGTAGGAGCGGTTGGAGCTCCTGCGACATGTGGCGCAGCTGGGGCCTGCGGTGCACTGGGAGCCGTTGGAGCAGATGGACTCTGTGGTGCACTGGGAGCAGAGGGCGCTTGTGGCGCAGATGGAGTCGAGGGTGCTGCAAGCGTGTTCGGCGCGCTGGGGGCAGCCGGCGTTGATGGTGCCTGCGGTGCAGCGGATGGCGCCGTAGGTGCGCTCGGCGCGGCAGGGGACGTTGGCACTGCCTGTGGTGCGCTGGGCGCGGCGGGCGCTTGCGGTGCGCTCGGCGCAGACGGAGCTGCGGGCGCGCTGGGGGCAGTCGGAGGTGTCGGCGCCGCAGACGTACTTGGTGCAGCGGTGGGGGCCTGCGGAGAGCTTGTTGGGGCAGATTCCGCAGCGAGTGTTTCCGGGGAAGGCGCGGTGGAATCTTCCACGGGCAGGCGGCGGGGAGTGTCGAGGAAGGCCTTCTCGCGCGGGGCGGGAAGGTCGCCGGAGGGGGCAATGGCGTCGCGAAGCATGAGCGCCACATCGCTGACCTGTGTCTGCGGCGCGATGGACTTCACGCCACCCGTCAGCATGACGTTGCAGAACGGGCAGCCCGTCGCAATCTGCTCGGCACCGGTCGCCACGGCCTGCTCCGAGCGGAACTCGTTAACCCGTCGCCCCAAGCTTTCTTCCATGAACATGCGCGCACCACCGGCGCCGCAGCAAAAGGCTTCGTCGCGGTTGTGGTCCATCTCCGCCAGCGAAGCACCGGTCGCCTCGACGAGCTCACGCGGCGGGTCGAAGACCTTGTTGTGGCGACCCAGGAAGCACGGGTCGTGATACGTAACGGGGCGGCGGTTCTCCGGGGAACGCGGCACCGGCACGAGCAGCTTCTCCCGCACCAAACGGTTGAGCAGCTGCGTGTGATGCAAAACGTCGAAGTGGCCGTCGAAATCCGGGTACTCGTTGCGAATCGTGTTGAAGCAGTGCGGGCACGTCGTGATGATTTTGCGCTGGCCTTTGGGGACGCCGGCGAAGGCGTCGTTAAGCGTGGCAACATTCTGCTCCGCCATCACCTGGAACAGGAACTCATTGCCAGCACGGCGCGCCGGGTCACCGGTACAGGTCTCGCCCGTGGCCAGCACACCGAACTTCACGCCCGCAGTGTGCAGCATGTCCACCACCGCGCGCGTCGTAGCGCGGCCCTTGTCGTCGTAGGCACCCGCGCAACCGACCCAGAACAGGTACTCCAGGTCCGAAAAATCCGCAGCGTCCTCGCCGATGATCGGCACCTCGATGCCGTCGGAACGCGCCTCATCGATCCACGCGCGGCGCTCAGAGGCGTTGCGCCCCCACGGGTTGCCCTTCGTCTCCATGTTCTTAAACAGCCCGGTCAGCTCCGACGGGAAGTCGGACTCCGCCAGCACCTTAAACCGACGCAGGTCAGCCACATGGTCGATGTGCTCGATATCCACCGGGCACTGGTCCACACACGCACCGCAGTTGGTGCAAGACCACAGGACGTCATCATCAATCGTGCCCGCCATCGCCAGCACGTTGAGCCCCTCATGCGGGTTGTAATTATCCAGCGCGCCCTGGCGCAGGTCCATCATGAGCTTCTTCGGGCTCAGCGGCTTCTCGGTGTTCCATGCGGGGCACAGGTCCTGGCAGCGGCCGCATTCGGTGCAGGAGGAAGCGTCGAGAAGCATTTTCCAGCTCCCCGGTTCGAGGTCCTCCAAGTCCGGCGTGGGTAGCGCGCCGAGCGCCTTCTCACCGTCGGCGTTGCGCTGGAAGAAGATGTTGAAGAAGGCCAGGAAGCGGTGCCACATCACGCCCCACTGGAAATAATGGGCGATGCACGCGATGAACACTAGGCCCGTGAGCAGCTTCACCAGGGCGAAGAACTGCACCATGCTTGGCGACGCCTGCATCATCCCCGCCACACGCATCGTCAAGAAATCAGCCCACGGGGAGCCACCGCCGTACGTGGCGATGGCGGCGGCCTTGACGGCGAGCATGCCGAGGCCTTCGAGGAAGACGATGGCCTCCACCAGGCGTGCGGGGAAGACCTGCGAGTTGTAGAAGCGGCTGCCGCGGTCGGTATGGCCGAGTTTGAGGCGCACGCCAATGAGGAAGCAGATGCCCAGCACGGTTCCGATGGCGAGGACCTCTTCGATGAAGTGGTACACCGGCCAGTCGCCGAGCCACGGCCAGCCCTTATCGGGCGCGAAGGTTTGGATATAGGCCTCGAACCACACGATGGCGCCAAAGAGGAAGCCCACCATGACGAGCCAGTGCGCGGCGTTGACCAGCGGGCGGCCTTTGAAGTGGGTATGGCCGAAGACTTCGATGAGCACGCGACCAAGGCGCGCCAGGGGCCGGTCGGTACGGTTCAGCTGCGTGGGCCCGCCGGAGCGGATAAACCGAAACAGCGCCGTGAGGCGGTAGAAAAAGTACAGCCACACCGGGATCGATGCGGCGATGGCAACCCAGCCGAACATGCGCGCTCCTTTAATTGCTGCTGTGCGTGCCTCCTACCTTAAATCCCCCGGCCCCAAATCAGTGAGTCAGCATTCAGCTATCATCTTGAGGGCTAAGAATTCAGGAGGCGTTGTGGGCAGAATCAATGTTCCGAAGGCCGCGGTGGGCCTCGTTGCGGGCTTCGCAGCATTCGGAGTGGCCGGAGTTGCGGTTGCGCAGGGCGGTCTGACGGCGAATCTGGCGCTCTCGGGTACGTTCTTCAACGTCAACATTCGTCACTTGGAAGGCGATGGCTTTTCCTTGTTTGTGGATAGCGACAAGAAGGGCGAGGAGGATGTTCCCACCGCGCGGCTGAAGATGGAACACGCCGTGGCCTCGGATTTGTGTCTTTATGTCACCACTGACCTGCCTGCGGTGGGGGAGTCCACGCTCGCGCTCAAGGCGAAGGGCGATAACAGTGTGGAGGCCACTGGTCTCCTCGTTGGTGCGTCGAATATCGAGGGCTCGCTGGTCATGCAGGACGCGAACGTGGGCATCGACGCCAGCCAGCTGTCCCAGTCCGCCGACCCGGGAACGTGGGGCCTCTATGCCAAGCAGGTTTCGCTGACTGCCGACGACGTGCGCGCCACCTCCATAGGCGCGAAGACGCTATCCGCAAAGAATGTGGGCGTATCTGTGGAGCGGGGCCGCGGCAATGTCTGCTGATCACGCTAGGGATTCCGACGCAGCACTGCATGGAGCAGAAGCGCCGGATTCTCTCGATGTTGACCAGGCTGTAGCTCCCGCGGCAGCCACAGGCGGGGCGTGGGGGCGGTTTAAGACGTGGCGCGCCGGGCGGCCGTTTATTCCGGGGCTGCTGCTCATTCTTTCGGGCATCGTCATCGCTATGCCGGCCTACTTCACGGTGCAGATCTCGGACCTGCTCGTCATGATTTCTACCGTGTCGGGTGTGTCCACCCTGCTTATCGGGGCGTTGCTGGTCATGTTTGGCCTTGGCGCGTGGTTCCGTCCCACCACTGCGACGTATCTGGGGGTACTGGGCATCATCGTGGCGGTCATCGCGCTTCCCACCTCCAACTTGGGAGGCTTTCTCATCGGTTCGCTACTCGGCATCATCGGCGGCGCGCTGACCTTGGCCTGGGAGCCCAGCGATGGTTAACGCTTCGAGGCGCGAAGCTGCCCGACCGGCGCGCGTGAAGGTCGGGGTAGCCGTGCTCAGCGCGCAGATCCTGGTGAGCAGCGCGGGACCAGTCGGGGCGCAGGTTGCCCCAGCGCAGCCTTATTTTTCCACCGTGCGAGCGGACGAGGTGACTCTGATGGGGAACGTGAAAGCCACATTGGGTACGATGCCCACCCGCGACGGCGAGGTGCGCGTTATCGAGCTCACCGGCGAGCGCCTTGCCGTGCGCAACCTTGCCATCACGCTGCCGGGCAACGCCGGTGATGGGCTGCTCACCACCGGCGGGGCCATAACGACGGTGGAGCCCGCGCGCATCGTGGCGACCTCGCTGACCGCCACGCCCACCGTCGAAGGCGCGCGCACCGTGCCCGTCACGGCAGACCTCACCGGCGGTGACATTAATGCCGTCCTCGACCAGCTCGGTATACCCCAGCCGAATCCTGTCCCAGACGCTGAGCTTCCCGACGCCCTCATGGAACACCTTTCCCTCACTGACGTCACCCTCGAGCTGGCGAACCTCACGGGCGACACGTTCTCGGCCCCGATAATGTCCGTGACGGTCGACTAGCGCTAGTCCTCGCGGAACTGGGACTGGTGGAGACGCCAGTAGGCGCCGTGGGCGTCGAGAAGCTCGGCGTGGGTGCCTTGTTCGACGATGCAGCCTTCTTCCATGACGATGATGAGGTCGGCGTCGCGAATCGTGGACAGGCGGTGCGCGATGATGAAGGAGGTGCGGTCCGCGCGCAGCGCATTCATGGCCTGCTGAACGAGCACCTCGGTGCGGGTATCCACGGATGAGGTGGCCTCGTCGAGGATGAGCAGCGCCGGTTGCGCCAGGAAAGCGCGGGCGATGGTGATGAGTTGGCGCTCGCCGGCGGAAATCGCGCCGCCATCCTGGTCAATCTTGGTGTCATAGCCATCGGGGAGGGAATGGACGAAGCGGTCCACGTAGGTGGCCTTCGCGGCGGCGATGACCTCCTCGTCGGTGGCGTCGAGGCGGCCGTACCGAATGTTGTCCATGATGGTGCCCTCAAAGACCACGGCGTCCTGCAGCACCATGCCCACCTGGGAGCGCAGCTCGCGGCGCGAGATCTGCGCGGTGTCCACGCCGTCGAGGCGGATGGTGCCCGAATCGATGTCGTAGAAGCGCATGATGAGGTTGACCAGCGTGGTCTTGCCAGCACCCGTGGGGCCGACGATGGCCGCGGTCTGGCCGGGCTCCACGCGCAGGTTGAGGTCCTGGATGAGCGGCTTGTCGGGGCTGTAGGAGAAGTCGACGTCTTCGAACTCCACGAGGCCCTTCGCGCGGCCGCCGAGGCGGGAGGTGGACTCCTCGGCGGGCTCTTCCTCGGCGTCGAGGAATTCGAAGACGCGCTCTGCCGAGGCCACGCCCGACTGCACCTGCTGCATCATGCCGCCCAGCTGGCCCAGCGGCTGGTTGAACTCGCGCGAGTACTGGATGAAGGCCTGCGCGCCGCCCAACGTCAGCGTGCCGGAGGCCACCTTCAACGCACCGAGTACCGCGATGACCACGTAGGACAGGTAGGAGATGAACTGCATGATCGGCATCATCATTCCAGCCAGGAACTGCGCCAGCGACGCGGAGCGGAACAGCTCCTCGTTGCGCTTATCAAAGTCCTCCGTCATGGAATCGATGCGCCCGAAGACGGTCGCCAGGTCGTGGCCCGAGAAGGCTTCCTCCACCTGCCCGTTGAGGTCACCGGTGGCCTTCCACTGCGCCTTGAATTGCTTCTGCGCGCGCGAGCCAATCACCGCGATGACCACCGCCGTCAGCGGCAGCGCCAGCAGCGCCACGAGCGCTAGCTGCCAGGACACGGTGAACATCATGACCGTGATGCCCACGACCATGAGCAGGTTATAAAACAGCTGCGAAATGGCCTGCTGCAAGGCGGACTGGATGTTATCGGCGTCGTTGGTGGTGCGCGAGAGGAGATCGCCGCGCGACTGCGTATCAAAGTAATTCAGCGGCAGCGCATTGAGCTTGGCCTCGATGCTCTCGCGCAGGTCGAAGACGATCTTCATGACCATGGAGTTGAGCAAGTAGCCCTGCCACCACTGGAAGAGCGAGGACACCACGTACATCGCAATCACGATGCCGATAATCGTGCCCAACGTGGAGAAGTCGATGCCGAAGCCAGGGTTCAAGTCCATGGCGGAAGCCATGTCGGCGAACTTATCCTGCCCGCCCGCGCGCAGCGCCGCGATGGCCTGCTCCTTGCTCATCCCAGCGGGTAGCTGGCGGGAAATGACGCCGGAGAAAATGACGTCGGTGGCCTTGCCCATCACCTTCGGCGCGGCCACGGCGAGGAACACACAGATGATGTTCATCGCCGCAATCGCAAACAGCTGCACCTTAAACGGCGCAAGCAGACCAAAGAGGCGCTTGGCGGAGGGCCAGAAGTTCTTGGCCTTGCGCGGGGCGTTCTCGCCGGTCTTCTCCTCGATTGTGGTGTCTTCACTCAACGTAGCGTTATCCTGCTCAGCCATTTATGCCACCTCCGAGGTCTTCTGGGATTCCACAATCTCGCGGTACGTCTCGGAGGACTCGAGCAACTCCCCGTGCGTGCCGCGGGCCACGACGCGCCCAGCGTCCATGACCAAAATCTGATCTGCATCCACAATCGAGCTCACGCGCTGCGCCACAATGATGGTTGTCGCCTCCGCGGTGTACTCGCGCATTTCGGAGCGCACCGCGGCATCCGTCAGCACATCCAGCGCGGAGAAGGAATCATCAAAGAGGTACACCAACGGGCGGGCGACGAGCATGCGCGCGATGGACAGGCGTTGGCGCTGGCCACCGGAGACGTTGGTGCCGCCCTGCGCGATGTGCATGTCGAGGTCCTCAACAAAGTCAGCTTGCGCCACGCGCAGCGCGTTCCACAGCTCCTCGTCGGTGGCCTCCGGCGCACCCAGGCGCAGGTTGGAGGCCACGGTGCCGCTAAACAGGTAGGGCTTCTGCGGCACGAGGCCTACACGCTTGACGACGTCCTTCCGCGCCATGTCGGCGATATCGGTGCCGTCGAGAAGCACTCGGCCCTCGGTGGGGAGGTAGAGGCGCGGGATGAGGGAGAGCGCGGTGGTCTTGCCGGAACCAGTCGCGCCGATAAGCGCGGTGGTGGTGCCGGGGGTGGCGGTGAAGGAGACGTCGTGAAGCACGGGCGCTTCGGCGCCGGCGTATTGGAAGGTGACGTCGTCGAACTCGACGACGCCCGCGGAGCGCTCCGGGGTGCGGGGGTGGGTCGGCTCGGTGATGGAGGGCTCGTGCTCGAGGACGTCGGTGATGCGGCGCGCACAGATGACCGCGCGCGGGAGGATCATCGCCATGAAGGTGCCCATCATGACTGCGGCGAGGATCTGCAGCAGGTACTGCAGGAAGGCGGTCAGTGAGCCGACCTCCACGAGGCCTTCGTCCACGCGGTGGCCGCCGAACCAGAGAACCGCGCCGGTGGCCACGTTGAGAATGACGGTGATGATGGGGAACATGAGGATGAACAGCTGGCCGACCTTCAGGGAGAGGTTGGTCAGGTCGCGGTTGGCGGTGCGGAAGCGCTCGGCTTCGTGCTCCTCGCGGGTGAAGGCGCGGACGACGCGGATGCCGGCGATTTGTTCGCGCAGGGTGCCGTTCATGACGTCGAGCTTGCCTTGCCAGGCGCGGAAGAGCGGCATGAGCCGGACGATGATGAGGGAGATGGCGGTGAGCAGCACGATGACGGAGACCGCGACGAGCCAGGACATGCCGGCGTCTTCGCGGATGGCCATGATGACGCCGCCGATGGACATGATCGGCGCGGTGACCATGAAGTTGAGCATCATCATGTAGACCATCTGGATTTGCTGGACGTCGTTGGTGCCGCGGGTGATGAGGGTGGCGGTGCCGAAGTTGCTCATGTCCTCGGCGGAGTAGCGGGTGACGCGGCGGAAGATATCGGAGCGCAGGTCGCGGCCCAGACCCATGGCGGTGCGGGAGCCGAACCAGATGGCGGCGATGGCGGCGAGGACTTGGACGAAGGCCACGATGAGCATGATGCCGCCGGTGCGCCAGATGTAGTCGATGTCTACTTGGGCCACGCCTCTGTCGATGATCTTCGCGTTGAGCGAAGGCAGGTAGAGCGTAGCCGCGGTGGAGAGCGCTTGGAGGAGCAGCACCGCGATGACGTAGCCGGTGTACGGCTTGGAGCGGGATAGAAGGATGCGAACGAGTTCCATGTGCCAGCGTTTCGTGCGTGTTGGCGGCCGCGCCGGGCCGCTGGAGAGCATTGACCGCGCAAGTCTATCCCGCTAGACGCGAGCGCGTCTAGCGTGGGTATCGGCAGCAGGCTTCCCTTATGGCTGCGCGAGCGACTAGCTCGCGCGCTCGCGCGCTAGAAGCAGACCGGCGCGCGCTGCGCCTGTGCCGTGACGGCGGCCCAATCCTCGACGTCGTCGGTGAGCTGGCAGAGGCCTTCCCACGTGGTGATGGCCACGCCGCGGGCCATGAGCTCCAGCAAAACTAGGTGGCGGTCGCCGGAGGCGGAGAGCTGGTTGAGGTCCGTGTGGTTGATGTCCGCGTCCGGGCCAGAGCCCACGCTCACGTTGCCGATGAGCCGCAGGCGCGGCGTTGTCCCCTTCGGGCACGGCGAGGCGGCGGATTCCGCGCCGGACAGCCCCGCGAAACGGCGCAGCAAACCAAACGGCGCGGGGCGCTCGCAGTAGAGGTCTACGCACAGCCCGGCCCTGATGAGCCGTTCGGCGGTGGAGAGCGCTGCGGGGCCGTCCCCGACGATGGCAACACGCTGCATGAGAACCCCTTCAGTTCGATAAAACTAGACTATCTAGTCTGTAAATCTAGTCCGCTCGGTTCATTCTGGCTAATTTTTATTCTTCCTAGTACCCAAGCTCACAGCCCTCGCACCCCTCTGTGGGGCTGCACGCACGCCCAGCTCCCTTTAATGTGAGGAGTCATGACCGAACCGCTCAACCTGCTGGCCCGCGGCGACTACCGTGACCCCAGCATTAGCCCCGAAGGCACCCGCGACACCGCGCCGCTGGAACCTGCCGTGGCCCAGCGCAACCAGGAACTCGTCGAGGAGTGGGCCGATAAGCTCCACGACGCCTCCGCCGAAACAATTACCGCCTGGGCCGCCGAGCACGCGCCGGGCCGGCTTGCCGTCACGATGTCCATGGAAAACACCGTGCTGGCCGAGCTCGCACACCAAGCGCACCTCGACGCCGACCTGCTCTTTATCGACACCGGCTGGCACTTTCCGGAGACGTTGGAGGTAGCGGGGGACGTCGCCAAGCGCTATGCGGATCTACCGCTGGTGACAGTGCGCCCGCTGCTGAGCCCCGAGGAGCAGGACAAGATTTATGGCTCGCGCCTGTACGCGCGCGATGTCGCGGCCTATAACCGCATGCGCAAGGTGGAGCCGCTCAATATGGCCATGGACCCGTACGTCGGCTGGGTCACCGGCCTGCGCCGCGCCGATTCCGAGCACCGCGCCACCGCCCCGGCGCTGAGCCTGGACCGCACGGGCCGGCTGAAGATTTCCCCGATTATTACCTGGGACCTCGACGACACCGACGCCTACATCAAGGAACACGATCTCATCATCCACCCCCTCACCCTGCAGGGCTACCGCTCCATCGGCTGCGCGCCGCTGACCTTCCCGGTAGGCGAGGGCGAGGATGCGCGCTCCGGGCGCGTTTTCGCTGACGGCAAGACAGAATGCGGGTTGCACGAATAATGACTCTTTCACCACACCTTAAAGACTTAGAGAACGAATCCCTCCACATCCTGCGCGAAGTCGCCGGACAATTCGACAAGGTAGGCCTGCTCTTTTCCGGCGGCAAAGACTCCGTCGTGGTCTTCGAGCTGGCCCGCCGAGCCTTCGCGCCGGCGACCGTTCCGTTCGAGCTCATCCACGTCGATACCGGCCACAACTTCCCCGAGGTCATCGACTTCCGCGATCAGCTCGTCGCCGAGACTGGCGCGCGCCTGCACGTCGCCCACGTCCAGGATTGGATCGACCGCGGCGACCTGCAGGAGCGCCCCGATGGCACCCGCAACCCGCTGCAGTCCGTGCCGCTGGTGGAGACCATCGCCGAGCGCGGCTACGACGCCGTCCTGGGCGGTGCGCGCCGCGATGAGGAACGCGCCCGCGCCAAGGAACGCATCTTCTCCATCCGCGATTCCTTCGGCGGCTGGGACCCGCGCCGCCAGCGCCCGGAGCTGTGGGACCTCTACAACGGCGGCAAGATGGCCGGCGAAAACGTCCGCGTCTTCCCCATCTCCAACTGGACCGAGTCCGATATTTGGGAGTACATCGGTGCGCGCAACCTGCAGCTTCCCTCCATCTACTACTCGCACCAGCGCGAGGTATTTAACCGCAACGGCATGTGGCTGACCCCAGGTGAGTGGGGCGGCCCGCGCGAGGATGAGCCGCTGGAGACCCGCACCGTGCGCTACCGCACCGTGGGGGATATGTCCTGCACCGGTGCCGTGGAATCCACCGCCGCCTCGCCCGATGAGGTGCTCGCGGAAATCTCCATTTCCACCCTGTCCGAGCGCGGCGCCACCCGCGCCGATGACAAATTGTCCGAGTCCGCCATGGAGGACCGCAAGAAGGAAGGCTACTTCTGATGACGACTACCCTTGCGCCGAATGTCGGCGCGCTCAAACAGCGCGATACCCTGCGCCTGTGCACCGCCGGTTCCGTCGATGACGGCAAGTCCACTTTCGTGGGCCGCCTGCTTTATGACACCAAGTCCGTGCTCGCGGATCAGGTGGAATCCATGGAGCGTTCTTCTGCCGACCGCGGCTTCGACGGCATGGACCTCTCACTGCTTGTCGACGGCCTCCGCGCCGAGCGCGAGCAGGGCATCACCATCGACGTGGCCTACCGCTACTTCGCCACCGATAAGCGCACTTTCATCCTCGCTGATACCCCGGGCCACGTGCAGTACACGCGCAACACGGTAACCGGCATGTCCACGTCCCAGGTGATGGTGCTGCTTGTCGACGCCCGCAATGGCGTCGTCGAGCAAACCCGCCGCCACCTCAACGTTGCCGCGCTTTTGGGCGTGCGCCACGTGATTCTGGGTGTGAACAAGATCGACCTGGTGGACTACGACGAGGCCACCTTCCGCGCGATTGAGGCGGAGTTCAACGAGGTCGCCGCGCGCCTGGGCATTACGGATTCGGTGGTCATCCCGATTTCTGCGCTCAAGGGCGATAACGTGGTGGAACGCTCCACCAACATGGACTGGTATGAGGGCCCGACGGTCCTGGACACGCTGGAGACCGTCCCCGTGGTCACCGGCCGCGCCGATGACCTGGACCTGCGTTTCCCCATCCAATACGTCATCCGTGAGCACGCCACTGACTACCGTGGCTATGCCGGGCGCGTGAAGGCCGGGCACGTGGCGGTGGGGGATGAGGTGACCCTGCCGGGCGGGAGGACGTCGACGGTTACCGCGATTGATACCACCGATGGCCCGCTTGGATCCGATGAGGTGGCGCGCGCCGGCGACTCCGTGGTGCTGCGGCTGGCCGACGAAATCGACTTGGCCCGCGGCGACCTCATCGCCGGCACACAGCGCCCGGAGGAGGTGCGCGAATTCGCCGCCACCGCGGTGGTCCTCACGGACAAGGAGCTGCGCGCAGGCCAGATGGTGAAGCTGCGTTATGGTGCCGCCCTGGTCAAGGCCCGGGTGGCCTCGGTTGATCGGGTGCTGGATTTGGATGGCGTGGCCGATGTTGAGGCCCCGGAATCCGCGGCACTCAATGACATCGCGTTCATCACCGTCCAGACGCAGGCGGAGCTTCCCATGGAGGACTACGCCGCCCGCGGCGCGGTGGGCAATTTCCTGCTCATTGATCAGTCGAGCGGCAACACACTGGCCGCGGGGTTTGTGGGCCAGCGCCTGCGCTAACGGTGGCGAACCGCCGCGCTAGCTTGTCGGCGGGACGTCGCCAGACATGATGACCTTCTGCTGGCCGTCGTCCCAACGGAAGCCGGCATGCGTTTCGCCGGTGTGCCCCGCATTGGATTCGCCCTCGCGCGGCCAGTGGTAGGTCACGGCGATTTCGTTGCCGCTGACCTGCTCGACGGTAGGGAAGAAACCATAGGGCTCGGCGGTGGCGGTGCCCAGGTACTCGCCCTTGTGGAAGAGCATGATGTGGTACGGCGAGGAGGACGTTCCGCGCTCGATGCTGATGGTCTGCCAGCTCAGCTCCGCGCAGGGATCGAACTGCGAGAAATCCACCAGCGTCCAGTTGTTGTCATTCCACGGTGGAATCGTGCCAATGCCTGATTCATAGGCCGCGTGGGCGTCGATATCCTGGCAGGATTCCGCATCGTCTGTAGGGGACTCGGCAGGCAACGTCGGCGAGGCACCCGCGGCCGGCGACGATGCAGCGGGGCCCTCGGCGCCCTCTGCGTTATCCGGAGTGCTATCCGTTGCGCTGCTCTGCACGGAATTGAACATCGGCGAGTCCGCAGAATCCTGCGCCGCGTTGTCCTGGGAACAGGCGGCCAGCGGGAGGCAAATAAGGGCAGCGCCGATGAAGGCGGACCTAAGCATTGATGTTCCTTCCTTAAATTGTGCGCCTCATCTACGGCGCACGATTGGCTCTATCTTATCTAGCCCATCGGCGGAACATCGCCGCTCATGATGACTTTGTGCTGGGCCTCGTCCCAACGGAAGCCAGCGTGTGTCTCGCCCGTCGGTGCGGCATTGGCATCGCCTTCTTGTGGCCAGTGGTAGGTCACGGAAATCTCGTTGCCATTGACCCGCTCCACGCTGGGGAAGAAGCCATAGGGCTCAGCGGTGGCGGTACCGAGGTACTGGCCGTAGTGGAAGAGCATGATGTGGTGCGGCGAGGAAGCCGTTGCGCCCTCGATGGAAATGGTCTGCCAGCTTAAGCTCGCGCAGGGATCGAAGTGGGAGGAATCAACCAGTGCCCAGTTGTGGCCATTCCACTGCGGAACCTGCGCGATGTTGTCGTTGAAAGCCGCCTGGGCGTTTCCTGCCTCGCAGACTACGGGGCTGGCCTGGGCTTCTTCAGGGGTGCTGCACGCGATAAGGGGGAAGCAGAGCAGTGCCGCTGCGGCGAATACTCGTGGGGTGAACATGGTGTTCTCCTTTCTGAGGTCTCGGTGTGGTTCCAGACCCTACAAGTGGCCGCAACGCTCAGAACAGAGTTGTGGAGAGCATTCCTCGGGCCAGAAGGTAGTCTCGCAGGCATGGAGAATCTTTCTGGTCGTACCTTGTTCGTCGCCGCCGTGGACGCTGAAGCCGCGCATGTACCGGAAGGAGCACCGCTGCTTATCACGGGTATTGGCACGGTACCCGCCGCCATCGAGTTGACGTCGGTCTTGGCCTCAGCGCAGCAGCTGCCGGAGCGCGTCATCAACATTGGTACTGCGGGCGCGCTTCGCGACGATCTTGCTGGCGTCTTCGAGATCTCCCACGTTTGCAAGCACGATTTCCACTTGGAGGTGCTCAGCGACGTCTCTCGTTATCTCCTCCCCGAGGTCATTGAGTTAGAGACCTCCGGAAAGCTGCCCACTGAGACTCTGGCGACGGGCGATTCCTTCATCTCGGACACCCCTACCCGCACGCGCCTTGCCCAAGATTCCGCGCTGTGCGATATGGAGGGCTACGCCATCGCCGCGGTGTGCCGAAAGTTCGGTGTGCCGTGCACGTTGCTTAAGCAGGTATCGGATACCGCAAATGAGGAATCCTATGGCTCGTGGGCCTCGGTGCTCGACCGCGCTGCGGAGGAGCTGGCCGTCGCTTTCGGCACGGTAACCGCGGATTAGACCCCACATACGGAAAGTGCCCTAGTTGCCAAAACCATTGCTCCCGCCGCGGGTGGCGGGGCAGAAGTTTGGCAGCTAGGGCAGTTGCACGGCCGGGGAGGCTAGAGCCATGAGCCGGTTGTGTGGCTAGCGGGCGCTGCTGGCTTCCAGGTTCTCGTAGAGCTCCATGACGGTGTCGTGGCCCTCTGACGTGGAAATCTTGATGTTCTTGGCTTCGATTTCGCCGGCGCGCAGGCTGGCCATCTCCTGGTGGTAGCGGAAGACCACGGCAATCGTGGCAGCCACCGGCACGGCCAGGAAAGCGCCGATGATCCCCGCCAGGGCGGAACCCACGGTCACGGAGAGCAGCACCATTGCTGCGTGCAGGCCCATGGCCTTGGACTGCAGCATTGGCTGGAGCACGTTGCCCTCCACCTGCTGCACAATGATGATGAGGGCGAGTGCCAAGAGAGCCTTGGTGAGGCCATCTGAAACCAGCGCGATGATGACGGCCAAAGCACCCGCAGTGACCGCACCGATGACTGGGATGAAGCTGGCGAAGAAGGTCACCACGCCGATGACGAGAGCCAGCGGAACCTGGAGGACCCAGAGGCCGAGGCCGATGAGGAGGCCGTCGACAGCCGCGACGGCTGCTTGTGCCTGAATGAAGCCAGACAATGTATTCCACACGCGAGTCAGCAGCTCAGTGGCGTGCCAGCCCGCGGAGTAGCCGGAGTAGGTGCGCAGCCATGGCAGGAACTTGTCGCCGTCCTTGAGGATGAAGAAGGCTACGAAGAGCATGATGGCGAGCGCCATGGCGATGGAGCTGGCCATCGATACGCCGGAAATCACCCCGGTGGCAATGTTGGAAGCTTGGCCCTTGATGAAGGTCATGGCGTCATCGAGCACTTCCTGCACCTTCGCCGCATCAATCTCAAAGGGCAGGTCCTTGGCCATATCGACGAGCTTGTTCAAGCCGCTCTCAGCTTGGCTGACCAGGGACGCACCCTGAGAGGAGACCACCGGGGCCATCGCCGCGAACACGCCGCCAATGATGGCCAAAAAGCCCAGCAGCGTGGTGATAGCGGCCAGCGCACGGGGGAACTTATGCGCACGCAACCAGTTGGTCACGGGGAAGAGCACCGTGCACACCAAAATGGCCAGGATGACCGGCAGCAGGCCTACCCAGATGAACTTCAGCAGGTAGCCGGCCAGGCCGACGCCTGCGACCACGATGATGAAGATCAGGCAGATCTTCGCCAGAGAAATGGCATCGCGGCCGAGGACACGGGACTTGTCGTCGGTCTCTGAGGGGTGGAGGGTGGCTTCTTCGCTAATGGGCTTGGCAGCAGCGGACGGTTCTGCGGCGGCAGAAGCCGCCGCGTCAGAGGCAGTGGAGGGCTGGGGGTCGGTGCCCGGGCGGGCACCGTCACCATTGTTGTTTCTCATGCGCTACATCTTCTCATATGAGCGCAGGAAACGAGTTATGCGCGGATGCTGCTTACCTGGCGGATGATGCCGAAGCGGTGCATCGTCACCGAGACTGCCTGCTCCAGGAGGAAGGGTAGAAGCTCGCGGCGGCCATCGGCCAACACCGGCTGGTCCAAGACCACGGAGTTGGATTCCACCGCCGCCTCAAAGAGGCCCGGCTCCACGGAGCCAACGACGCGCACGCGGCCCGACTCTAGGCGAGCGACCTCACGGGCGAAGGTTTCTGCTTCCACGGCGTCGACCTTAAAGCCCAGTCCACGCAGCTCCGCAGCCTTCTCCGGGGCGGCGCTGAAGCGCACCGGGGAGTCGGTGCGGGTGGCGGCGAGGGCGAGGCGGGAGACGTCGCGAAGCGCGGCGTCCGAGGCGATGCGCACCTGCAGCGGGGTCAGCACCGGGCGGTAGCGGAAGACGTTGGCCTCGCAGACCAGGCCGGAGCGGTCGTGCTTGCGGCCGAACTCCTGCTGCCAGGCCAGCTCGTCGAGCTCTGCTGCGCGCCACAGCCAGGCGGTGTCCTCCTCCGAGAGATCGAGGTCACCGAAGGCACGCAGCTGGGCCGCCACCGGCTGCGAAATATCCACGTCGAAGGGGCGCAGCGGGCCCTCGGACCAGGTGCCGAACTGTGCGACATAGTTCGGGCCGCCGGCCTTGGCACCCGGGCCCATGACGGACTGCTTCCAGCCGCCGAAGGACTGGCGTTGCACAATCGCGCCGGTAATACCGCGGTTGACGTAGGCGTTGCCCACCTCGACGCGCTCGAGCCAGTAATCGATCTCATCGTTATCCAGCGTGTGGATGCCGCCGGTGAGGCCATAGCCGGTGGAGTTCTGCCACTCGATGGCCTCCTCCAGGGTCTCCGCGTGCATGATGCCAAGCACCGGGCCGAAGCACTCGTTGACGTGGAACCAGGAACCCGGGCGCACGTTATCGCGAATACCCGGCGACCACAGGGTGCCTTCCTCGTTGAGCTTCTTCGGCTTCACCAGCCACTTTTCACCCGGCTCCAGCTGGGTCAGGCCGCGCAGCAGCTTCTCACCCGGGGCTTCGGCCAGGCCATTCATCGTCGTCGTGATGTCGTAGCCGGGGCCGGGGATGAGGGTCTTGACGGCGTCGACAAGCTGGGAGCGCAGGCGTTGCGACTCGCCGGCCGCGCCGACAAAGATAACCAGGGAGGAGGCCGAGCACTTCTGACCAGAGTGGCCGAAGGCAGAGAGGTAGAGGTCCTGAATGGCCAGGTCCGGGTCCGCGGACGGAGTGATGATGAGCGCGTTCTTGCCGGAGGTCTCCGCCATGATGTTGAGCTCCGGCTTCCAGGAGCGGAAGAGCTTGCCGGTATCGGAAGCGCCCGTGAGGATGACGGCGTCGACGTCGGCGTGGGAGACCAGAGCGCGGCCGGCGTCGCCCTCGTCGGTGAAGACGAGCTGGACCAGATCCGGGTCGAGGCCCTGTGCCTCGAGGCCGGCGCGGAAGGCGTCCACGACAAGCTTCGCACAGTGCACGACCTGCGGCGCAGGCTTGATGATGACGGCGGAACCCGCGGCCAGAGCGGCCGCGATGCCGCCGGTGGGGATGGCCACCGGGAAGTTCCACGGCGGGGTCACCACGGTCACGCGGTAGGGCGTGAACTCGGCGGCGTAGTTCTCCAGCAGGCGCGCGGACTGCGCGTAGTAGGTGCAGAAGTCGATGGCCTCGGAGATTTCCGGGTCGGTCTGGGTCACCGTCTTATTGGCCTCGTAGGCGGCCACGGAGATGAACTCGCCGCGGCGGTTGGCCAGCTCATCGGCCACGGCCTCGAGCGCGCGGGCGCGGTCCTCGGCAGGACGGGAGCCCCACTCGGCGCCGAGCTCGGCGGCGCGGGCCACGTGCTTGTCGACGACCCCCGTATCCGTCACCTCGTCCACCCCGTGCTCGCCCGGGTCGTTGGCCAGGGCCTTAAGCGCCCACTCGCGGTTAGCCTCCAGGGCTGGGTCGGTGTCCGGCTCGTTGGCGAAGCGCCCGGTGCGCGGTGCCTGGCGGCCGGCTGCCTGCTCGGCCTCCTCCAGGCGGTTTTGGGTGCGGCGCGGGCCGGCGAAGGTATCCCAGCGCTGCGCGACGGCCTCGCGGAAGACCTCCTCCTGGTCCTTCAGCGCCTGCTCCTCCGGGGCGAAGAGGGCGTAGAGGAAGTTCTGCGGAGCGGAGTTCTCCTCCAAGCGGCGCACCAGGTAGGAGACGGCGACGTCGAAGTCCTCCATGTGCACCACCGGGGTGTAGAGGATCTGGCGGCCCTCGAAGGCCTCGCGGACCGCGGTCTGCTGGGCCGGGGACATGCCTTGGAGCATCTCGGAATCCATCATGCGCATCACGCCGCGCTTGGTGCCCAGCTTGTAGGCAAACGCCGCGGTGTAGAGGTTGTGGGTGGCCACGCCGATGCGCACGCAATCGGCGAACTCGGGGCGCAGGATGTAGTCGAGCAGGCGGTAGTAGTTGGCGTCCACCTCATCCTTGGTGGCATAGGGCGCTGCCGGCCAGCCGTGGATCTCGCCCTGGACGTGCTCCATGGAAAGGTTTGCGCCCTTGACGATGCGAATCTTGATGTGGGAGCCGCCCTCGGCCACGCGCTGCTTAGCGAACTCGGCGAGGTGCGTCAGAGCGTCGAAGGTATCCGGCAGGTAGGCCTGCAGCACGATGCCGGCCTCGAGGTTGATGAACTCCGGCTCGCTGAGCAGCTCGGTGAACAGGCGCACGGTGAGGTGGAGGTCGTGGTATTCCTCCATATCCAGGTTGATGAAGACCTTGTCCGGGCGGCGCGCGGCGGCCTCATAGAGCGGGCGCAGGCGCTCCTTGAGACGGACCAAGGAGCCTTCGATATCCCAGGGGTTGAGCTGGGCCACCATGGAGGAAGCCTTGACGGACACGTAGGTCACGCGCGGGTTCTGGATGAGCTTCAAGGTGCGGTCAGCGCGGGAGCGCGCTTCCGCATCACCCAGCACGGCCTCGCCGAGGAGGTTGAGGTTGAGCTGCTCGCCGGACTCGGCTGCCTTGTCCAGGGTCTTGTTCAGGGCATCGCTCTCGGCGTCGAGGACCAGGTGGCCGACCATCTGGCGCATGCGCATACGCGCCAGCGGCATGACCAAGTTGGGCAGGATCGGGCCGAAGAAGCCACCCAGGCCCACCAGCGATCCGTTGATGAGGCCGAGGAAGGAAGCATCGTAGGTGGTGGTGACGGACTTCAGTGCGTGGGCGGCTACCTTGTCATCTTCGGGGCGCATGACGCGGTCGACGAAGTCCATGGTGAAGGCCACTCCGTCCGGGTTGCGCAATAAGTCAGCGAGCTGTTCTGTGGCCGGATCCTGTTCGTCGGCAGTGGAGGCGAGCCAGGAGTGGGCTTGGGCCGCGGCGGCGTCGATCAGCGCGGCGTCGATGTCGGTGGATTCGGGCACGGGGGTATGAGCATCGTTAGTCATGGATTACAACCTTTATGGGTCTCAAGGCACACTGGTACAGCCTTATGGAATGCGGAAAGAACACAAACTATCGAGTCCAGCAGTTGCTCAAGCTCTGTGCGGCGCTGATTAGCCTGTCCAGTTTGTGTGATAAGAGGGCTTACTTAACGTTGGCGTGCACAACTGGAGGCCGGTCGGAAGAACGACGCTGTCTAATGAAGTAAGCATTCATATGTGACCACCCTTCTTGCGTGGGGAAACGGCCAAGCGGTGGCTTGGCCGGGCCAGCGAAAAATAGGCGCCTTTAACATGGTCCGCCACACAGTGGGTGCAGACATGTAACCCATCTCGCTTATATGAAAGCTAGCCCCTTATGTTGGGGTGAGTCAATCCCACAGGTGTTGTTTTGAGGGGAGGTTGCTACCCCCGTGTTAGTGACTGAGATACTCCGTGAGATCTGTCGCGATCTTCTGTGCGCCCATTGGACCTAGGCCGAGTGCCCACGTATCGTCGCTGACCTCGATAGCATGGCCGTCTTTAACCGCTGGAAGCTGCTGGAACGCCGCAGTGGAAATGGCGGTGTCTTGGCCGGTGGCGGAGGGATCTCCGTAGCTGCAGTAGAAGATGTAGTCGGCGTCCGCTTGGTCAATGTTCTCCGGTGAGATTTCTGCAGCGAGCTCTTCGATGTCCTGGTTGGCGGGGCGGGCGAGGCCGGCGTCATCAAGCACCGTTCCAATGAGTGAAAGGCGCCCGTAGAGGCGTACTTTGCCCGGCATGAAGCGCAGAATGGTGACGGTGGTGTCTTCGCTAGCTGGCCCGTCCTTAATGACCTTCTTTACTTCTTCGATCTTCTTGTCGTAGTCGGCCATGACTTGTTCGGTGCGCTCTTCCTCGCCGAGGGCTTCACCGATCAGGTGGAAGTTTTCTTTCCAAGTGTACCCAGGGCGAATCGAGAAAACGGTAGGCGCGATGGAGCTGAATTGGTCATAATACTTATCCATGCGCAGCTGCGAGCCGATGATGAGGTCCGGTTGTAGTGAGGCGATCTTTTCCATATTGACTTCGTTGATCGTGCCTACCGTTTCGATGTCACTTGCTTTGTCGGCCATGTAATCGGGGACGGGGTTCTGACCCTTAGACGTGGTCATGCCGACTGGCTTCATGCCAAGGGCAAGGACGGAGTCGAGCTCGCCGCTTTCGAGAACGACTACTCGTTGAGGCTTCTCTTTGAGCTCGGTCGTACCACGGGCATGTGTGACGGTGCGGGGGAACTGGCCGGGAGCTGCATCGCTGCCAAAGGATTGGGTCTTCTCTCTGGCTCCAGCAAAGCCCTCGCCACCAGTTGCCACGGAGTCATTTCCTGCGGCGGAGTTGGATTTTCCTGTTTCCTTCTCTGCTGGAGAGGATGAGCTGGACCCGCCGGTGTTTGAATCGGCGTTTTCGAGGCTGGCGCAACCGGTGAGAGCTAGCGCTGCGGTAAGGCCAACAGCGGTAAGGCGGAGGAGTGGGATGTGAGACGCGATTTTCTTTCGAGTAGTCATAAAAGGTAGCCTAACCTAAATTAGGTCAAGCTAAGGAAACGTGAGCGTATGAAGGTGTTTGGGTGGTGTTGGTGATTGAGCAGGGGGTGCACACCGGAAAGGGAAATACTCGGCGTCTTGGTCGGGTAGTAGTTGCTGGCCTTGCCATTCTCTGTATCGGCGTGGGGCTGTCGCTGGCGTTGGGGGCGCGCAGCATTCCTTTCAGTGACGTGTTGGCCGCCCTTCGAGGTCAGCCTGGTATAGCTTCCTCGATCGTGTGGGAGAGGCGGCTTCCCCGTACTCTCGTGGCCGTTTGTGCGGGCTGTGCTTTGGCTCTCGCTGGTGCAGTTCTGCAGATTATGACGCGCAACCCTTTGGCAGATACCGGAGTTTTCGGGATTAACGTAGGCGCCAGCTTGGCCGCGGCCATTGCTCTGGGCTGGTGGGGGTGGCAATCACCTTTTGCTTTTTCGCTCGCAGCCATCATCGGTGCGGCAGTGACCATGCTGCTGGTCACCGCGGTAGGGCGTGGCAGAGCTGGCGATGTTGATCCGCTGAGACTGATTCTTGCAGGTGTAGCCATCGGGGCGGTATGTGAAGGGCTTTCCTCCGCTCTCATCCTGGTAGATCCGCACTCTTTTGCACGTATCCGCGCGTGGGTGACGGGCTCTGTTGACGTGGCCTCGTGGACACCGGTGGCGATTACAGCCGGCGGGTTAGCAGTTGGTGTGGTGCTGCTGATTGCCTTTGCGCGCCATTTGCCGCCCCTTGCTCTGGGGGATGACGTTGCGGCGGGTCTCGGTATCAACCTCAAACTGACTCGTTTGGGACTTGTCGCGGCGGTAACAGTGTTGGCTGCTACCGCTACCGCAGCGGCGGGGGTGATTGTATTTGTCGGATTAGTCATCCCGCATGTTGTCAGGCTGTGCGGGATATATGAAGAACGGGCACAGCTTGTCGCCGCTGCCGTGGTGGGGCCTTTGTTTTTGTTGGGAGCCGATATTGTGGGGCGCTACCTCACTGCTGCTGAGTTGCCGGCTGGCGTCACGGTGTCGCTCATTGGTGCCCCAGTATTGATTGCGCTGTCCCATCGCGCTGGAAGGAGGCTGTGATTGTGAGCGTGAGAAGTGTTTTGTCCTTTACGGGCATTGTGATCGTCGCGCTGGCTATTGCTGCCTATTCGCTCTTCTCGCCTGGTGCCGGGCAAGAAAGCGCAGCGTTGTGGTCCGTGGCTACGAATCCCAATAGCACTGACTTTGCGGCCACCGTCGTGTGGCAATGGCGTGCTCCGCGGGTGGTTGCTGCGATTGTCGTAGGAATGTGTTTGGGCATAGCGGGCGCCATCTTTCAGATCCTTACTCACAATCCTCTGGGGTCGCCCGACATCATCGGGTTTAATACCGGTGCCTATACCGGTGTCATCGCGGTTTCCTTGGCGGGCTTTAGCTCCGCGTTCAACATTGCGCTAGGCGCATTGGTGGGTGGGGCTCTCACTGCGTTACTCATCATGGGGCTTTCATTTGCAGGAAGGCTTACGGGAGCAAGACTGATTGTGGTGGGGATTGGAGTGACGTTCTTTCTTTCAGCAATAAACAAGTGGTTGATTCTTAGCGGTGAGTTGGAGCAATCCTTAGGCGCGGCGACTTGGGCTGCTGGAACATTGAATGCTGTGTCCTGGGCACGAGTTATTCCATTGGGGGTGCTGGGAGGCGCGGCGTGCGTCGCTGGGTTGCTGCTGCGTGGCTGGTGCGACGCGCTTGCCCTGGGGGATAGCGCGGCGAGTGCGTTGGGGTTGAACGTGAGTCGTGCACGTGTGGTGATGGTTCTGGTTGGCACAGTTCTTGTCGCTGTATCGACGGCGATAGCGGGTCCAATCTCATTTATTGCCCTCGCGGCCCCACATATGGCTCGGTTGCTCTCGCGTCCAGACAGGACACCGGTGTTGCTCTCTGGAGTCCTCGGTGCTCTTTTCTTGCTCGCTGCCGACTTAGCAGGGCAGCGACTGTTTTTCCCAATTACTCTGCCTGCCGGTCTTATTACGGTGTGCGCCGGTGGCATCTATCTGGCGGGTCTGCTGCTGTGGCAATCCCGAGCTGCCGGAATGAAAGGTCAGTAAAGTGAACCAGCAAAAAGTATGTGACGGTGCGCCGAGCGTGCGGGCTGAGGGGGTGAGCATGTCCTACGGGAGGACTGCCCCGCTAATTCTCGACTCGGTGGATGTGTCTTTTCCGGCCGGGAAATTCACTGCCATTATCGGTCCCAATGGTTGTGGAAAATCCACTTTGGTCAAGGTGTTGGCGCGGTTGGAAACACCGAACGCGGGCGCGGTGCGCATTGGCGAACAAGATGCAGCCGCATTCTCTCGGCGAAGCTACGCTCGGCGCGTCGCCGTGATGTCGCAGCAATCCATAGCTCCCGAAGGGATCAATGTCAGGGAACTGGTCGCGCGCGGGCGCTTCGCCCACCAAGGATTTATGGGGTGGAGGAGTCAGGAGGACGAGCGTGCTGTTAGTCGCGCGCTAGCAAAGGTAGGCCTTGAAGAACTGGAGACGGCCGAGGTAGCGGCGTTGTCTGGTGGTCAGCGTCAGCGTGCTTGGCTGGCTATGGCCCTCGCCCAGGAAACGCCTGTGCTCTTCTTGGATGAGCCAACGAGCGCTCTTGACATCGGATACCAGCATTCCTTCATGCGGCTGATGCGACAGCTGGCAGGAAACAAAACCCTCATTGCGGTCATTCATGACTTGGCGCATGTATTGCGCTATGCGGATCGCGTCGTGGCGATGAAAGATGGAAAGGTGTGGGACGCGGGCGTGCCGCGCGACGTCATTACCCCTGCCCTTATTGAGGAACTCTATGGGCTGACAGTCCGCGTTGTAGATGTGGACGGTGAGCCAGCAATCGTCCCTGTGGGGTGAGTTTCCGCCAAACCGGTTTTGTTTTCCCAGCGTGTGGGCGGTAATTAAAAAAAGTTGAGTGGATCGGGAACAACTTTGGGTTTGCCCGCGTTGTGTAGGTTGAGTGACCGGCGCTCAGGTTTGGATGACAATGGGTGCCGCTTCTGTTAGAGTTCAACCCTGAACGCGGCGGAAGTTGAGTCGCGCACTATCAACTTAAGAACAAACCCCAACAAGCAAGGAGAAAAGATTATGGGACGCGCAGTAGGAATTGACCTCGGTACCACCAACTCGGTCGTATCCGTTCTGGAAGGTGGCGAGGCCACCGTTATCGCTAACTCGGAGGGTTCCCGCACCACCCCGTCCGTCGTGGCTTTCGCTAAGAACGGCGAAATCCTCGTCGGCCAGTCCGCTAAGAACCAGGCGGTCACCAACGTTGACCGCACCATCCGCTCCGTCAAGCGCCACATCGGCACCGACTGGACCATCGACATTGATGACAAGAAGTACACCCCGCAGGAGATTTCGGCCCGCACGCTGATGAAGCTGAAGCGCGACGCCGAGGCTTACCTGGGTGAGGACGTTACCGACGCCGTTATTACCGTCCCTGCTTACTTCGAGGACTCCCAGCGCCAGGCCACCAAGGAGGCCGGCCAGATCGCAGGCCTCAACGTCCTGCGCATTGTTAACGAGCCGACCGCCGCTGCACTGGCCTACGGCCTGGAGAAGGGCGAGCAGGAGCAGACCATCCTGGTCTTCGACCTGGGCGGCGGTACCTTCGACGTCTCCCTGCTGGAGATCGGTGACGGCGTGGTTGAGGTTATGGCTACCGCTGGTGACAACCAGCTCGGTGGTGACGACTGGGACCAGCGCATCGTCGACTGGCTCGTGGATAAGTTCAAGGCTTCCCAGGGCGTTGACCTGACCAAGGATAAGCGCGCCGTCCAGCGCCTGCGTGAGGCTGCGGAGAAGGCCAAGATTGAGCTGTCCTCCTCCCAGTCCGCCAACATCAACCTGCCGTACATCACGGTGGACGCGGAGAAGAACCCGCTCTTCCTGGATGAGACCCTGTCCCGCACCGAGTTCCAGAAGATCACCCAGGACCTGCTGGACCGCACCAAGGAGCCGTTCAACCAGGTCATCAAGGATGCTGGCCTGTCCCTGTCCCAGGTTGACCACGTGGTTCTCGTCGGTGGCTCCACCCGTATGCCGGCTGTGTCCGACCTGGTGAAGGAAATGACCGGCAAGGATCCGAACAAGGGCGTTAACCCGGACGAGGTCGTGGCAGTCGGCGCTGCTCTCCAGGCAGGCGTGCTGCGCGGTGAGGTCAAGGACGTGCTGCTTCTCGACGTCACCCCGCTCTCCCTCGGCATCGAGACCAAGGGTGGCGTGATGACCAAGCTCATCGAGCGCAACACCACCATCCCGACCAAGAAGTCCGAGACCTTCACCACGGCTGATGACAACCAGCCTTCCGTGCAGATTCAGGTCTACCAGGGCGAGCGCGAGATGGCTTCCGCCAACAAGCTGCTCGGCTCCTTCGAGCTCGGCGGCATCGCCCCGGCACCGCGCGGTGTCCCGCAGATTGAGGTCACCTTCGACATCGACGCCAACGGCATCGTCTCCGTTTCCGCTAAGGACAAGGCCACCGGCAAGGAAAACACCATCAAGATTCAGGATGGTTCCGGCCTGTCCCAGGAAGAGATTGACCGCATGGTCAAGGATGCCGAGGCACACGCCGAGGAGGACAAGAAGCGCCGCGAGGAGCAGGAGACCCGCAACCAGGCGGAGTCCACTTCCTACCAGACCCGCAAGTTCATGGATGAGAACTCCGACAAGCTGCCGGAGGATCTGAAGAACCGCGTGACCGAGGCTGCCGATGCCGTCGACGAAGCGCTCAAGGGCGATGACATCGAGGCGATTAAGTCGGCCGTCGAGAAGCTCGGCACCGAGTCCCAGGAGCTGGGCAAGGCCCTGTACGAGGCACAGGCTGCTGAGGCAGGCGCCGAGGGCGCTGCTGCTGGCGAGACCGCTGGTGACCCGAACGTCGTCGACGCCGAGGTTGTCGACGAGGACGACGAGAACAAGGAGAAGTAAACCATGACCTCCCCTCAGGACCCAGGCAACCCGGCCAATACCGACCCTGAGGCAACCTCCGCTGAGGCTGCGGAGGCTGCCGCCGCCGAGGCCGCTTCTGCCGACGGCGCCGTGGATGAGGCTGCTGAGGCACAGGCTAATGCTGCCACCGCGGGCACCGCTGAGGCAGAGGCTGCGGTTGAGGATGCCGCCCGCGACATCACCGATGAAGCGGCCGCCGGTGAGGACGCCAGCGCTGAGAACTCCCTGGAGGCTCAGCTGGCTGAGCGCACCGAGGATCTGCAGCGTCTCAACGCGGAGTACACCAACTACCGCCGTCGCACTGAGCGTGACCGTCAGGCCGTGATTGAGACCACCAAGGCCAAGGTCTTGGCAGACTTCCTGCCAATCCTTGATGACCTGGAGCTCGCACACCAGCACGGTGACCTCAACGAGGGGCCACTCAAGGCCATCGCGGACAAGCTCACGGGAGTGCTGACCAACAACCAGCTGACCCCGTTCGGTGCCGAGGGCGATGCCTTCGACCCCGAGGTGCACGAGGCAGTTCAGGACCTGTCCACCGGTGACGAGCAGGTCATCGGCACGGTTCTGCGCCGCGGCTACACGGTGGGGGAGCGCGTTGTGCGCACCGCCATGGTGATTATCGCCGCCCCTGCCGAGTCAGCCGATGCCGCTGACGGTCCGGACAGCCCGGATAACGCAGGATAGGCATCATAGGTGGCGTCAGGGTTTGAGTATTCCTTGGCGCCACTGTTCTTTTCACTACTTAGTTAGCATTTTTACTTAGCAAAAAATCTTTAAACCCAACCGATTAACGATTCTCCTGAAAGGAGGAGATGCCCAGTGAACGCTAAGCCAGAATGGGCAGACAAGGATTATTACGCGGATCTGGGGGTCTCCTCATCCGCTACCGCCGAAGAAATTAAGCACGCGTACCGCAAGCTGGCCCGCCAGAACCACCCCGACGCCAACCCGGATAACCCCGCGGCGGCGGAGAAATTCAAGCAGGTGGCCGAAGCCTATGATGTGCTGTCTGATAAAGCTACCCGCAAGGACTATGACGAGTTCAAGGCCATGATGCGCGGCGGCGGCTTTGGACGGAGAGGAGGCGCCGGGTTTCCCGGCGGGTTTCGATCCACGCACATGGGTGGACCGGGTGCGCAAGACTTCGACCTCTCGGACATCTTCGGAGGATCCGCTCGAGGAGCGTCTCAAGGCGGCGGTCTGGGGGATATCTTCGGTGGCGTTTTCAACCGCGGCGGTGGTGCTGGCCACACAGCTCGGCCGTCGCGGGGGGCCGACGTCGAAACGCACATAACCCTCGACTTCCGCGAGGCGGCCAAGGGGACCACCATCCCGCTGCAGTTGAGCGGCGAAGCCCCCTGTACCACGTGCCACGGTTCCGGCTCGAAGACCGGCAAGCTGTCGACGTGCTCGACGTGTGATGGCACCGGGTTCACCTCGGAACAGCGCGGCTCCTTCGGTTTCTCGGCGCCGTGTACCGACTGTGGGGGCACCGGCCAGCGCGCGGAGGATCCGTGTGTGGATTGCTCTGGCACCGGAACGGTACACCGCACCCGCTCGATTACGGTACGTATCCCCGCCGGGGTCATCGATGGGCAAAAGGTGCGCCTGGCTGGCCAGGGCGAAGCGGGGCCGAACGGCACCCCGTCCGGCGATCTCTTCGTAGCGGTCACGGTGAAGCCCGACAAGGTCTTCACTCGGGAAGGCGATGACCTACACGTCACCGTCCCCGTCTCCTTTGCGGAGCTGGCCTTGGGTGACACCATTACGGTGCCGACCCTCGATTCGCCCGTGCGCGTCAAGGTACCGGCGGGAACGCCCGACGGGCGCACGCTGCGCGTCAAGGGCCGCGGCGTAGCCAAGCGTGGCGGCAAGGCCGGCGATCTCATGGTGACCGTGCAGGTCACCGTGCCTTCCACGCTGGATGCTGCGGCCTCCTCGGCGCTGCGCAGCTACGCACAGGCGGAGAAGGACTCCGGCTTCGATCCGCGTGCCGGCTGGGCCGGCAACACGGTGACGCGCTAGAAGGAGGTGTGAGATGAGCAAGGACGACACAAATCGAACCGATGCGGCCCAGCCCAAGGCGATGTACGTCATCTCTGTTGCCGCGGAACTTTCCGGCATGCACGCTCAAACATTGCGCACCTATGACCGGATGGGGCTGGTCTCCCCAGCCCGCACCTCCGGGGGTGGGCGCCGCTATTCCGAGAGCGACATCGAGCTCTTGCGCAAGATTCAGACGCTCTCGCAAGATGATGGCGTGAATCTGGCCGGCATCAAATCCATCATCGAACTGACCGCGGAGCGGGACCGCCTCGCGGCCGAGCGCGATGAGCTGCAGGCGGAGGTCGACCGCCTGCGCAGCCAAGCACGTCCATCGCGCGGCGAGCTGGTCCACGTACCACGTTCTACCTCCGTGGTGATGTGGACGCCGCGGCGCAACCGCCGCCGCGACAGCTAGGCACTTCCCCCTCCTTCAGGGAGGGGGTTCTTTTCGTTTTGAGCCAGTCGGCCTGAGGCTCCGCGCTCTCCACTTAATAAGTGCCCGAGTTGCCAAAGATCCACGGTCCAGAGCAATTGTGGGCATGATCTTTGGCAACTCGGGCACTTTTTCTGGCGGCAACCGTCCAGAAGAAAAAGCTTTCCTTGTAGAAAACGTGAGTTTGTTGAAAAATAGCGCTACACTCGCACCCAACGTTGTGCGGCCTGTCACATTTCTTGGAGAATGTGTTCGAGAACCACTGGTGAAGGCGCAACGGAAACCCTTAAGACAACGAGAAAGGTGCGATGACCATGACTTTGTACGCTAACCCCGGAACCGCAGACGCCATCGTCAACTACCGCGAGCGCTACGACAACTACATCGGCGGCGAGTGGGTACCGCCGGTCGACGGCGAATACATGGACAACATCACCCCGGTTACCGGTGAGGTCTTCTGCCAGGTTGCCCGCGGCAAGGAGGCGGATATCAACCTGGCCATTGACGCTGCGGAGAAGGCTTTCGAGACCTTCGGCAAGACCACCCCGGCAGAGCGCGCGCTTCTGTTGCACCGCATTGCGGACCGCATCGAGGAGAACTTGGAAAAGATCGCCGTCGCGGAGACCTGGGAGAACGGCAAGGCCGTGCGCGAGACCCTCGCCGCCGACATCCCGCTGGCGGTCGACCACTTCCGCTACTTCGCCGGCGCCATCCGTGCGCAGGAGGGCCGTCTGTCGCAGATTGACCAGGACACCGTGGCCTACCACTTCCACGAGCCGCTGGGTGTTGTGGGCCAGATCATCCCGTGGAACTTCCCGCTGCTCATGGCGGCGTGGAAGATCGCGCCGGCGCTGGCTGCGGGCAACACCATCGTGATGAAGCCCGCCGAGCAGACCCCGGCCTCCATCCTGCTGCTCATTGAAATCATTGAGGACCTCCTGCCCAAGGGAGTGCTCAACATCGTCAACGGTGTAGGTGAGGAAGCGGGTGTGGCGTTGTCCACCTCGGACCGCATCGCCAAGATTGCCTTCACCGGCTCCACCCCGGTGGGTAAGATCATCAACAAGGCGGCTGCGGACAAGGTCATTCCGGTCACCTTGGAGCTCGGCGGCAAGTCGCCGTCCATCTTCTTCGCGGACATTATGGACAAGGACGATGCCTACCTGGAGAAGTGCGTCGAGGGCTTCGTCATGTTCGCCCTCAACCAGGGCGAGGTCTGCACCTGCCCATCGCGTGCGCTGATCCACGAGGACATCGCGGACAAGTTCCTGGAGAAGGCCGTGGAGCGCGTAAAGAAGATCAAGATTGGCCACCCGCTCGATACCGAAACCATGATGGGCGCGCAGGCTTCCCAGGAGCAGATGGACAAGATCGCCGAATACCTTGAGGTGGGCCCGAAGGAGGGTGCGGAAACGCTCGTTGGTGGTCACGTGAACAAGGTGGAAGGCTTAGAGAACGGCTACTACATCGAGCCGACCGTCTTCCGCGGCACCAACGACATGCGCATTTTCCGCGAGGAAATCTTTGGACCGGTGCTCTCCGTGGCCACGTTCAAGGACTTCGAGGAAGCCATTCAGATTGCCAACGACACCAACTTTGGCCTCGGTGCCGGTGTGTGGTCGCGCCACCAAAACACCTGCTACCGCGCCGGGCGCGAAATTCAGGCCGGCCGCGTGTGGGTTAATCACTACCACGTGTACCCCGCCCACAGCGCTTTCGGCGGCTACAAGGAATCAGGCATCGGACGCGAGAACCACCTCATGATGCTGTCCCACTACCAGGAGACGAAGAATATGCTGGTGTCCTACTCTGAGGAGCATGCCGGCCTCTTCTAAAAGGCAGCAATTCCAATTGGCTGCCTACTAGTAGCGTTGGGCGATGACACCCAGCCCCCGCAGGAATGCGGGGTCTTTCCAATAGGAGCCATGATCGCCCGGCAGCCCACTCGCGCCCGGCACCGCGTTGGCGCCGAAGGCAGGGGAGGAAGGATCCGGGCCGTGAATGCCGCCGCGCGGTCCGGTGGTGGCGGCGATCGGATCCTCGGCGTTGCGTGCGCTCCAGACCCGGCCATGCAAGTGTGCGGCGTTAGCCACGGAGGCACCTGGGCTGCCGACGAGTACGACGTCATCCGCAACATAGTCGTGCTGCGCAGCCTTGCCCGCCACCACGGAACCGTAGGAGTAGCCGATTAACATGTGCTGGGCACGAGGGAAGCGTTGCCGCAGGGCGCGCTGGAAGCGGATGAGTTCGGCAGCGCCGCGGCGCGCCGGCTCCTCGTGTGCCGCGCGGGACAGCGAGGAGGGGGCTGCATAGCCAATCCACGCCACAGCAGGCCCGTGCGTGGCGTGGGCGATGGCGCGGGCGCGCTCCACTGCGGTGGGCCAGCTACCAGGCTCGGAGGAGCCGACCCCGCCCACAAACGTGCTGACTTGGGCCGCGTGCGTGCCGATACTCTCTGGGTCGACGAGCACCACCAGTCGCCCGGGGCTGGCCTCCAGCACGGTGAGGTCCGGATTAGTTGCAACCAGGGAGCGGACCTCCTCGCTGGCCATGGTCAGCTGGACCTCATGCAATTCCGCCAGGGATAGCTCGCTGAAATCCTCCAGGCGGGTCGGCGGCTCACCCAGCTCCGGGGTGCACAAGGCGCTCAGCTGGCGGGCGCAGGCCCAGTCGAGGGCATCGGCCAGC
Source organism: Corynebacterium sp. HMSC034H07 (assembly GCF_001815175.1). NCBI lineage: Bacteria > Bacillati > Actinomycetota > Actinomycetes > Mycobacteriales > Corynebacteriaceae > Corynebacterium > Corynebacterium sp. HMSC034H07. Next base: position 141,117 of record NZ_KV819545.1, read on the forward strand.
GTGTCGAGGTGCCCCAGCACCGCGCTGGCGGGCTCCGCAAGAGCGGGAACCGCAGCGAGCCGAAGGGCTCGAACGCGCAGATGCTCGACCCGCTCCATCAACGGCGCATAAAGGCTCACGATGCGTGCCGCCACGCGCATCTGCTGCGCCGGACCCAGCAGGGCATCGGTGGCGCTGTGGAGGGTACCGCGCGCTGCGTCCGCGGCCGCCCCAGAAATCGCTAGCGCTACCCAATGATGGTGCGACGCATCGATATATCGGGCAAGCTCAGCGGAATGATCCTCCAACCGGTAAGCCTCCGCGCGCAATGCCGCTGCTGCGCTCATTGGGTATCTCCCAAGAAAGTTGAAAGCTCCGCATCGACACCCTGGGCTGCACCCACGAAGCGGTCCAGCTCCTCCAACTGGGCTCGCCGCGCACCCTCGCTGAGCCTTCGTGACTCCTCCCACCGCGCGCCGAGGATCTCCAAGGCACGTGCGGTCCGGGGAGGCTTCCGCACCGAGGGCAACGCGGTGGGGGAGGAATGGTCGAGGAGGGAGCGGATCTGCTGGCGGGCACCGCGGTCAATAGCGAGATGGTTCATGGCATCGAGACTGCGTCAGCAGCCCACCCGCCGTAAAGGAGGGTAGTGCCGAATCCGCGAAATCTGTGGATAACTAGTCCAGGCTCGTCTACCGTGGGCCGCATGAAGGTAGCAGCAGTTCAATTGACCAGCACCGGGGACGTTGAAAAGAACCTCGCCGTAGCACTCGACAAGATCCGGGAAGCTGCGGATAACGGCGCGCAGCTCATCGTCCTGCCGGAAGCTACCACCCAAAGCTTCGACTCCGGGCGCCTCGATACGAACGCGGAGGGGCTCGATGGACCCACCGCCACCGCGGTGCGCGCCCTAGCGGAAGAACTCGGCGTGTATGTGGTCCTGGGAATGTTCGCCCCGGCGGACACCGTCGAGCGCGGTGAGAAAACCATCAACCGCGTGGCCAACGTCGCGCTCATCGCCGGGCCCGGAGTCCTCAGCGGTTACGAGAAAATCCACACCTACGATGCCTTCAAATACAAGGAATCCGATACCGTCCGGCCGGGTGAATCACTCGTTACCTTCGAGGCCGGGAGCCTCACTGTGGGCGTGGCCACCTGTTATGACATCCGCTTCCCCGAGCAGTTCAAGGAACTCGCCCGCCAGGGCGCCCAGCTCATCGTCGTGCCCACCAGCTGGGCGGATGGCCCGGGCAAGCTGGAACAGTGGCGCCTGCTCAGCGCAGCGCGGGCGCTCGATTCCACGACCTACATCCTGGCGGCTGGCCAGGCTCGCCCCGGCGGCGAGGCCAAGGCGGGCCAGGCCTCTGGGCCGACTGGTATCGGGCACTCTGTTCTCGTGGCACCGGACGGCACGCGTCTTGCTGAAGCCGGCTATGAGCAAGAAACCCTCTACGGTGAGGTAGACCCAGACACCGTGGCAAAGGTCCGCCAGTCCCTCCCCGTCTTGGACGCTTAATCTCTGTTTGCACGCCTAGGCTCCGATTGCACGCCTAGGCGCTTAGTGCGCCTAGGCCCACTGGGACTTCTTCCACGCCGCCCAGGCCTCCCAGTCATCGCCCCAGCCGTCGAGCTCCGCAGCGGAGGCCGCCCACTCGTGGCCACGCTGCCAGCTATCCGTGGTTATTGCCTCCTCTTTAACGCCGCCCGAAAGCAGGGCCGCTTGGGCTAGCTCAACGCGGTCGGCGGGACCAATGAGCACGAAGCGGCGGTCGGTTCCCTCAGCGAGCACCGGGTCCATCGGCTCCTTGGCCACTACGGGGGCAAACCCGTGGGCCGCTGGTTGTGCGCCGAGCAACCAGGGGTCCTGGCCATCCCGGACGATGTGGCGCAGCTTCAGCTTCGGAACCAAGGCCTGCAGGTTAGCCTGAAATTCTGTGTCATAGTGCTCACCTGGCGAAGGTGCTACGGCATAGACCTGGAGGCCGGAGGGAAGGCCGTTCGCTAGGCCGTCGAGAAGCAGCGCCCGCGCGCCCGCCCAGCCGGTACCGAAGGAAATGAGAGTCGTGTCGGCACTAAGCCGCGGCGGCTCACCGGCGGGCGCGCCCAGCGTCCACCAATCACCCGGCTGCGCCTTGGCCAGCATGGAGGAGGCCTCACCGGCCAGCGCGAGGTGGAATGTCAGCTGTCCTGAGTCCTCCGGGGGTGCCGCCGGGGTCAGCGGACGCCAGGTGCCGGGCGTGAGCTGAGACGTCACCGGAACGTGCTGCCCTGCGCGGTAATCCAGCGCCACGCCCGATTCCAACCGGACCACCGCGGTGCGCCGGTTCGGCTTGTCAACAGCCGCCACCTGGGCGCTGTGGGCAGGGGGAACACCATCCGAGTCCGCCTCCTGTGCGGCGGTGCGCATGATGGAGCACACCTGGGAAATGGTGCGCGTGGCGACGTCGTGCTGGTACGGGGTGAGCCCCAGAACCCCCAGCCCGTGAACAAGCGATGCCTCGAATTTCGGATAGACCTCAGGCGGGAAACCGTGGCGGCGATGATCACGGCCCATGCGTGCCAGGCGCTGAGCGACGTCCCCCTGTACCTCATCGCCCTCCACATTCTCCAGCACCCACGCCAGCGCCGGGGCCATGGAGGGGTGCGTGTCCTTCATCGATAGGGCAAAGACTTGGCGGGATTCGACGACGTTGGCGAAAAAGTGCCTGTGTACTGCATCGCGATAGTCTTCCGCGTGGTTGCGTAGGTGCTCACCCAGTTCCCTCATGCCCGCCCATCCTAGCCCCTGGGGGTAGAGCTACATCACCCTAGGGTTATATGCCAGGGGTGGAAAAGCGGGAAGGGAGTTGTAGTGTAATCAACGGATCATTTCCCGAAAGAGGGTGAGTCTCGTCTCAAGGACGCCGCCATGGGCGGCATGGAAGGAAGTTTTCGCATGGAAGAATTCTCTGCGTTCACAATCATGACAGACGTGGGCTGGATTTCTTTGCTCATGGTTATCGGCAACGTTCTGCGCCACCAGATCAAGTTCGTGTTTCAGGATTTGCTCTTGCCTGCCCCCATCACGGCAGGTCTACTCGGCCTGCTCTTAGGCCCTAATGTCTTGGGCTGGATCGGTTTCTCCGACAATCTTGGTGATTACACCTCGCTGCTCATCGCCGTAGTCTTCGCCTCCATGGCCTACTCTATGGAGATGGGCGGCAACATGGGCAAGGGTGCCCGCAATATGTGGGGCTACTCCACCATGATGTTCACCGGCCAGTGGGGCCTGTTCATTGTTTTGGGTCTTCTCCTGTTCAAGCCGGCCTTCGACACCCCGGACTGGTTCGGCATGATGCTGCCCGTTGGCTTCACGGGTGGTTTCGGTACCGCGGCGGCTGTCGGCAGCGCCTTGGAAGGTGTGGGTGCTGAGGCGGCATCCTCCTTGGGCTTTACTTCCGCCACCGTGGGCACGCTGGCCGCCATCATCGGCGGTATCGTCGCCGGTAACTGGGGTATTCGCAAGGGCAAGGTCTCGCACGTGCCGAAGCAGCTTCCGGAGGAACTGCGCCGCGGCTACATCTCGCGCCTGGAGGATCGTCCTTCCCTGGGCCGTGCTACCACGAACCCGTCTGCCATCGAGCCCATCACCCTGCACGTGGGCTTTATCGCTCTGACCGTGATGACCGCCTACGGCATTAACAAGGGAATCTCCTCCATCTGGGAGAACGTTTCCATTCCGCTGTTCGCCATGTCGATGGTGGTGGGCCTGCTCTTCCGCGCCGTGATGAACATGGTGGGCGCCAAGGATTACCTGGATAAGGACACGGTGAGCTCGGTTTCCGGTGCGGCAACCGACTACCTCATTGCCTTCGGCGTGGCCGCCATTGTGCCGGCCGCCGTGGCCGCCTACTGGCAGGCCCTCCTCCTGCTCTTCGTCTTGGGCACCATTTACTGCGCATTCTTCCTCATGTGGTTCCCCGCCGAGTTCTTCGGCGAGCGCTGGATCGAGCGCGGTATCTTCGGCTGGGGCTGGGCCACGGCTACGGTGGCTACCGGCATTGCGATCCTCAAGATCGTGGACCCGAAGCTCAAGTCCGGCACACTGTCGGAGTACGGCATGGCCTACATTGGCTTCGGCCCCTTCGAGATCTCCTGGACCATCATCGCGCCGCTGTCGGTGATGTACGGTTTTACCGCCGGCTTCGGCTGGATCTCCCTGGGCATCGCGGTAGTTATCTATATCGTGTTCAAGTTCAGCGGCATGATGCCGCCGCGCGGCACCATCTTCAAAGAAGGCATCGGTCACGTCGGCTCATCGAAGTAGACGCTGACCTGCTAGCACGTGAAACCCCTCAGCCTTATGGCTTGAGGGTTTTCTCGTTTTAAGCAAGTCCTGAGTAGTAGTGCGAAATGAATCTCAGCTTGCATTGCTCTTGTGAGAAGAAAAAGGCTAAAATTCAGGAAGCTGTCAGCGTGGCGCTCTCGCAGCCTCTCTTTTTCTTTCCCTCAGTGTGCGCAGGCTTAGGAATCCATATGCATTTTCTTTATGAAGACTCACCTCGTGAGGTCATCCTCGAGTCTGCTCTTCACATTGGCGCCGCGCAGGGTGATGAGGCAATTACCGTGGAGTCGGTGGCGAGGCTCGCGGAGGTTACTCCCGCCGAGGTTCGCGCGGAATTCTCGGATCGTGAGCAGATCGTTGCCGCTATCCCGGACTATGCCTCCGAGCGCAAGGTCAAGTTTTTGGAGGAGACGCTCGACGCCGCTCCTGGCTACGCCGATCTTTTCACCAAGCTGACCACCTTCACGGAGGCCTATTACGAGTACGCCGAGCGCGAACCGGAGCTTTTTCGCTACCTGTTTGAGCAGAAGGGCTGCGTCTTTGAAGATGAGTGGCAGTCCCTCCTGCAGGGAAACAGATCGGGCAACCGCGCGCTGGATCTGATCTATGACAACATCGCGCTCATCGCGGACGATGCACAGCTTGAGGTCGGGCCGGACGTGTGCCCCCAGACCTTGGCAAAGTTGAGCGTTGCCAGCTGGGCCACCGTCCACGGCATGGCCCACTTGAGCGTCCTTGGCGTGCTGCGGCACCAGCATTCGGTGGTGCGGCGCTTCAACCTGCGCGAGGTGTGCAAGGCGCTCATCGGAACGCTGTTCATGACGGCCGAGACGTTGGAGCTTCCCGATCTGCGCCACCCGATGCAGGAGTACCGCGCACTGCTGAGCGGCTTCACGCCGGACCGGGACCTTTCCCTGGACATTACCGCCATCGAGGATCTGACAGAGCTTCCCGCGGAGCAGGCCCGCGCAGCCGTCGTGGAGCGCGCCATCCAGCTGGCGGCGTGGGTTGGCATGCAGTCGGTGACCATCGAGAACGTCGCCGAATACTTCGGTGTTTCTGAAGTTTTCGTCGCCTCTCTGGTGGACAATGACTTCGTTCTACGTGAAACCGTCGAGCAGGAGACCGACCGTGAACTCGTGGACGGCATCCTCTACCTTTTGGAGCGGCTGCCGGAGGGGGCCTCGGCCGTCGATAAGCTCCTGTGCGTGGCGGTGGCCTATTTTCATTACGCGGTGGAGCATCCAGAGCGCTACAGCGCCTGCATCGGTGCAGCGTCTGGCTCCGTGGTCCCGCTGAGTGAGGACGGCGAGGAACAGACGCAGATGAGCGAGTCCTTCGCGCTGCTGATGCGTTTTGCCCGTGAGGCCCTGCGGGAGGCCGGGCACGAGCCGGAGGACCGCCTGGTCTACATCAAGAATTTCATCCTGTGGGCCGGTGCTGACGGTATGTGTCACCTGGCCTCGGTGGGTGAATTCCGCAACATCGACCTCGACGAGAGGTGGTCGCTCTACTACTCCGTGGCGGCCGTCGTCCTAGCATCGTTTAAGTACGGCCTTCCCCAGGAAGCGGCAGTAGCTAACCCCTAGCCCCGCGCACTGACACCACGGGCAATCCACAGCAATCCGCGTCACGCAGAAAATCACACAGCGCAACGTCTGCGTACCTTCAGTGACATGCTGGAGGCATCCAGCAAAAGACGTCTGACAAAAGGCATCAGTCATAAGGCGTTTTTACGGCTAAAAACGCCATTTACGCATTGCAGATGGCGTTTTTAGGCCCAAAGATGCCGTTTGTCAGATGCCTTGTGCGGAACGCCCTTCGGACGAAGGCGCATTTTAGTGCGGGCCAATCCCACCCCACCGCCGAACACCGCCAAGCAGCAGCGCCAAGAACAGTGCCAAGCGTGGCGTTGCTTACCCGCCCATGACCTAAGTTGGGGTAAAGGACGCACACCGTAGACTTGAGCGAACTGCGCTCAATTCGGCGGGGGTGAGAGATTTAAAAAAGTTCTAGTTGAGTGGAACAGACTCAAGTTCTGTAGCGTTATAGACAGTGAAGCTACCTTCCCTGCCGTAGCCGCAGGGAGGTTTGGATAAATAGTAGAAACGGAGAAACACAATAATGAGTTCTTTTAACCCCACCACTAAAACTCAGGAGGCCCTGCAGCAAGCGCTGCAGACGGCCTCCGCCAACGGTAACCCGGACATCCGCCCGGCACACCTCTTAGCAGCCATCCTCGAGCAGAAGGACGGCATCGCCGCCCCGGTGCTCAAGGCCACCGGTGTGGACCCGGAGACGGTGTTGAAGGAGGCGCGCCAGCTTATCGACGCCCTCCCCAAGGCCGAGGGCGCCAACATGGCGAACCCGAACTTTAACCGCGACGCCCTCAACGTCCTTACCCGTGCCCAGGAGCTGGCCGGTGAGCTCGGCGATGAGTACGTTTCCACCGAGGTCCTGCTTGCAGCTATTGCGGGCTCCAAGTCGGATGCCGCCGAGCTGTTGACCTCCCGCGGCGCCACCTATGACGCGCTGAAGGGCGCTTTCCCCTCCGTGCGCGGCGCGGCCAAGGTGACCTCGGAGAACCCCGAGGAACAGTTCCAGGCCCTGGAGAAGTACGCCACGGACCTCACCGCCCGCGCCCGCGAGGGCAAGATTGACCCGGTCATCGGCCGTGATCAGGAGATCCGCCGCGTGGTCCAGGTGCTTAGCCGCCGCACGAAGAACAACCCGGTGCTCATCGGTGAGCCCGGCGTGGGTAAGACCGCCATCGTGGAGGGCCTGGCCCGCCGCATCGTGGCCGGTGACGTACCGGAATCCCTCAAGGGCAAGACACTGCTGAGCCTGGACCTTGGCTCCATGGTCGCCGGCGCGAAGTACCGCGGCGAGTTCGAGGAACGCCTCAAGGCCGTGCTTGATGAGATCAAGGCTTCCGACGGGCAGATCATCACCTTCATCGATGAGCTGCACACCATCGTGGGTGCTGGTGCTTCGGGCGAAGGCTCCATGGATGCTGGCAACATGATTAAGCCCATGCTGGCCCGCGGCGAGCTCCGCCTGGTTGGCGCTACCACCCTCGACGAGTACCGCAAGTACATCGAGAAGGACGCCGCCCTGGAGCGCCGCTTCCAGCAGGTCTACGCCGCCGAGCCTTCCGTGGAGGACACCATCGGTATCCTCCGTGGCCTCAAGGAGCGCTACGAGGTGCACCACGGCGTGCGCATCCAGGACTCGGCCTTGGTCTCTGCTGCGGAGCTCTCGCACCGCTACATCACCAACCGCTTCCTGCCGGATAAGGCCATCGACTTGGTCGATGAGGCCGGCTCCCGCCTGCGCATGGAGATTGACTCCTCCCCGCAGGAGATCGATGAGCTGGAGCGCGTCGTGCGCCGCCTCGAGATTGAGGAGCTGGCCCTGAAGAAGGAGTCGGACGCCGCCTCGAAGGACCGCCTGACCGCCCTTCAGCAGGAGCTGGCAGATGAGCGCGAGAAGCTCGGTGAGCTCAAGGCCCGCTGGGCCAATGAGAAGAAGGCCATCGATGACGTGCAGACCATCAAGGAACAGCTGGAGGATCTGCGCCGTCAGGCAGAGATTGCGGAGCGCGATGGTGACCTAGCCCTGGCCTCCGAGATCAACTACGGCAAGATCCCACCGCTGGAGAAGGACCTGGCCGCCGCCGAGGAGAAGGCCGCGCAGCAGCACAACACCATGCTCAGCGAGGAAGTCACCCCGGACACCATCGCGGAGGTCGTCTCCGCCTGGACCGGCATCCCGGCCGGCAAGATGCTGCAGGGAGAGACCGAGAAGCTGCTCAACATGGAGTCCGTGCTGGGTGAGCGCGTGGTGGGCCAGAAGGAGGCCGTCACCGCGGTCTCCGATGCTGTGCGCCGTGCGCGCGCCGGTGTGGCCGACCCGAACCGCCCGACCGGTTCCTTCCTCTTCCTGGGCCCCACGGGCGTGGGTAAGACGGAGCTGGCGAAGGCTCTGGCGGACTTCCTCTTCGATGATGAATCTGCGATGGTTCGCATCGACATGTCCGAGTTCGGTGAGAAGCACTCCGTCGCCCGCCTCGTCGGTGCCCCTCCGGGATACGTGGGCTACGACGCCGGCGGCCAGCTCACGGAGGCGGTGCGTCGCCGCCCCTACACGCTGGTGCTTTTCGACGAAGTCGAGAAGGCTCACCCGGACGTCTTCGACGTGCTGCTGCAGGTCCTCGATGAGGGCCGCCTGACCGACGGCCAGGGCCGCACCGTGGACTTCCGCAACACCGTCATCATCCTGACCTCGAACCTGGGTGCCGGCGGTACCAAGGAAGAGGTCATGGAGGCGGTCAAGCGCAGCTTCAAGCCGGAGTTCATCAACCGTCTCGATGATGTCGTGATGTTCGAGCCGCTCACCTCCGATCTGCTCTCCGGCATCGTGGACATCCAGCTCAAGGGCCTGGCCGAGCGCCTGTCCGGCCGCCGCCTGACGCTGCAGGTCTCTGACGCCGCCAAGCTGTGGCTGGCCGAGCGCGGCTACGACCCGGCATACGGCGCCCGCCCGCTGCGCCGCCTGATCCAGCAGGCCATCGGTGACCAGCTGGCCAAGAAGCTGCTGGCCGGTGACATCGTGGACGGCGATACCGTGCACGTCGACGTCGCCGACGGTGGCGAGCACCTCGAGCTAGCTGCCCGCACAGCTTAATCCGCCTAAACCGGTGAGCACGATGAGTGCTCACCGCGCTCAACGGTCGCCAGCACCCGCTCATGCCCCTATGATCTGGGGGCATGAGCATTTTGATCTCCCCTCACGAGTTGAGTGAGAAGATTTACCGCGGTGACAAGACGACCATCCTTGCCTCCCTCTGGGCACCAGGGGAAGGCGAGTCCTTCAACCAGTTTTCCTCCCTGCACATTCCGACCGCCCAGTACGCGGACGCCGCCTCCGCCTTCGTGGGTCTACCCGGCTCCAAGGGGGGCCGCAACCCCCTCCCGCAGACGGAGAAGGTCCAGGAGTGGATCGATCACTGGGGCTTGCACGCGAACAGCGAGGTCGTGGTCTACGACGAAGGCCGCGGCCTCTTCGCCGGCCGTGCGTGGTGGACGCTGCGCTGGGCCGGCATCCGCAACGTCCGCATTCTCGATGGCGGCCTGTCCAACTGGCGCGCCCAGTCACTGCCCACGCTCACCGGCCCCGGCAACTTGGGCATGCCCTCGGACTTTAAAGTGACGACGGGGTCAATGCCCACGGCCACCATCGATGAGGTCAAGGAGCATCAGGGCCTGCTTCTCGACGTTCGCACGCGCAACCGCTTCGCCGGCCGCCGCGAGAACCTCGACTTGAAGGCCGGCCACATCCCGGGCGCGGTTAACCTTCCGGAGCGCCTCTTCCACACGGAAGACATCACCGTGTGGAAGTCCAAGGAGGAGATCTTGGAGATCCTCGACGACCACGGCGTGACCAAGGAAAACGTGGACGGCGCCATCATCTACTCCGGCTCCGGCAACCACTCCGCGCTCACCATCGCCGTGCTGGAGTACGTGGGCTTTACCGGCCTGCGCCACTTCGTGGGTGGCTGGTCGCAGTGGTCAGCCAACCCGAAGAACCCGGTGGAGCGCGGCGACCGCGAGCACGTCTAGCACCCGCACCCGCTACCCAGGTGTGCGCCCAAACCTGTGCGTGACCAGCGCGTCAGCGCGGATCGGGCGCGCCGGGCGATTAGAGTCGATCAGTGATGCCTTTCGTACTCTTATCCCTCGCCGCCGTCGCGCTCGTGGCTGGTCTCATCGTGCTCTGGCTGGACCAGCGCCAGCGCGCCGCTCTTTCTGCCGGCGACCCCGCTGACAGCGCCGTTGCCGATACGGCTGACGACGCGGCAGTCGACGCCGAGCCGGTTGTCTCCACCCCGGAGCCCGAGGTCGTTCAGGAACCAGAGTCCACCGCAGAGCCGGAACCCGTTGTCGAGTACAACCCCGAACCTTCCGACGAACCCGTTGCTGAGCCCAACGAGCCCAAAGAACCCGAGGAACTCACCGCAGAGCCGAACGAACTCACGGAACCACAGGCTGCAGCGCCCAGCTTTGCGGAGCGTGCGGAGCGCGCCAAGTACTTCGTGCCGGGCAGCGCCCGCCGCGAGCGCAAGGCCTTTGGCCAGCAGCGCGGCTGGGAGTACGCCAAGCATGATTCCTACCTGGCGGATGAGTGGAGCCGCGGCGCGGCCGCCCGCGGCCAGGAGCCCAGGGACATCGTGGCCGGAAACTTCCGCGGCCACGAGACCCTCCTTTTCGATATGGGCACGATCCCGGTCATGGCCATGCGCACCGGCGCGGCCTCCGACATAGTGGTGGATTTTCGCCGGGCAGGGGAGACAGTGGACAACTCGTCCGAGGATCTGGTGTACGTGCGTGAGGAGGAAGGGTTTGAAGTCTTCGCCTCCGATGCCGGCGTGGGCCAGCGCCTCATCGATCCCCGCGTCAGCACGGCGCTACACCGCCTACCCACCGCAGTGACCGCCGTGTGGATGGAAGGGGAGTGGGTGCTTGCCCAAACCACCAAGCACGCCCGCAGCGCGGAGTGGGAAGAATTGCTGGAACCGCTATCCCTGCTGGCTGATGCCGCCCGCGTCCTTCCGCCGCGCTCCGAGGCAACGCAGGTCCTGCGCGTCGATGAACTCGACCCGAGCCGCGACATCCCGCAGCCCCCGCAGCCCGAACCTACCGGGCCTACCGCTGTCCCGGACCGCGATGATTCCCTCGACGCGCCCACCATCCAGCGACCCACCGAACCGGTTGTCATGCCGAGCCGCAGCACCAGCGAGGCGCGCGGCACCATTGACCACTCCAGCCTGGGTGCGGATGAAGTGGATGCGATTGCCGATGGCCGCGAACACCCCACCCCGGAGGACAACCAGGCCCGCCTGCCGCGCCGTTTCGACGGCGGCTCGTCCATCTTCGACTAACAGCAACTCCCAACAGCCCTCGGTGTGCCAGCAACCCTGGATGTGGCGGCCACCCGCGGGGAAGAGGGTAAACTACAGAGCGGATTTTTAAAGACGAGAAAGTCACAGACTTTAAGGAGCGAGCGATGAGCCTGGATCAGCAGAAGAAGCAACGCCTAGCAGAGCTGGTGAAGGAGCTGGCCGTCGTCCACGGCAAGGTCACGCTGTCCTCCGGCAAGGAGGCCGACTACTACGTGGACCTGCGCCGCGCCACCCTGCAGCACGAAGCCTCGCGCCTCATCGGCTCGCTGCTCCGCGAGCTCACCGCCGACTGGGACTACGCCGCCGCCGGTGGCCTGACCATGGGTGCGGACCCGGTCGGGTTGGCCATCATGCACGCCGATGGCCGCGACATTGACGCCTTCGTTGTCCGCAAGGAAGCCAAGAAGCACGGCATGCAGCGCCAGATTGAGGGCTTCAACGTTGAGGGTCAGAAGGTGCTCGTTGTGGAGGACACCACCACGACCGGTAACTCCCCACTGACCGCTGTCAAGGCGCTGCGCAAGGCTGGTGCCGAGGTCGTCGGTGTGGCCACCGTGGTGGACCGCAACACCGACGCCGGCGCAGCTATCGCCGCCGAGGGCCTGGAATACCGTTACCTGCTGGGCCTGGAGGACCTCGACCTTGCCTAAGCCCGAGGAAGAGGCGGAGGCTAAAGGTCCCACCGAGTGGAATGAGGGCCGCCACGGCGTCGGCCCCTGGGAAGGGCCGCTGCCCGAAGGCCCAGAAGCGGAGAAATACGATCCTGAGCTTCTCGCGGAGGGGGACCGCCGCAATGTCGTCGACGCCTACCGTTACTGGACGCGCGAGGCGATCCGGGAGGATGTCGACACGCGCCGACATGCCCTGCACATCGCCATCGAGAATTTCGAGAACGATGCCAACATCGGCACCGTGGTACGCACCGCCAACGCCTTTGCGGTCGACACCGTCCACATCGTAGGCCGGCGCCGCTGGAACCGGCGCGGTGCCATGGTCACCGACAGGTACCAACACCTCATGCACCACGCAGACGTGAACGAACTGATGGCCTGGGCGGCCGATCAAGACCTGACCGTCGTGGCCATCGATAACACCCCCGGGTGTGTGCCCCTAGAAACTGCGGAGCTGCCCGAGCGCTGCTTGCTCCTCTTCGGGCAGGAAGGCCCGGGGGTTAGCCCGGAGGCCCAGGACGCAGCAGTAATGACCTGCTCCATCGCGCAATTTGGGTCTACTCGCTCCATCAACGCGGGCGTGGCCGCGGGCATTGCCATGCATGCATGGATTCGGCAGCATGCGGATTTATCAAAAGCTTGGTGAGATCCCGCGCACTGTGTTTACATCTAGGTAACGAATTCACATTGTGAGAATGATGAGACAAAAGTGTTAGAGAAATGGTCCCACCGCGCCGACCTTGCGGAAACAGCCATCAATGAGCGCCACGCGCAAGCCGTGTGGGGCTTGCCCCGAACCAACCTTGCCGTGGTGAGTTGGCCACCCACCACCAAGGAATCACTCTTCGTCCACTGGCATTACTGGTGGCAGGCACACTACCTGGACTGTCTTGTCGACGCCGCCCTGCGCAAGAACACCAAGGCGCGCCGCACGCTCATCGCCAACACCATCCGCGGCGTCCACGTGCGCAATCTCCAGCCACTGACGAAGAACCGTTACTACGACGACAAGGCCTGGATGGCCCTGGCCATCGCCCGCGCTGGCGAGCTTAAGAAGATGCGCCCCCACAAGAAGCTGAGCAGCCTGCAGCACAACATCCGCGATGGCATCGACTCGCAGGTGGGCGTGCTGCCCTGGCGTGAGGGCGAGACCTTCCTTAACGTCCCCTCCAACGGGCCGGGTGCCATCATGCTGGCTCGCATGGGCCGGGTTGAGGAAGCTCGTCACATCGTGGACTGGATCTATGACCACCTCATCGATGACGATGGCTTCGTCATGGACGGCATCCGCATGCGCATGGATGGCCGCGAGGTCGTCCGCGCCATCCACCCCTACTGCCAGGGCGTGGTGCTCGGCGCCTGCCTGGAAATCGTGCTGGCTCTGCGGGAGAAGACCGGCCTGCGCTCCGTGGAGGACATCGACTCTGTCCACGAGGCCGAACTCGCCGCAGACATGATGGACTACACCACCCGCATCCGCGGCTTGGTCCAAGCGGTAGCCACGGGCATGGCAACGTACACGGGCGTCATCGATTGGCAGACTGGCGACGGCGACGGCGGCCTGTTCAAGGGCATCCTCGCCCGCTACCTGGCGGATGTAGCGGTGCGCCTGCCGGGCGATTCCCCGGCCAACCGCGCAACAAAGAAGCTGGCCGCTCGCCTCGTGACGGCCTCGGCGGAATCCGTGTGGGAACACCGCCTGGAGGTGGATGGCTTGCCCATCTTCGGCTCCGACTGGACCGCGGATGCGAAGCTTCCCCACAACTACGGTTTTGGACCTTCTTCGCTGAGCCAGAAGATGGGAATTATCCGCGTGGCCGAGCGTGATTTGTCCGTTCAGTTGTCCGGTTGGATGTTGTTGGAGGCCTGCACCCGGATTGTGAAGTACAAGTCAGAATCCAAGAAATAGCAGCGTTTGGCCAGCTAAGCGGGGGATTTTCGCCCGTGCGGAGCGGTGTTTAAGTGAGGTCACATCACATCTCGCGGCGGAAAACCACAACAACAGGCATACTTGGATGTTGGAACGTGTTGTTTCGCTGGACGTGGGACGGCACGGCTTACTGCACAGCAACTCCAAAGGATGGAATTTCATGCCTATTGCAACCCCTGAGGTTTATAACCAGATGCTGGATACCGCCAAGAAGGGCGGCTTCGCATTCCCGGCAATTAACTGCACCTCCTCCGAAACCATCAACGCCGCACTCCGCGGCTTCGCCGAGGCTGAGTCCGACGGCATCATCCAGTTCTCCACCGGCGGCGCCGAGTTCGGTTCCGGCCTGTCCGTGAAGAACAAGGTTGCCGGCGCCAAGGCACTGGCCGCCTTCGCCCACGAGGCTGCTCAGCACTATGGCATTAACGTTGCGCTGCACACTGACCACTGCCAGAAGGAAGTTCTGGATGAGTACGTGCGCCCGCTGATCGCCTTCTCCCAGGAGCGCGTTGACCGCGGCGAGCTTCCGCTCTTCCAGTCCCACATGTGGGATGGCTCCGCTATCCCGATCGATGAGAACCTCGTGATCGCCCAGGAGCTCCTCGAGAAGGCCCACAACGCCAACATCATCCTCGAGGTCGAGATCGGCGTTGTCGGCGGCGAAGAGGACGGCGTTGAGGCTAAGGCCGGCGCTAACCTCTACACCTCCCCGGAGGACTTTGAGAAGACCGTCGATGCCCTCGGTACCGGCGAGAAGGGTCGCTACCTGCTGGCCGCTACCTTCGGCAACGTCCACGGCGTGTACAAGCCGGGCAACGTGAAGCTGCGCCCGGAGGTCCTCGACGAGGGCCAGAAGGTTGCTGTGAAGAAGCTCGGCCTGGCTGAAGGCTCCCAGCCCTTCGACTTCGTCTTCCACGGTGGCTCCGGCTCCGAGAAGGAGAAGATCGAGGAGGCACTGCGCTACGGCGTCATCAAGATGAACGTTGACACCGATACCCAGTACGCCTTCACCAACCCGGTCGCTCGCCACATGTTCGCCAACTACGATGGCGTCTTCAAGATCGACGGCGAGGTAGGCAACAAGAAGGTCTACGACCCGCGCTCCTACCTCAAGAAGGCGGAGCAGGGCATGGCCGACCGCGTAGTTGAGGCCTGCCAGGACCTGCACTCCGTGGGCAAGACCGTTTCCAAGTAAACCCACACCAGCCGGATGCCGGCGCTGAGCACCCACCGGCGCTAAGCGGCGTCGCGCCATCCCAACAAGCCACCCCTCAATCTCGTGGGGTGGCTTTGTTCGTCCAAACCCGCCGCCAGAACGCGTAAAATACCGGAGTCATGGAAGCGCAAGAGTCATCGTCGAGTTCGTCGAGTACCGTCAAGCGTGTTCGCAAGACCACCCGCGAGCAGCTGCGGTTGGTGGATAAGTCCCTCAAGGCGCGCCTCACACGCATCCGCAACCGGCTCGTGTTCATGCTCCAGTGCACGATAGGCGCGGGCTTGGCCTTCTATGTTGCGCACGATTTCTTCGGCCATGCGCAGCCCTTCTTTGCCCCGATGGCCGTCATCATCATCCTCGGCTTATCGGGCAGGGACCGCCTCAAGCGCGCCGTGGACATGGCCCTCGGCGGTGTTGTAGGAGTCTTGGTGGGCACGCTGCTTGTCGACGCCCTCGGGACCGGCCCCATCCACATGACCATCATCATCGGGTTGGCCCTGATTATCGGTTCTTTCTTCACTAGTTCGCAGCTGGTGAGCAACCAAATCGTTATTGCCGCCATCCTCATCGCCACCATTCTTCCCCCGGAAGAAATGGGCGGCATCTCCCGTGCCATTGACGCCATTATCGGCGCGGTCATTGGCCTCACGATGATCGTGCTGATTCCTTCCTCGCCCCTGCGTGCGGGGCGCTCGGAAGTCTCGAAGGTCCTGGGCATTACCTCCTTGGTCCTCTCCGACGTGGCCAAGGGGCTGGAAGAAAACGATCCTGAGACCATCACGGAAGCACGCGACGCGGTGCGCGGCACGCAGGATGACATCAACAACATGCTCAACGCCACCAAGGGCGGTGCGGAAACCGCACGCCTGTCACCGTTCCTGTGGAGCTCGCAGCGCACCGTTCGCTCCCTGGAACGCATCCTCACCCCGGTCGATAACGTGGTCCGTGGCACCCGCGTGTTATCGCGCCGTGCACTCGTTCTCGCCGAGGACGGTGACCAAGCCACGCCCGAGCAAGTTGAGATCATCGACGCACTGGCTGAAATCACGATGGAGCTCTCCGACCTCTATACCCACCAAACAGCGCGTGAGCGCCGCGTGGATGAGGCGCAAGCCATTCCGGAGATCGTCAACCGCCTACGCCAGCTGGGTGCGCGCTGCTCGATGGACGTTGCCGGCGAGGAGGCAGTCCTCTCCGCTTATGCCGTGCTCGCCCAGACGCGCTCCATCATCGTGGACCTTCTCATGGTGTGTGGCATGTCGCGGGAGTCAGCCGTGGCACAACTCGTGCCCACATCCAAGCACCCGGCCTACCCGCCGGAGGTCTGGGAGGAAAACTAAGGCTGGTCTAGGGCAGCTGATACAGGCTAGGGCCGCACGATCTGCAGGTCCCGCAGGTGGCGGTAGAACGTCACGCGCTTGACCGGCCGCTTAGCGCGGACTCCATCGACGCTGACGCTGAGCGACGGCCCTCCTGCCTGCACCGCCCGGCCCTGCACGACGCTGGCCGGGTCGAGTTGTCCAGGCTGTGCAGGCTTGCGCAGGCGGACGAACAGCCCACGGCGCGGTGCAGCCTCCGCCTCAAAGCTCGTCACTGCCTTCGCCGCCACGATGCCCGGCGCATCCGTCATTGGTACGAGCTTTGCCCCGAAGACATCCTTCTCACGATCTGCGCGCAGCAGCACGGCATCGTCGACGATGATCTCCCCCGTGATCTCCTCATTCGACCATTCCGCAATCGTTGCCGAACCCGCCACGGCGAGGCCCGCGTCATTACGGATGAGCGGCACCGGCTTGACGGGCGCGGTCATGGCAAAGGAGAGTGCTTCCTCCATTACTGCTCCCTGGTTGCCGGGCCCCTGGCGCTCCTGACCCGCTCCGCTCGATTTCAGGCCCCAATTCATCGCCGCTGTGGAATGCTCCCCGGTGGGGACATACCCAACCTCGGCCCACAGGTAATCCGCCCGCATCATGCGGGTCAACACCGCGCTGAGTGCGGCGTCGCTGCCAATAACCACGATGCGCAAAGGCTCGCGCAAGTACTGCTTTTGGGGTGCTGGGCCCGGCTCGCCGAGGTGACTCACGTCCGGTTGCGCGGCAATCTTATCCAGCGATGGAGTGGGGTCCTCCGGAAGGATGTCCCTGGCCAGCGCATCAATAGCCTTCAGCTCCTGCCGGCTGGGGACCGAGGCGACGCGGAAGTGCTCAACGCGGATTCCGCTCTGTTGAGCCTCAGCGAGGGCATCGGTATGGGCCTCAGTGAGATGGCCGCCGCAGTCTACAAGCGCACAGATCATACAAGAAGCATAGAAGCGTGAGAAGAGGTTCGCGAAAAAGGAGCGCCAGCGCCGCTCAACCAACGGCGCTTCCAGAAACTAAGTAGTGCACGTCACATCTGCTAGGTAGGCTCCATTACAACGCTTAACTCCAAAGCAACTCTCAACTTCTTAACACTTAACTTTTTCTTTGTCTGATAGCTGGAGGTATTCACCGTGTCCACCCGTATGGCAACCCTTGCGCTTGTATCCGCCGCTGGACTGTTGGTGAGTTCGTGCAGTTTCGGCGGGGGTTCACAGACGGAAGCCGAGGAACCCGCCTTCACCGAGGCCGCCGCCGCGTCCGTGACTAGTTCTACGAAGGCCAGCGCGACGACATCGTCGACACCGAGCAGTACTTCCTCCTCAAGCGCCAACGCTGACTGCGACGAGAAGAAAGAACTCGAGGACACCGAAATCAGCAAGGTCCTACAGAATGAAGAAGCCTACGTGAAAGGCTCCACCGAGAAATTTGAGGACGTCAGCGTCGGCGAGGATGAATACGATCCCTGCAAGTTCCTCAGCTACGTGGTGCTGGAAGGCGAGTTTGATGGGGAGGATGTCAAAGTCCCTGTCTTCTTCGTCAACGGTGAGGTCTATGACGAGGATGCCCTCTACATCACGTCTACGTCCTACGAGGTGGAGGAAGACGGCGAAGGCTATACCTATGAGTCCAAGACTGAAGGCGACATCGTTGGCGTCGAAGGAAAGACATACAAGCGCCCAGGGACCGAGGCGCCGTCCATGGAAAACTCCTTCGACGGCGTAAACTCGGACGTCTTCTTCATTGACGTCAAGTCAGAGCCCACCGACTCCGCAGACCTGGCCAAGGATGAAGAAGACCTCCGCGGCGAAACGCTGTTCGATATTTCTGCCGATGGCTGGAACTTGGTGTGCGGTATCGATGCGAATGAAAAGTCCATTGACTGCGCACATGGCGATGGCGGAGCCTGGGTCATCAAGAGCGATAAGACCAACCTGCCGGAAGATATGGAATTCGATGTGGTGAGCCTCCTACCGCTGGAGGGTGAAACCAGGTACAGCCAGGGTGGTGTTGACAACCTCCCAACTGACGGCAAGAAGATCGATAGCAACGGTCTCTACCGAATCGGCATCGATGACATTGAAGCTCAAATCGCTGTCGTTGACGATGGGATCATTATCAGCACCCCAAACAATTCGAGGCTGATGTTCACCAATGACACCATCTTCATCGAAGAGAAAGACAAGGGCGACGGTGCCAACTCAAACACCGAAATCGCGTAGTTGGGCTTGAACGAGGTTCGGGACGAACCTCTCCACGAAGGTGCCGGCGCATCAATTCCTGACGAGCTTGTCACAAACTCACCGCTGCACCGCTATGGCGGGTAAAGTAGGTGCGTATTTGACTTCAATAAATAGGAAGTGACACCAAACATGGCAGCGATCGTCATCGTCGGCGCCCAGTGGGGCGATGAAGGCAAGGGCAAGGCTACCGACATCCTCGGCGGCAAAGTCGATTACGTAGTGAAGCCCAACGGCGGTAACAATGCCGGCCACACCGTCGTGGTCGGCGGCGAGAAGTACGAGCTGAAGCTCCTTCCCGCCGGCATTCTTTCTGAAAACGCCACCCCGGTCCTGGGCAACGGCGTGGTGATTAACCTGGAGGCCCTCTTCGATGAGATCGATGGCCTCGAAGCCCGTGGCGCTAACGCTTCGCGCTTGAAGATTTCCGCCAACGCACACCTCGTGGCGCCCTACCACCAGACCCTGGACCGCGTGCAGGAGCGCTTCTTGGGCAAGCGCGCCATCGGAACGACCGGCCGCGGTATCGGCCCCGCCTATGCCGACAAGGTCGCCCGCATCGGTATCCGCGTGCAGGACATCTTCGATGAATCCATCCTGCGCCAGAAGGTCGAGTCCGCCCTGGACATCAAGAACCAGATGTTGGTGAAGATGTACAACCGCAAGGCCATCGAACCGGAGCAGGTTGTGGAGTACTTCCTAAGCTACCGCGAGCGCCTGCGCCCGATGGTTATTGAGGCCGAATTGGAGCTGAACCAAGCTCTTGATGAGAGCAAGCACGTCCTCATGGAGGGCGGCCAGGCCACCATGCTGGATGTTGACCACGGCACCTACCCGTTCGTGACTTCCTCGAACCCGACGGCCGGCGGCGCTGCTGTGGGCTCCGGTATCGGCCCGACGCGCATTACTACCTCCCTGGGCATCATCAAGGCCTACACCACCCGCGTGGGTGCTGGCCCGTTCCCGACCGAGCTTTTCGACAAGTGGGGCGAGTACCTACAGACCACCGGCGGCGAGATTGGCGTCAACACCGGCCGCAAGCGCCGCTGCGGCTGGTACGACTCTGTGATCGCCCGCTACGCCACGCGCGTCAACGGCTTCACGGATTACTTCCTGACCAAGCTGGATGTGCTCACCGGTATCGGTGAGATTCCCATCTGCGTGGCCTACGACGTCGACGGCAAGCGCTACGACGAGATGCCGCTGACCCAGTCTGAGTTCCACCACGCTGAGCCTATCTTTGAGACCATGCCGGCCTGGGATGAGGACATCACCAACTGCAAGACTTTTGAGGATCTCCCGCAGAAGGCTCAGGACTACGTCCTGCGCCTAGAGGAGCTCTCCGGCTGCCGCATCTCCTACATCGGTGTCGGCCCCGGCCGCGACCAGACCATCGTGCGCCACGACGTCATGCAAGACCAGTAAGGCGCAGGCCGGTCCGAGATAAACCAACCTTAGGAACCGTCTAGCAGCGACGGCGGCCCGTAGAAACAGCGCAACAACCACCGCCCCGTTTCTCCCACAGCATCGTGGACACAATTGTCGAAATACACGTTGCGGGGAGAGCGGGGCGGTTTGTGTGTCTGTGGCTACATTTGTGCGCTCAATACGCCCTGCTTGGCGACGCCTCCCGCAGCCCCACCTGGCACAGCCCTGTATAAAACACCCCCGTTAGGAGTGCATTCCTGGGGCAAATGTTACCAAAGTGACGACGTGAGCTATTTAACAATCTCATCCGCGTGTCGCAATCATGCCAAAAGGAGCAGGTCAAACATATGCTTCGTGTTGTTAGTGGCAAAAAGTTTGCATTCATAAAATTTTCAGGAATCCGTACGGTTTCTTTAATTCGTGCACGGAGTTAACATTAGGGACGAGTTTGTTCATAGATCCTTGGACCCTCTGACCTTCGTCCAAGGTGACAGAAGTGAGCGGCTCTCGGTTGCGTAAGCCGGTTTTACCCCTTGCGCGGTCACGCATCCCTAGCGTGATCACTTCTTTCAAGTCTTAAGGAAAGGGCTTCTTGGTATGAACAAGAAGGAAATCAAGCGTACTGCTGTACGCCGTCGCGGCACCACCATTGCTGCCGCGGCGCTCTCTATTGCTATGGTGGGCCCCTTCGTCCACGCAGTAACTCCAGCATCCCCGTTCGCTGCGGTTGCCAATGCACAGGAGAATCAGCCCGCTGCAGACGCTCCGGCAGCAGGTTCTCACGAGGCCATCTACTCGCCGGGTCAGGCGGACCAGAAGGGCACTATCTCCGGTTCCGTGAAGGAGATCGTCGAGGCCAAGGTTGGCTTCGGTAACGTCCAGGCCTCTGGTAAGGCACTGAAGGGCGTTAAGGTCTACGCCCAGTGGTACGAGGGTGCGAACACCCAGCACTCATCGCCGGTGTACTTCACCGAGTCTGATGCTAACGGTAACTTCACCATCAAGATGGCTCCGTACACCGATGCTAAGGGCGTGCAGCGTAAGTTTGAGGCTGATGCTTCGGTCGGTGAGACGGTCCCGCAGCGCGACCACAAGCGTGAGAAGATTCGCGTGTGGACGGAGCTTCCGGAAGACATGACGGATAAGTACCGTCTGGTGCACCAGCCGGCTGCGGGTATTTTCCCAGCCATTGGTGATGTGGCGACCCCGACTTCGCAAGGGGACGGCCCGTGGGGTGGTAACAAGGTCTCGGAGATGACCATCCAGTATGCGCAGAAGGACAAGCTGCCGCAGCACCTGCCAGAGGAAAAGTGGGCAGAAAGTGTCGGCAAGGCCAGTAATAATGGCACTTACGCTGGTCGGGCGTTCTGGAACCTGCATGTGTTGCTGGGGGGGGGTTAAACCACAACGCTATCAGTGCATTTAATAGTAAGGACCTTCCTGCACCTGGTATGAAGGTTGTTGGCTCTTACCTCAACGATGAGGCTGTGACCAAGATCGAGGAACACGTAAAGAGCAACTTCGCAGGCAAGACGCTGCGCGGCCGCGACTGGACTACCGCTGACGAAGCGGGTCTGCAGAAATGGATCAACGAGCAGGTAGCGGCAGACCCTGAAGGCTGGATTGCCGAGACAGTTACGACCACCACTGGTGCTGATGGTCGTTTCGCGCTGAAGTGGAAGGGCCTGTACGGCAATAACCACACCGGCACCGGTGGTGGCATTAACCCGGATGCTGCCAAGCTGCACAAGTTGGCTGGGTCGTGGGAGGAGGGTTCCTGGCTCAACGGCAACAAGAACTCCAAGCACGTCAACATGGACTGGAGCTACATCAGCATCTATGACAAGGACGGTAACCCGCTGCCGGACAACATCGGCACCTTGTACCCATGGGCTCTAGGTAACTGGGCTGGGCCCAGTAGCGGTGGTGCTAACGCGCAGCTCTTCGGTGGTGACACCACGTTCATCGAGCCCACCGTTGACGGCTACACCGGTTGGAACATCGCGCTTGCTCCGCAGGCGCTGAAGTTCGATGTGGTGGATAAGAACACCACCGATAACTGGGCCAAGATCGGAGACAAGGTTCAGACCGATACTGCAGGCCTTCCGCTCTCGGATAACCTGAGCTACTACATCGAATGGTACGACAAGGACGGCAATGTCGTTAAGACGTGTGCCCCCGCTAAGGCTGACTCCGCAAGTAAGATTCCGAGCTGTGAGTTCGAGGTTCCAAAGGACGCTAAGACTGGTGACACCTTTACCGCTCGTCTGAAGGCCACTGCCGGTGAGCCGGATTCGAAGAACGATCTGGTTCTGGCAATGGACGCGTTCGCAGTCACGACTGATTACCTCGAGTACGACTCAGTCGATGCCAAGGTCAAGGAAGTGGCTACCTCTGAGCCGAAGTTCGACAACCCAGCTTCCGATGGTGTGGAGACGAAGCCTGAGAAGGCCAAGTTCGAGCTCGGCAAACTGCCTGAGGGTGTCACTGAAGATCAGGTCTCTGTGGACGAGAAGACCGGTGTTGTGACGTTCACCCCGAATGCTGAGCAGGCTGGCAAGTCGTTCAACTTCCCAGTTGTGATGCGTAATGAGGCTCTGCAGGTACCGGTCCTCGATGAGAACGGCGATCCGGTGAACGGCCCAGACGGCCAGCCGCTGACCCAGGGCCGTGTTGTTGCCCGCGCTGACGCAACCTTCAAGGTATCGGACTCCACCGCAAACACCGTTGAGCCGAAGTATGAGGGCAAGCTTGTTGTTCCTGGTGA
>NZ_KV819546.1:0-28636 GCF_001815175.1 Corynebacterium sp. HMSC034H07
TACGTGTCCACGATTTGCGGGCAACCCCAGTGCTGGAAGTGAGTCCTACAGCGGTGTCACAACCGGATGCAAGTGGGGGCGGCTGAAGAACTACGGCGAGAAACTCGTCGAGAACATCGTCCAAGCAGTCGCTCGTGACCTACTCGTCCACGCCATGACACTCGACGCAGACGGGTACGAATGCGACTACTACCGCAAAGATTAGACGCGCCAGAGAGGCAACTCGCCCCAGCTGTCAGGTGCTCCTGTGCGAGAAAACGGCACGATGGGATTGTGCGGGTAGGTGTGGAACAGCTTCGGTAGCCGGTCGGCTGGAGACAATTCCAGTTGGCGCTGCAAGTATTGGATAAGGGAGAGCTGCCCGAACACGCGATTCATTCCTTCAGCTACCGGAGCCAGCCTGACGTCATTGTTCAGTTTCGGTTTGATGTCGTAAACACGGTTGAACATCCTTGCATGATGAGCTGCGTAATTACGCAGAATATTCAAGGATTTCAGCCATGATTCAAGCTGAGGACCAGTTAGGCCGCAGGGCTCGGCAATCCGTTTGCGCACGATATTGGGCGACATGCCGTACAGGTACGACAGCATCCCCCAATCCATGATTTCGACAGCCGCCCAGATGGGTAGAGTCCCGCCATATTTGGATTTGTGGTGGGCGACGAAGTCCTCCTTCGACGCTTTCAATGCCGACTGGTACTTTCTCAGCCACACCTCGTGCACGCTACGCCCGTCTTTGTTTCGCTGCCGTGCCCGGGCGCTCAAACGCTGGGGATCCAAATAGATCAGCGGGTCAAGGCGACCCAGCTCGTGACCGAGCTTGGTTCGAATAGCCAACTCCACGCGATCAAGCTCGATGAACACGCTGTGGCGCAATTGTTCGTCAAACCCATAGAGGGCTACCACCAGGTCAAACGATGCTCCCTCAACGAATTCATCTCGGGCAGTGCCGTCGTCTTGGGAGAAACGGCGCATCGGGTACCAGTATCCGGACAAGCGGTAGTAGTTCAATTGAGCCAGCAGCGTCTCAGCATGCTTGGGATCATCCACTCGCATCCCACGCTGACGAAGCAATTCGACCTGTTCACCGTAGGTCTTGAACTGCTTCACCTGCTCCACGCACACCCCTGTTTGATACAAAAACGAAGACCGGCCCTGGACTCCCATTGAGGCGGGCAGCGGAACCGGTCATGTTGACTACGAGGTTACCTGGTTGATGACGCCGAGGCAAGAGCACGGGACATGGAGCCATCGGTACGATCCGAACCATCACCTCGGGCGGACAGGTCCTGTTCTGCGGCTGGGACGTGGCGACCGCCCTCGGCTACGCCAACACGAAAGATGCCCTGGCGCGTCATTGCAGGGGGTCGTTAATCACTACCCCCTTGAAACGGCTGGTGGCATCCAGCAGGTCAGGTTTACCAGCGAAGGTGTCCTATTACGACGTGGTGCTGGCGTCGCCGTCGCTGATCACCACCACCGAGATCGCCAAGGACTACGGCCTGTCGGCGAAGAAGCTCAACCAGATTCTGCGCGGGGAGCAGGTGCAGTTTCACCAGCCCGGGCGTTGGTTCCTCTACGCCAAGTTTACTGAGAAGGGTTACACCCAGTCCAAGACGTACGAGTACGACGAGGGCAAGACCTGCACCCACATGTACTGGACGCAGAAAGGCCGCCTGTTCATCTATGACCTGTTGAAGAACATCCGTGGCCTGCTGCCGGTGGTCGAGCGTGAAGGCGAGGACGCCAGATGACCACCACTGCGCTTCTTGATATCGGAATACCGAAGAAGAACGTCGAAGGATACCCTGACCCGACCTGCTACCGGGCCCTGAAAGCGATTCAGCGCGCCGAGATCGACTGGGCTCACCAGATGGACATCCCGAACCACCACCAGATCACCGACCAAGCCGGGCTGGAGCAGGTGGCCAGGTTGGATCACGTCGCCGCAACCTACACCAACGACCGGCGCTCGTCTGCGAGCTTCATTTCCTCGGACTGTGTCGTGATGGACATCGACAACGACCACACCGAGGAATCATCCAACTGGGTGACACTGGAGAAGCTCGCCGAGTTGATAGCGGGTGTGGTGTTCATGACCGCCACTTCCCGTAACCACCAGAAGGCGAAAGGCGTGCTGGCGGCTAGGTTCGGTTTCTTTGATCAGCAGGCGTTGGATGCCGGACGGTTCATCTACGGAACCACAAACGGGCCCTCGGCAGGCTGGCGTTCATAAAGCTAGGAGTCGATCTTAGTGTTGGTGGCAATCGAATGTGTCCGGTACGCCCACTAATGTTGATTAATGGATTCACTATTCCCCATCATTACGCAGACCCAAGGAGAACCAACCCATGACGCACCGCGCAGACGCAGGGCTTGAGCCGGCTCGGGAAACGTCGGCGGCGCAGACGTCGTTTGTGCCGCAGCCAGGAAACCAGGAGGCGCGCCGGGCGGACCTGCGCCGCTGGAAGGCGATTGCGCTGTCCTTCCTGATTGGTGCGGCGGTGATCTTTTTGGGGTGCTCGTGGTGGCAGGCGTCGGCAAGCGGGGCTCCCGTCTGGGTGGGCTACGTGCGCGCGGCAGCGGAGGCAGGAATGGTCGGTGGACTGGCGGACTGGTTCGCGGTGACCGCGCTGTTCCGCCGCCCCATGGGGCTGCCCATCCCGCACACCGCGCTCATCCCCAACAACAAGGACCGCGTGGGTGATGCGCTCAAGGACTTCGTGGAGGAGAACTTCCTCACCGCGGATGCACTCAGCGCCAAGGTGCGGGAGGCGGAGATACCGCTGTGGCTGGCGCGCCAGGGCGTGGAGCCTGGGCGGGCGGAGGAGGTCTCCGCGTGGATTGGTGAGCGCGCAGCCAGCGTGGTCGCAGACCTAGACCCGGCGGAGGCAGAGCAGTTCATCCGCACCCAAGTCATGGACCGTCTGGCAGAGCCGGAGTGGGGCCCGCCGCTGGGGCGCCTGCTGGAGGGCTATATCGCGGAAGGCAAGGCGCGGCCGCTGGAAGATGACCTCATTGAGTGGGCGCACGGCAAGATCCTCGGCATGGAATCCACGGTGGTCACCGCCATTGATGAGCGCATGCCCGGCTGGGCGCCGCGCTTTGCCCGCGAGATGGTGGGGGAGAAGGTCTACGCCGAGCTTGTGGAATTCGCCGATGAGGTCCGCCGCAACGGCAACCACGAAGCCCGCCTGGCCATTCGCCGCAACCTGTCCAAGCTGGCTTCGGACCTGCAGTGGGATGAGGACATGCGCGGGCGCATCGAAGGCATCAAGCAGGAGATGCTGGCCTCCGATCAGGCGCAGAAGGCGCCGGCGGCGATGTGGGCGACGGTCTCCTCCACGCTCATTGAACAGCTCACCGACCCAGAGTCCTTCCTGCGCCAGAAGATCACCGCCAAGGTGAAGGAATTGGCGCACCGCCTGCTGGAGGATTCCGAGTTCCTGGCCCAGGCCAACGAGCTGGTGGACAAGGCCGCGCGCTACGCGGTGGAGAAATTCGCCCCGGAGATCATCGCGATTATTCCGGAGACCATTAAGCGCTGGGATGCGCAGGAGGCTTCCGAGAATATCGAGCTCATGGTGGGCAAGGACCTGCAGTTCATTCGCCTGAACGGCACGGTCGTGGGTGCACTGGCTGGGTTGGTTATCTACACTGTTAATCATCTGCTTTTTGGCGTCTAACAAGGAGTGACGACCATGTCCGTATTTGACTCAATCAAGAATGCCGGTTCCTCTGCTTTTGATGTGGCCAAGGATTTTGGTGGCCGTTTCAAGGAGGAGCGCCAGAACCAAGCCCAGAGCGCGCAGGCGGATCGCATTGCCCGCGCCGCCGATGAGGCGGGCATGGGTGATGGCACCGCGAAGGAAGAGTCCTTCTTTGACCGCGTGACCTCCACGGCCAAGAACATTGGGGAGTCTGTGTCCTCCGCAGCGCGCGAGACCCGCAACTCGGAGTCTTTTGAAAAGGCCCGTGAGGATTTCACCACGGCCTTCAACGAGACCCGTGAGGGTGTGCAGGGCGCTATCAACAACGCCAAGGAGCAGCGCGCGGAGGGCAAGCATGCCCAGCAGCCGCAAGAGCCGCAGAGCCCGCGCAACCCCTACGCACAGAAGCCGAATGACGATGTCATTGACGGCGAAGTAGTTGACGAAAACTAGTTAGTCTTTCTTGATGCACACTTTTCTTAACATTATTGCGTCGATACCGCACTACATTTTCATCGCGGTATCTCTCTTCGCCCTCTTTGGTGCCGTCCTAGCGGCGATGACGCGGGAGGATGCCTTCCGCGCCGGTGACCGCCAGAACAAGTGGGTATGGGTCGGCCTGCTCTTCGGCTCCGCCCTGTTGATGAACCTGCCGCTGCCTTTTGTCAGCTGGATTGGTGCCATCATCACCGGCGTGTATTGGTTTGACGTGCGCCCGCAGCTCAAGGCCATCATCAACGGCGATTATTCCTACTAATGCTGAATCTGCTTGAGGCCTCCGTGGAGGAGGTGCGAACCCAGTCGGCGGGGCAACAGCGAGTGCTGGTCTCCCCGCACCACGTGCTTGCCGCTGAGGGCGCCGAGCACGTTATTGCTGTTGCCGGTTATCCCACCGGCCGCCACCACTCCTTGGTGAAGGCGGCGGAGGCGCGGCTGGCCGTGCAATCAGGTGCCGCCGAGGTGTGGGTTGCGGTGGATGCGCTGCTCGGGGATGCCACCTCGCTCCTCTCCGAGCTCGTCACTCTCCGCGAGGCCTGCCCGCTGCCCGTGCGCTTGGGGCTCATTCTTCCTGAGCGTCCGGCTCTGCCGTTGCCGGAGTATGCGCGTGCTGCCGAGCAAGCGGGCTATCAGTGCCTCATTGAAACGAGCTCCGTCGTTTCAGACGACGAAGCCCTGGATACGCAGCTCTCCATAGAGAGCCTTTAATTCTTAATTAGCCGGTGCCTGCTGTGCTGGCGCGGTGGCGGAATCGAGTTCGCTCATTGGAACGTCGTGGCCAATGAGGGTGAGCGTCAGTTCCCCAGCCCCAACATCCACGGATTCAAAGGTCAGCTGCTGGCCCGCGAGCTGTTCCTCCATGCCTTCGGCCAAGGCATTCGAGATCGCGGAGGTCGCCTGCTCGGGCAGGTCGAAGCCGAAGAGCGATGCTTCCTTCGCATCGATGGCGAGCTTGCCGTCGCGAGCCTCCGGCTTGAGCGAGAGCGTGGCTAGGCCACCGGCAAATTCCACCTCGAGGTCGTCCTCGGCATCGTTGGCGGTAATCGCGGTGACCACCAGGTTGCCCAAGGCGTCATAGCCGGACTGCTCAGCAATGGCCTTTTGGAAGCTGGCGAGCAGGAACTGATCCGGCACCGTCGTCGAAGCCCGCAGCGTGCCCGCAACCGGCTCCTTGGACAGCGTCATGTCTTCGACGTGCACATCAGCGGCCGGTTGGCCGGTGATGGTGGTGCCCTCAATCTTCAGCGTGGACGGGGTCTTCATATCCATCTGCGGAATCTTGCCGTTGAGCAAACCAAAGACCATAGGGCTGGCACCAAAGCTCACCTCCGGTTCCTCGGAGGTCTCCACGCCCTGCTCCTTGGCGGACTGGGTAAATTGGCTCTTCATCTGAGAACCCAAGAACCAGCGCAGGCCGAGCTCAGCAAGCAAGATGATGAGCAGGAGCGTCACCAGTACGCCGATGAAAATTTTCCAGGCCGTCGAGGCGGGAGATTTAGAAGAAGCCATGACTACTAGTGTGGCGCACTGGATTAAAGTTGGCCAACTACCAGGTCCCAATCCACTGTGAGAACGTTGTCCCGCAGGCGGCGGTTCACCGGGTGGATGGGGACTGTCTGCCGGAGTTCTTCGCGCGCCATGCGCCAGCGCACCCGCGGGCCATATGGAGACCAGCCGGCGGCGCGGTCCCAGGCGGCGTCGGCCGCTTGCAAGAGCTCGTGGATCGGTTCACCCGGCACGTTGCGGTGGATGAGGATTTTGGGAAGGCGCTCCGCAATATCGCTGGGGCGCTCCACGTCGAAGGGATCCCAGGCGAGGGTCAGCGTGCGCGGGCCGGAGGCGTCGAGAAGCACCCAGGCCGATCTGCGTCCCAGCTCGTCGCAGGTTCCCTCCACGAAGTAGCCGCCGGGAGCCAAGCGTGAAGTCACCGTGTTCCAGGCTTTCTCCACCTGGTCGACGTCGTACTGGCGCAGCACATTGAAGGCGCGCACCAGCTGCGGGCGGTAGCCGGCAAGCTCGAAGCCGCCGAGCTCGAAGCTGACACCATCGCGCGGCGGCAGGACGCGCTCGGGGGAAATCTCTAGGCCCGTTACCCGGGTATGCGGGTTAACGCTGCGCAGCCAGCCGGCCCACTCCACGGTGGTGGTGTGGGAAGCGCCGTAGCCGACGTCGAGAGCCAGCGGCTTACTCGTGGAGCGCAACAGCGAGGAGATCTCCGGGTGCGCCACCATCCACCGATCGCAGCGGCGCAGGCGGTTGGGGTTGGTGGTGCCGCGGGTAACAACGCCAAAAGGCCGACCAGCGCTTTCCTGAGCCTTCAGGTTATGCGCGTGATCGGCCATGGCAACAACTGTGGTGTAGGGAGTTGTTTAGAGGTTGTTGGAGATCCACTCTTCGGTGAGCTTGCCCTCGTTGGTGTAGAGCTCCTGCAGAGCTTCAGCGACCTTCGGCTCGATGGCAGCGCCCATCATCGGGATGTTGACGGAAACCTCGGTGACGTAATCCAGAACGGTGGTCTCATCCTGGGCCTTGTAGGTGATGTCACCCTTGAAGTCGACCGGGGTGCCCTTGACGTCAGCGGTGAAGGAGACGGAAATCTGCTCGTCGACCAACTCGCCGATGGTCACGGTGCGCTTTTCCTTCAGATCCTGGGAGACCATGGCGCGAACGGCCTCCGGAAGGAGGGAGGTCGGAAGAATTTCGTAGAGCACAGCGGTGTTGCCGGTGAACTCGTGCACGGTACCCGGTTCCGGGGACAGCTTGGCCACGATGAAGTCCCAGTACTCCTGAGTGGTCAGTGCCTTGTGCACCTTATCGATGGGCTGGTTGATGATAACGGTGTTTTCGCTACGGGTTGACATGAGTTACAGACTACCTTGGTAGACGTGCTAGATAAATTCCTGACCCTCGCTGACATTGACGGAGTCACGCTGGATTCCGAGACCACCTTCGCCGATCTCACGACGCTGCGCATCGGTGGTGCACCGCTGGTGACGGTGCGCTGCGGCAGCGCTGAGTCGGCGGTTGCGGCCTTGGCCGCGCTTGACGACGCCTCCCAGGACTACCTCGTCGTCGGCGGTGGCTCCAACCTCGTGGTGGCGGAAGGTCAGCTGGATGTCGTGGTCGTGGTGCTCGACTTCGAGGATATCGATGTCACCGTGGCCAACGGCCTCGTGCGCGCTGATGCGGGCGCGGTGTGGGATGACGTCGTGGCCCTGACCGTGGAGTGCGGCCTGGGCGGCATTGAGTGCCTGTCCGGCATCCCGGGCAATGCGGGTGCCGTACCGGTACAGAACGTCGGCGCCTATGGCGCGGAGACCTCCGACGTCCTCACGCAGGTCTACCTCTATGAGCGCGCTACGCGGACCGCGAGCTGGGTACCGGCGGAAGAATTAGAGCTGGCGTATCGCTACTCCAACCTGAAGTTCACTGGACGCGGCGTGGTGCTGGCTATCGAGCTGCAGCTGACCACCGATGGACTGTCCACACCCCTGCGCTTTGGCCAGCTCACCCAGAACCCCGGTGAGCGCCGCCCGGTCGCGGAAGTCCGTGAGGAAGTGCTGAAGCTGCGTCGCGGCAAGGGCATGGTGCTCGACCCAGAAGACCACGACACCTGGTCAGCCGGTTCTTTCTTTACCAACCCCATCGTGGAACCGCAGCTTGCCGATTCCATCCAGGAAGCCGTCCGCGCCGCCCGCGGCGACGAGGATGCGGACCGCATGCCGCGCCATGCGGTGCCGACAAGCGGCACCGCATCTGGAGAAGGAAAAGAAAAGCTCTCCGCCGCCTGGCTCATCGAGCGAGCCGGCTTTGCCAAGGGCTACCCGGGTGAAGAGTCAGGTGCGAAGGCAACCCTGTCCACCAAGCACACCCTGGCGCTGACCAACCGCGGTGAGGCCACCGCAGATGACATCGTTGCGCTGGCCCGCGAGATTCGCGCCGGGGTTCAAAAGGCCTTCGGCGTGACGTTGGAGCCGGAGCCCATCTGGCTAGGGGTAGAAATATAAGTGCGAAATATTTAAAATAGCGTTGAATTGCTAGCTCGCCGCCGCAAACACTAGGTGCCCAGAAAGGACCTCGCATGTACATCCCCAAAGACGTACTCTTTGCCATCCTCCTCTTTGTTTCGGCCCTTCTTTGCGCGGTGGCGATGCTGTTGGTCCCAGGCCTGTTCGCGGAGTTCAGCGCAGCGCGCTGCACCTTAATGGCGAGCGTCTTGGGGCTCGGCGTCGCCGGGCTGTTTTTCTCCCGCATCCAGATCCGACGCCTCGAGCACTAGCTGTTAGGGCTCCATTGCCCCAAGCTTTCACCGCCGCTTAGGCCATGACGTTGAGCCACTCATCCTTGGCCGCGAGGAAATCGCGTGCGGCCTCCTGTGCGCCCTCGAGTGAGTGGTGGGCGCCCCAGCCGCACTGTACCTCGTTGGCGGCGGGAACCTCGGTGGCGTTGAGGATGTCATTGAGTGCGCCCTCGACGGCGCGGAGCAGCTCGTCCTGCTCCATGCCGTTGGTGATGGCGTAGAAGCCGGTGCGGCAGCCCATCGGGGCAAAACCGATGAGCTTGTTGGTGTAGTTGCGCATGAAGTTGGCCATCATGTGCTCCACCGAGTGGATTGCCTCGGTGCCGAGGTGCTCCTTGTTGGGCTGGCAGAAGCGCAGGTCATACTTGATAATCTCGACTCCGCCGCCCAGGTCGGTGCGGTCGGCGACGCGGATATAGGGGGCGTCGACAAGCCGGTGGTCGAGCTCGAAGGACTTTACGTTGATCTTGTTCTCGGTGTTCTTCTCAGTCATGCTTTCCCAGTGTAACCACGGCTTAGCCTGTGGCCCGAGTGTCCTTCCCCTGAATGCGGGCTGTGCCGCATACGCTGGTCAGATATGAGCGAAGAGGAGATTGGCGGCAACGCTATTCCGGCCGAAGAGCCAGAGACCATCGTGCCGTTTAAGAGCTCGACCATCCTTGAGGTCCAGGGCCACGATGAGGAACGCGACCCTTTCTCCAGGGACAACCGGCTCCGCAAGGAGAGCTGGGGGCTGATCATCCGCCGCACGTGGAATGACTTTTTCCACGATGCCTTCATGGACCGTGCCGCCGGGATGACCTACTTCACGCTCATGGCTTTTGCGCCCACGGTGCTGGCCGCCTACTCCATTGCCACGCTCATCTTCTCCTCCCGCCAAGCGGAAGTGGAGCAGCTGACCTCAGAGCTCATCGAACAGTACGTCCCTGGCTCGCTTTCTGAGCAAGCCCATACGGTCGTCGGCACGATCATCGGCTCTAGCGCGCAGGGCACGTTGGCACTGATCATTTCCCTGGCCATTTCGCTGTTTTCAGCGTCGGCGTATGTGCGGGCCTTCTCGCGCACTGCCAATACCGTGTACGGCCGGGTGGAAGGCCGCGGGATCATCCGCACGTGGGCGCTGATGTGGGGGCTGACAGCAGTCATCGTGGTGGGCGCGGTCATCGTGCTTTTTGCCAACTTGCTGCGTGATGCTGTTCTTAACGAAGGGTTGATTCCGCTCGCGCGCAACGTAGGGCTAGAAGATACCGCCACGTACTTGGTAAGAATCTTCCTTCCGGTGTGGAACTGGCTGCGCTTTCCCGTCACTGTGATCGTGGTGCTCACGCTCATTGCAGTGCTCTATCACTTCGGCCCCAACGTGCGGCCTGGGCGCTTTAGGTGGATTACTTATGGTTCGGTGGTGGCGCTCGTGGGCACAGTAGTGTCCTGGGGGCTGGTGGGCCTCTACCTGAAGTACCTCGCTGCGGCCAGCGCCTATGGTGCGCTAAGCACCGTCATGGCGGTGTTCATGGCTATGTGGTTGATGAACACCGTGCTCATCGTCGGCATCAAGATTGATGCTGAGGTGTTGCGTGCCAAGGAACTGCAGCTGGGGCTACACTCCGAGCGTTTTATCCAAGCCCCGCCGCGCTCTGATAGCTCCTCTCAAGCCCAGGCCCGCGCCCAAGAGAACCTGGAGCAGAGGGCGCGTGAGATTTCAGACAACGCGCGGCAGGCACAGGACGAGACGGCAGGGATGTAGCCCTACTTCAGAGCGAGGTGGAAGGGAATCTCGGTGCCGGGCACGACGATGCCGAACGCGCCGTCTTCCGCGCCATTCTCAGGCACGCTGACAGCCACTCGGCCGGTACGTTTCTCTTGCGGCTGGAAGGGAGTGTCTACGTCGATAAACCCATTGACATCCCACATGAGGGGCTGCCCATTCGATTCCTCGCCCGGGCCGAAGTAAAGGAACGCCATTTCCGAGCCGGCGTCGGTCTCGTTGCCCACGTACGTCAAGGTCAAATCAAAGACCAGGTATTTCTTCCCCTCGTCCGGCTGCTTGTAGGAAGGGTCCGCGGCCATGACTTCGTCCGTGCCATCGAAGTTGAGGTTGCTGACATCCACGTGCCATTCCGGCCCTTTCAGCGTCGTGTTGAGCGGTAGCGGGTTAGAACGCGAACCGGGCGTGCCTTCCTCAAGGACTTGGTTTCCGTTCTCATCAGGAACGCTGTTGTAGTATTCCGTCGCTGTTGGGGTGGGGGAGCCCGTGCTGTCCAGCGTCTCCTCCTCATCCCAGGGGCGCACCGTCGTGCCCACGACAGAACTTGATATTTCGGGTGTTTGCGTAGTGTCCGGAAGAGAACCGATGAATTTTGCGGCCATGAAGAAGAAAAAGACGACCGAGGCGATCAAGCTGCCCACCACAGTGATGATCAGGGCGACTGCTCCCCACGCAGTTGACTGGTCGCTGAGGAAAAGTGAGACCGCGCCGGTAATAAGCGCTGCGAGGAGAAGGATCCAGCCTGCGGCGTAGATGCCGGGGATGCAGGCGATGATTGTGCCGAGAACGGCGAGAACCGTGGCGATGATTCCAACGACGGACTTTTTCTTTGGTGGCTCTGGCTGGGGCTGGGCAGCCCCGTAACCGCCGCCAGGATTGTTATGGGGAGTGCCTAAGGGTGGGAAAGGCTGGTTGGCATAGGGGTTCTGCTGTGGTCCCCCGTGCTGGTGCGGCCTCTGCTGACCGGGGCCTGGGGGTGGAGTGTGCGGCGGATACGGAGGTTGGGTCATGAGTAGCTTCTTTCAGGAGAGCGTCAGATGAGTCCCGATAATAATCGCCGCATGGCTACTGCACCTGGGAAAGCAGCTAGCCGGGGAGCGCTCCTAACTGCCCAAACGCTGTCACTGCGCAGATTCTTCCGAAACCTGGCGGTGGCCAGCGGCCTTTTCTTGCCCGCGCTTATTAATCAGTGCTGAGACTAGGAATCCAAACCCCATAACCGTCGTGGCCCTGGTTGACCACTCGTAATCAGCGATGAGCCAACCGGCAAGGGAAATGACGCTGAGTGAGCCGACAGCTGTTATGAGGAATTTTTCAATATCCATGCTTCGTCCTCTGGTTCGTAGAAGTCTCGCAATTAAGTAAGCGGTGCCTTATGCGAAAAGCTATCACGAGGCGAAGGGTGCAGACAGAAAAGAAGCCGAGGAGGCCCGCTTCTGAGCGGAGGTCCTCGGCTTGTTCTAAGGGCTTGCTGTTAGGGGGCTAGCGCCTTAGGCGGAGGGGTAGGTGTCGTCATCGGTGAGGCGCACGGTGTCGTCGAGAAGCATGGCAATCTCGGCGGCCTTGGCGTCCTGTGCCGGAAGGCGGCGGCCTTCGATGACCTCGAAGAGCGGGGCGCGGCCCAGCATGCCGGCCTCGAAGTGGGCGCGGCCAGCACGCAGGCGCTGCTCGGCGCGCTCACGCCACTGGGCGGCGGCATCCGCCCTGCGTTGCTGGGACACAGCCTGCTCGAACACACCTGGGTGAGCGTAGACGATGAGCGCGCTGACATGGCCGAAGCCAAGCGAGGTCAGTGCCGCGGCCTTCACGCTGTGGCCTGCCGCAGCGAGGTCCAGCGGGGAGCGCAGCCACACCAGGTTCGGCGCCTTCGGAGCGATGAGCGGGTCGACGCAGTCCAGGGACACGTTCGCCGGGATGCGGTGCGTGCGGAAGACGTCGATGATGCCGCCGGTCTGGAAGAGCGCGGCACCCGCCTTGGAGTGGCCGGTGAGCGTCTTCTGGGAGATGACAAACATCGGCTGATCCTCATCGCGGCCAATCGCTGGCCACAGCAGGGAGTGCAGCTCGGACTCGTTCGGGTCGTTGGCGCGGGAGATGAAGCGCTCGTCGATGCCGCCGGCGACCACGACGTCGGCCTTGCCCAGTGCACTCTTGCTGCATAACCCAGATAAAGATCCAGCCCACTCTCGACTAGGGCGAGGCGGGCTGAACGATTAAACGAAGCTTGTCACGGCGCACGACACCCCGCCAGACGGACGAACAAATGAGCAGGCAGTGAATGCGGTTGAATGGACGGTGTCAAGTTTTCGTGGCTGGGTGAATTTCCTTGCATCATCAATCGCATGTAGAAATCGCATACATCGTGTAGGCTCACAGGCAGCACTAACAGCCGAAAGAAGAACAAGAAAGCATAAAGGAGGCGAACCGCGATGATGACCCATAACAATCAGCCGCTAGGACGCTTCTTTAAGCAACTCTTCTAACAGGCTGACTTGACCATTTCCCGGGAAAGCGGCCCTGCTTATCCCGGACGTTGGTGCCAGCCGCGCGACCCGCGCGCACAACTCACAAGTCAGCCGCCCAAGCAGGCCCTTTCTCACGAACTGCGTTACGTAAACGCAGAGAAAGGCTCTCTTATGCGCCTGCACAACTTCGCCTCCATTGTTGAAGACAAGACGGTGGCGCAGGCACAACTCGTCGCTGACCTGCCCTTCGTCTACCCACACGTGGCGCTCATGCCTGACGCCCACTTTGGTAAGGGCTCCTCGGTCGGCACCGTATTCGGCACGCTGCGCGCCGTCATCCCGGCGGCCGTCGGCGTGGACATCGGCTGCGGCATGATTGCCGTGCGGACCCACCTCACGCACGCGGACATCCAGGACTTTGTGCTCGAGGACCTGCGCACCGCGGTCGAAGACTCCATTCCGCTCTCGCCCGGCAACTACAACGGTTGGATCATGGACCCGCGCACCGAGGCCCGCACGCGCGAGCTCGCGCAGCTGGCCCAGGACACCGGCGTGGACCTTCGTCATTCGAAGAACTGGCGTCAGCAGCTGGGCAGCTTGGGCGGCGGCAACCACTTCATCGAGCTGTGTCTCGACGAATCCGACCGCGTCTGGCTGTTCCTGCATTCTGGCTCGCGCGGCGTGGGCAACAAGATTGCCCAGAAGCACATCAAGGCCGCGCAGCGTCACTGCGAGAAGCACTGGATCCAGCTCGCGGACAAGGACCTGGCCTACCTCGTCGAGGGCACGGAAGAGTTCGACTCCTACATTGCGGATCTCCACTGGGCACAGCACTTTGCGCTGCTCAACCGCGATGAGATGATGGACCGTTTCCTCGACTGCGTCGCCACCTGGGCCGGCGCAGACCGGGAGACCCTCGAGCTCGAGCGCATCAACTGCCACCACAACTACACCCAACGTGAGAGCCACTACGGCAAAAATGTGTGGCTCACGCGTAAGGGCGCCATCAAGGCGGACGAAGGCGACCGCGGCCTCATCCCCGGCTCGATGGGCACCACTAGCTACGTCGTGGAAGGCAAGGGCTACCCGCCGGGCCTCAAGTCTGCGCCGCACGGCGCGGGTCGCGTCATGTCGCGCACCCAGGCCAAGGCCCGCTTCACCGAGGCGGATCTTGCCGCACGCATGGAAGGCATCGTCTATCGTCCCGGCGCCGAGTTCGTCGATGAGATTCCGGACGCCTACAAGGACATCGACCGCGTGATGGCTGATGCCGCCCAGCTCGTCGAGGTCAAGCACACCCTGCGCCAGATCCTCAACGTCAAGGGCACCTAACCTGCGCCATGATGGGACCGTCACTTTTAGTGACGGTCTCTTTTGAGCTTTCCGACGCCCCCTCCTCCTGCAGCGTCGCATCAGCACGACGCTTTGCCTTATGCAAGGAAACGAAGTGCGTGACCACTATTGATTACTGCTTATTTATCGCGAAGGGCTGGAACTGCTCGGCCGGTCGGGGGTGAAAGCTGAGTATTAAACTGCGTCGAGGCGAGTTGGCGTTCAGCATCGTCGACCAACATGAAAACATCGTCAGCGAAGTAACCGAGAAGCCCGCCCGCACCGATGACTTTCTTACGCAGAATGCCAGCGTCGGTGAGTGAATCGAGAGCATCTCGGGCCGTGCTTGTCGATGAAATCCCCAGCTCGGACTTCACGATGGACACCGTGACCAAAGGCATGGCAGGAAGCTTCTTGAGCAGTTGGAACTCCGTTGAATTCGATTTCAATGCGCGCTTGCTTCCTTGCGCAGTGCGGTGGTGATTGACCTTGTCCATCCATTCTGCTTCTAGCGCGGCGACGCTATCCGCAAGTTCAGCTGCTTTGGTGGTGGCGACTTGTGCAGCCTCGACGAAGAAAGAGATCCATGCCAGCACGTCACCCTCGCGGAATTTCGTGAGTCCGTCGACGTAACGGTCACCGAGCGTTGCCAGAACCATACTGACGGGGAGAACCGCAGCATCGGTGAGCCCTCTGCGCTGCAAAAGCGCGTGAATCATGGCTCGTCCCACGCGCCCGTTCCCATCCGGGAATGGGTGGATGGTCTCGAACTGGGCATGAACGAGCGCTGCTTGAACGAGCGCGGCGTGGTCTGCCCCGTTGAAGTATTCAATGAGATCGTCGAGGAGTCTTGGGACTTCTACAGGAGGCGGGGGGACAAAAGCCGCACCGATGGGGTGATAGTCAGACCCGCCAATCCAGTTTTGAGTAGTACGTACTCCTTGTAAAGGCTTTTCTGCAACGAGTGCAGTCTGCATTGCAACAATGTCATCCAGGACCAGCTCGTCTTTGTAAGCCAAGTCTGCATTGATGGTGTCGAGGATGGCGACATTGCGGGCGACAGCTGTTGCGGATTCTTTGAAACCCCGAATTCCGGAATCTGATTCACGCGCGAGGATCGCCATGGCTACTTTGTCGGAGTTGGGAGCGATTCCCTCGATCCGGGAGGAAGCGACGGCCTCAGAACGGAGCAGGAGTCGCGCAACTCCTTCAAGCGAGTGGGTATTGTCTCTCATCCCAAGATTGTGAATCTCCCGCTCGATGCGAACGATACGTCGCGAGAGCTCGGACGGAAGCTTCAACGACATGCCTGCAAGTGGATCGGGAACGAAAGCGTGATACTTACCTCCTTGTTTGGCGCGTCGAGAAAGACCGCTGCCATCAGCGGGGATCCATTCCAATTCGACTGTTTTTGCCACAGCTGACTCCTCTCATGCGCTTGGGGCATTGGGGATAAGGTTTATCTCGGTAGATTGATGTCCTAGTTTACCGGGATAGCTGTTATCCCGGTGGACTGCGAGCGCAATGCGCCAGATAACTCTTATCGTGAGTCACTGCCTTGTTAAAGACGCTTGATACGGTCCTATGCTTCGTATGACACTGGATGAGTGGAAAAGATTAACGGAGTTCCAGTAACCGGTAAGATGCTTCAATGTTTTGCTGACGAGGCGGAAGCCGGATATAACCTCGAAGTCTTGTGTAAACGGGGACGGCCGAGTTGGTGAAGGCGCATGACGCACTCGATAGGGAAGTGGACAAAGTATTTGGTGCTTCGCGAAAGCTGACCACCGAACGTCAACGCCAGGAGCTACTGTTCTCCAATTACGCGAAACTCACCAACAATTAACCCAACGCTTGTTCGAACATGCCGCGCCCATGTTTTGGGATGCGGTCCATGGTCGGGAACATGATTTTCCTCAACGAATACAACGAACCCTGTAAGTTGTCCGTGATCGATACGTCTGCCGGCAAGATGGAGAGGGGGTTGCTATGAGGTGGCCAGCGCACTGCGCGCCACCGCATGCTTCCTCGAAACTTTAGAATTACTGCCTGATGTGCCGACTGTGCGGGATTGTCAGCGCGACGCAGACGAGCTAGCCAACATTGTCGACTCACTCTGCGACGAAGTCGCAGCCGACGAACGGCATCCCCTTAATCGATTCGGTGACGGGGTCGATGGTGGCCGAGGCTATTCAGCGGATGCTGGCTGGGGAGGCGATGTACTGAATTCGCAAGGACTGGAACGACCGCGGCCTCCTCGCTCCATGGGTGCGCGTGGTCGGACAGGGCACTGAAAGTGATGTGCGCAATCCTTCCACCAAAGGGTGCGTGAGTACCGACCGATTCTGCCGGACGGCACCCGCTCTAAGGCCTCACTGATGTAGGTGCAAGTGGCGTGGCCAGCGATCGTGGACGAGGACGCTTGGCAGCAGGTTTCCGATGAGCTTGACGCGAGGAAGCGGGTCCAGAACTTCTACCAGCCCGGCACCGGTACGGCGAAGCAACTGTACCCGTTATCAGATCTGATCAGCAGCTCGACATGTGGAACTGCGATGATTCACCGAGGTTCCGTCTATCGGTGCATCCAGCCGGCGCGCGGCGGGTGTCCACAGATCGATCCGCTCCGCCGAAATCTCCAAACTCGTGGAGGAGGCGGTGCTGGCAACGTTCAAGCAGATCCTCCTGAACCCCACCAAACGCCAAGCAACCGGCGGTGGCTTGACTGCGCGGGGCAGGCTTACTGCGACGCTCGACGCGGACCGAGAGCGTCTAGTGCACCTGAATGATGGCCATTACGACGGGCTCGTCGATAAGGTCATGCGGGTGCGGCAACGCGCGCGAGTCGCGGGACGGATCGAAGCCACCCGCCGCGCCCAACTCGCACTGTGTGGCGCGAGACACCAAGAACCAGGTCGCCATGCTCCGCGCCGAGGCTGACGAACTCCGCAATCTACCAGTGAACGATGTCGCACGCTTGATCGAGGCCAAACGTGCCGATCAAGAGCAGCAGTGACGGCAAGTGGCGAAACGGGAGCGGCAGATCAGAGAGCCGTTCGAGCACGACCGGTACCGCAGCGATCCGCGACGCGACGGGCCGACACCGGGCCTGTAGGCCAGCGCATCTCGGCAGCAAGCACGCCCTCAGAAGCTAGGGTGTGGGACCTGAATGCTCGGGTATACTAACGAAAGAGAGCGAACTTCTCTCCGAGAACGAGTTCAAAGGAGAAAGATATGGCCGTTTTTTACTCTTTC
Source organism: Corynebacterium sp. HMSC034H07 (assembly GCF_001815175.1). Classification (NCBI taxonomy): domain Bacteria; kingdom Bacillati; phylum Actinomycetota; class Actinomycetes; order Mycobacteriales; family Corynebacteriaceae; genus Corynebacterium; species Corynebacterium sp. HMSC034H07. The sequence goes on from NZ_KV819546.1 coordinate 17,323, forward strand.
CACTACGACCGAGATGTTCATCGAGTGCAACTCATCGAACAGATGGGAGCACTCGAAGGGCAACCCATCCTTAATCATCAAGAATGGGAGACTGTCAAGAGCGGTGGCGACAATGCCATCAAAGAGTGGATCTCTGACAAGATGAAGTGGAAGTCAGCCGTCATCGTCCTTGTTGGCAAAGAAACTGCGTCGCGTGAATGGGTCCACTATGAGATCCAGAAGGCATGGGATGACAAGAAGCCTCTTCTCGGTATTCGGATCCATGGCCTGTCCTCAATGGGAAGTGTCGATTCATCAGGCCCCAACCCCTTTGACAGAGTCTCAGGCGTCTCAGGAGTTCCGATCTTTGATCCGACACAGACCGACTGGACAGGGAAGATCGATTCCAAAGCCACCTACAACTACCTGAAGGATCATTTGACGACATGGGCAACGCAGGGCAAGACTCGTCTGTGACGGCTGAACCCAATTGCCCGTTTTGCACAATTGTGCAACGGAACGATCCTGATGCGCGCGAGGTGTATCGGGACGATCAGGTGGTGGCATTCTTTCCCACGGAACCAGCCGTACTGGGCCACACCATGATCGTCCCGCGCGTGCATGTCCCGTTTATTTGGGAGTTGCGAGACGACGATGCCGAGCACATCGGTCTACTAATCTCGCGCATGTCACGGGTAATCGTGGAAACCATCGGGGCCGAAGGGCTTAACGTTATTCAGTCGAACGGCGAAGTCGCCACGCAGAGTGTCAACCACGTTCACGTCCATCTCGTTCCGAGATGGAAGGATGATGCCATCGGACGCATCTGGCCTCCGGAGACTCATTACTCTGAACACGCGAAAGATGAAACTTGGGACGCGCTTCGCGACGCTTGCAGAAGGCTTCGGCCATGACGGAGCGAGACGGACCGAAGACCAGGGCCACGAGCGAAACCGTTTGGCTAAAGCACCTCGACTACGTTCAAAGCGTCGTGTCTCGGATGGCCCATTCCTCGACGCAGGCGAAGAGCTGGCTCCTGCCGGTGGTCACCGCGACATTCGGATACGCGCTTACCCAACGATCAGGAACTGTGGCAATACTAGGAATCGCAGCTATTCTGCTCTTCGGCTACATGGATGCGAGTTACCTGCGGCAAGAGCGAGCGTACAGGCGACTTTATAATGCCATCGTTGCGGGAGAAAGGGTTCCCGAACTCTCGCTCGACCCGCATGATATCGACCGAAATATCCCAGACGCGGATGGCGATCCATCACCGCAGGACAGGGATGACAAAGGGCTAGGATTTTGGAAAAATTTGCGGACAGCCTTCTACGGCTGGTTTTTCTTTGATCCTAGAGTCTGGTTCTCGTGGTCGATCTTCCCCTTCTACGGCGGGTTCCTCGCCGTGGGAATCGCGGTTCTTTGGTATGCAGCCACCCACTGAGCCAAACGGCCCGCACTGAACAACGCCTCAACGTGACCTAGCCAGATTTACGCTTCCTCAAAACCAGCCCAGGGTTACACGACACCGCGATAGGTGACCTGAGCCACCATGTGCGACCATCGGTGAGGATGCCGTCGTAGCGAGACTTATCATGGGCCATTCGAGTCTTGGCATAGTCTTGGAGCTACTTAATGTAGCTGTAGTCACCCGTGAGGTTTGTCAGGGGTTTCTCACGCCAATGTGAGGCCGGAAAGACGAAGCTGGCATTACACCAGGTAAGCCTTGTTATGCTTATCGAAGGTTTGTCTGTGGTGGCCCTTGATCGTGGTCTTGCCCGGTTGAGCTGTAGATTTTCGTGAATTGGTAAAGGGAATAGAGGCGTCACAATGGCAAAGTTGAACCTGCGCGCAGTCGAGGAACGAACGTCGAAACTAGGTGGCCGTGCCGAATATGATCGCGAGTTCTTGTTCGATTTGCTCGAAGCCTATGGTCGCGCCAAATCTTCAATTACGCGACTGCGGTCGGGAAACCTCGATGTCGCGCAGGATCCTTCGCGAGAAGTAGCGCAGAAGAATGTCGTTTACTTCCATGAATCAGAACCGGGGCAGGCTTTCGATGATCTTGTTCGGCTGTCGACTGCGGCTCACGTCACTCGGTATACTCCGCGCTTTGTCATCGCCACGGATTATTCAGAGCTTGTTGCGCTTGATATGAAGACGCAGGAGAATCTCAAGACTCCGATTGGTCAAATTGATCAGCACTTCACGTTCTTCCTTCCGTGGGCGGGCATGGAGAAAGTCCAGTATGTCAGCGATTCGCATGCTGATGTTCGTGCCGCAGAGAAGATGGGAAAGCTCTTCGATGAGCTTTTCGAGGCAAATCCGAACCTTGCGGACGGAAAGGCTGGCGTTCACAGCCTTAACGTATTCTTTACTCGCCTTTTGTTCTGCTTCTTTGCGGAAGATACCGGCATCTTTGCACCGGACGTGTTTACGACTGCAATTGGTTCGCAGACTCAGACCGATGGCAGCGATATGCGTGATTTTCTCATCGCAGTTTTCCATGCATTAGATACTGCTAAGGCTGACGATAAGCCTGCCAATTTGAGGGACTTCCCATATGTCAATGGTCGCTTATTTAGCGAAACAGCTGACATATCTGTTCCAAAATTCACCGGAAAGGCTCGCCAGCACCTGATTGAGCTCGGTAATTTGAACTGGAAAGATATCAACCCGGACATTTTTGGCTCGATGTTTCAAGCGGTTGTTACTCCCGGCCAACGCTCGGACATGGGCCAGCACTATACTTCGGTGCCTAATATCCTGAAGACTATTGAGCCGCTGTTCCTTGATGAGCTTAAGGATGAATTCGATGCGTCATTCGATAGCATTCCGCGATTGAACAGACTTTACGATCGCATTGCACTGATTAAGGTATTTGAAACTTTCATGCCACGACGGATACAAACGCGCGCGAACTACGATTTAGCTGCCTGACTGGTTCACCGACGTAACCTCGCGCTTCATTGGACGTCGAAAGTCTTCGACTGTTTTTCATTATCTTCGACCCAGTGAACGGTTAGCTTTGTGCCTGCGGTGCCCATCGAATACGAGACTGGCACTTTCCAGATGACCCCAGGTTCCAGCGTGATTGGCTGATCATCCACAAGGAGTCTCATAAGGCCCGATGCGGCTTGGCCTTCGAAGGTCACCGCTTCAGCAGCGAGATCACCAGTATTGGTAACCTCAAACCAGTGTTTCGTTTCCTATTTGATCTTGCCGCGCTTGTCAATTTCCTTTTCGTGTCGCTCGCTCTTTGACTCGACGCGGAAGCGGACGCCGAGCGGCTCATGGCGCACCCCGACCACGGAGAGATCGATTTTGACTAGGTCATGCTCGACGGCAGCCCAGACTTGGTTCTCCAGTTGACGGATGTCATCGAATTCTCCGAGCAGTCCCCGCTCCTTGATTTCATTCTTGAAATTTCGGAGACCCTCGAGTTGCGCAGTATCGACGTCATGAGGCAGTGGGGCTCTTGAGAAAAGCAGGTGTACCGGTTTCCCGCTGTTTACTGCTCGCTCAATCTCTTCAACTGTTCCCGACACTGCATCTGGTGTTGGTGAGCCGAGTCGGCTGCCGAAGAGCGCGACCACGATGTCGGCTCCGTCGACTCCCTGGGTGTTGATGATCTCCTGAGAGTGACCTCCGAGCAGCGGTACAGAATTGGTCTCCCACCGCCACGGCAGTAAGACTACATTCCGAGTCGTCGCGTGGAGTCGATTCCATGAGTGCAGAGCGCCCTCGACTGCATCTCGGGCATCGGGTACGTCGGATGGGGAGGCGACGAGAACGCGCAGAACGGTTGCCGGAAAGCTCATGACTTTATTCAACGTGTCTAACTGCCCGGGTGACGAGAGGAGAGTCCTAGGACCACTAGGAACTGGTCGCGATTGTCTGTTCGCTGCCGTCGCGGCGCAGGCCCTGTCGCGCGCGGCCAAGGCGGGCGATACCTCTCCCGGGGCCGTGACGGCGGCGATCAAGACGACGGCCGAGTGGCTACACAATACGCCGGCGATCGCGCGCGATTCCTATATCAATCCGCGGGTGATCGAGCTGTTTGAAAAGGGCACGGTCATCTCGGGTAAGGCGACCGACGCGAAGGTGCGGGCCCTGCTGACCTAGGCTTCGTCGCTCTCCGGCCACGTGATGGGCGTGGGCGACACATCGCGGGCGGCGAAGCGTTCCGAGCCGATTCCGGCGGCGACGACGAGCACGATGCCAAGGACCTGGATTGGCAGCGGTACTTGGGCGAGGACGATCGCGCCGATAAGCACGCTGATCGCGGGCTCCAGCACATGAGGGTGCCGAAGGCGGCCGGGGCCATGGCACGCAGCGCGACGATTTCGAAGGCGAGAGGGATGACCGGCATCAGGAGTGCGAGCCCGAGCGCCGTGGCGATGACCGGCAGGGACAGGTACGGCAGCGCCTCGGGTAGCCCGATGGGCGCGTAGGCGATGGCGACGATCGGGATGGTGTAGGCGAGGGCGCTGATGCCGGAAAACCGATCACCGACGCGTTGGGTTAAGACGATATACAGCGCCCACCCGAGCCCGGAGCCGAGGGCGAACAGGATGCCGACGACGTCGACGTTACCGATCCAGGGCCGGGTCAGTAAGACGACGCCGATCATGGCGAGGGCGGGATAGGAAAGGGCGCGCCGCGAGGTGCTTGTGAGCGCGGCAAGGACGAGTGGGCCGAGGAATTCCAGAGCCACGGCGGTGCCGAGTTAGATGCGCTGGATTGCGGCAAAAAGAAGAAAGTTAGCGAGCCGGTGGTGACGCCGAGGGCGGTGACGAGACCGGCGTCACGCCAGGTCATACCGCGCAGGCGCGGGCGCGCGATTGCCAGGATGAGGACGGCGCCGGCGGCCACGCGCAGCCAGGCAGCCCCGCGCGGCCCGACGTCGTTGATCAAGCCAACGGCGAAGGCTTCCGAGAGTTGGACCGAAAGCATGGCAAGGACGGCGAGTAGCCAGGGCGGCACCTCGGCCGCACGGGCTTGCTGCTTGTCGCGCCATAGGCTCACCCTTCCAGGCTAAACCCTGCCTTGGCCATTGCCCACGCCTGCGGTTCAATGGAGCTATGACCCGACCCACGATCATGTTTGTGTGCGTTCACAATGCAGGCCGCTCCCAGATGGCGGCGGCTTTTGCCAAGACGCTGTCCGGCGGACGCATTGAGGTCCGCTCCGCGGGCTCCGCCCCCGCTGATTCGATCAACCCCGTGGTACGAGAGGCGATGGCGGAGGTCGGGATCGATCTGGCCGCGGCGCGCCCGAGGGTGCTGGTGGCTGAGGACGTGCAATCCTCCGACGTCGTCATCACGATGGGCTGCGGCGATGCGTGTCCGTTTTTCCCGGCACGCGCTATGAGGATTGGCAGCTGGCCGATCCGGCTGGGCAGGACCTTGCCACCGTGCGCGTGATCCGCGACGAGATTCAGGCTCGGGTGCGCGAGCTGGTGGCGAGCCTGCAGCCCTAGGCGCCGCGCCGACGCATTTGACCCCGCCCTCGACTTAGGTTAGGATAACCTCAATTTGTGGTGCGGCGCAGGAGGGAATGCACATGGCGAAACGGGGTTTTGAGGGCGTGCTGACGCGCGGATTTGGAGCGCGCGACCACAGCGCAACAGTCACGGCCGTGACCTACCTCGCCCCGCATTTCGTGCGAATCCACCTGGTGAGTGCAAGTCTGCTTGCCGAGGTCGTTCTCGCGCCCACGGCCTGGCTGCGGTTCTGGTTCCCCGATCCGGACGGCAGCGACCAGGAACATCAGCGCGGCTACACCATCGTCGAGGCCGACCCGGATACCGGTGAGTTCGCGATCGACGTGGTGCTGCACGAACCTGCCGGGCCGGCCTCCAGCTGGGCAAGCCAGGCACAGCCGGGCGATACCATCGCGGTCACTACGCTCGGCTCGACGGGTTTCGTCCTGCCCGAGGAACTACCCGACGGATACCTCGTCATTGGTGATGCCGCGTCGCTGCCCGCCATCAATTCAATCCTCGAGGTGCTTCCATCCGAGCTGCCGGTCGAACTGTACCTGGAAGAGCACACGCTCGATGACCACATGCTGGAAATCCGCACGCATCCGCGCGCGCGAGTGCATTGGGTGCCGCGCGTCGATGAGGCGAGCCTGGCGGCGGGACTGGCTGCGCGGGACTGGTCGAACTGGAGCGCGTGGGTGGCGTGTGAGTCCGACAGCTTGAAATATGTGCGTCGCCGCCTGATGAACGATTTTGGCTTCCCGAAGTCCGAAATCCAAGCCCGCGCCTACTGGTGTTATGGGCGGGCATTCGGCAAAAAACGCCCCAAGGATCTGCCCGAGGCTGCCGCCGCGCAGGTACCTGCGGCCGGCGAGGCTGCGCCTATCAGCGGGACGTGGCGGGCTGAGGCCGGTCGGCGCCTGCTCGCCCCGCTGCGCACAACCTTCATCCTGGCGGCGATCGTGCAAGCGCTGGCCACACTCGCGCAGCTGGCCCCCTACGTCCTGCTCGTCGAACTCGCCCGGCTGCTGCTCGTCGGCGCCGGCACCGACGCGCTCATCCGCCTGGGCTGGTGGGCCGGCCTGGTCCTTATCGCGGGCGCGCTACTCACGACCGGGCTGATGACCTGGCTGCACATCGTCGATGCGCGCGTCAGTCAGGACCTGCGCACCCGACTGCTGATGACGCTCGGACGCGTGCCCCTCGGGTTTTTCGATACCCGCAGCGCGGCGCACATCAAGCAGCTGGTGCACGATGATCCGCTGGCGATGCACTACCTCATCACGCATGCGGTGCCCGATGCGGTCGGCGCCATCGTCGCGCCTGTGGCCGTCTTGGGCTACCTGTTCGTGATCGACTGGCGGGTGGCGCTCACCCTGCTGCTGCCGGTGCTCGCCTACCTGATCGGCATGTACATCATGATGACGCAGTCGGGCCCGCGCGTAGTGCAGGCGCCGCAGTGGCGCCAGCAGATGGCCAGCGCTGCTGACGCCTACCTGCAGGGGCAGGCCGTCGTACGCGTCTTCGGGGGTGCAGCCGCCGCGCCCTTCACCCGGAGCCTGCGAGACTACCTCGATTTCCTGCGATCCTGGCAGCAGCCGCTCAGCGGCCGCAAAACCTTCATCGATCTGGTCACGCGCCCCGCGACGTTCCTGTTCCTCAGCTGCGTGGTGGGCACCGCGCTCATCACCGCGGGCATGATGGATCCGATCTCGCTGCTGCCCTTCCTCTTTCTTGGCACGACGTTCGGTGCGCGGCTACTGGGCGTCGGCTACGGTCTGCAGGCGCTGCGCGACGGTATGCTCGCGGCACGCCGAATCCAGGTCATGCTCGACCAGGAGCAGCTGTCCACGCTGCCTGAGGTCGAGCATGCGGCGAGCGCGCCGAGGCCCGCTGGTCTCGTCGAGTTCGATGATGTGAGCTTTGGCTACGACGCGTCTACCCCCGTGCTGTCGGGCGTCTCGCTGCGCCTGGCGCCCGGTACCATCACTGCGCTCGTGGGCCCGTCCGGTGCGGGTAAATCCACCCTGGCGAGCCTGCTTGCCCGGTTCTACGACGTGACCGACGGCGCAATCCGCATCGGCGGCCACGATCTTCGTACGCTCGAGGCATCACAGCTGTATTCGCGGGTTGGCTTCGTCTTCCAGAATCCGCAACTGGTGCGCGCCAGCGCCCACGAGAACATCGCGCTCGCCCGCCCGGATGCCAGTCGGCACGAGGTGGAGCAGGCTGCCCGCGCCGCTCACATTCACGAGCGCATCCTCGCCCTACCGGACGGCTATGACACGATCCTGGGCGCTGACATCGCCCTATCCGGCGGTGAACGCCAGCGCATCACCATCGCCCGTGCGCTGCTGGCCGACTGCCCAATCCTCGTGCTGGACGAGGCGACGGCATTTTCCGACCCCGAATCCGAATACCTCGTCCAGCAGGCGGTCAGCCGCCTGACCGCCGGACGCACCGTGCTGCTCATCGCTCACCGCCTGCACACCATCACTGGCGTCGATACCATCGTTGTGCTCGATGGCGGCCAGATCATCGAGCAGGGTCGGCACGAGGAACTGCTCGCACGCGGCGGTCGCTACGCCGAACTCTGGGCAGCCGCCGAGACGAAGGCCACCTCATGATCCGCACGCTCATTAACCTGCTGCCACCGGCCCAGCGCCGCCATATCACCCCCTACCTGGCGCTCACGGCGCTAAGTATCGCGCTACGCGCCGCAGCGGCGCTCGCCCTCATTCCGCTCATCTCGGCCCTGTTCAGCTCGCAGCCGGGTGATGCCTGGCGCCCTCTGGCCATGATCGCGATCGCTACGGCGCTTGGCTGGGGGTGCGATAGCGCCGCGGCCCGCCACGCCTACGCTGTTGGCTTCGTGCTGCTGGATCACGCTCAGCACACCGTCGCCGAGCGCATCACCACCATCCGATTGCAGTGGCTGACCGGCGATAACCTGGCCACCACGCGTCAGGCGGTCGCTGCCACCGGTCCCGAACTCGTCGGGTTGATCGCCTACCTGGTGACGCCGCTGCTGAACGCCCTTATTCTTCCGGCCGCGATCGGCATCGGCCTGCTGTGGTTTTCTCCGACGCTCGGCGCTGCAGCGCTGGCGTTCCTGCCGCTGCTGCTTGGCGCCCTCGTCCTCTCGATGCGCCTGGCGCGCAGCGCCGACGCCGCCGCGGATCGCGCCCACGCCCAGCTGTCCGAGCGCCTCCTGGAGTTCGCCCGCACCCAGCAGGCGTTGCGCTCCGCCCGCCGCGTCGATACCGAGAGCAGCCATGTCGGCCAGGCACTTGCCGCGCGCACTCATGCGATGAGTCGACTGCTCGCCTACCGCGCGCCCGAGCAGCTGGTTTTCACTCTGCTGACCCAGCTCGCCCTCATTGCGCTCGGCGCCCTCGCGGTCAGCCGCGCCGTCACCGGCGAGGTTTCCCCCGCCGCCGCGATCGCGCTCATCGTCGTCATCGTCCGCTTCTTGGAGCCCCTGGCGCTCGTGGCCGATATCACCGCCGGCTTGCAACTGACCACGAACGCACTGCGCACCATCCACACCGTGCTTGCCGCACCGCGCGAGCACCCCGGAACCGCGACACCAACCCTCTCAACCGCTCCCCAGATCGAGGTCGCCGACGTCACCTTCGGTTATGACGCCACGCGCGAGCGCCCCGTGCTTGACGGCCTGAACCTCACCTTCCAGCCGGGCACCACAACCGCGATCGTCGGGCCTTCTGGCTCGGGCAAATCCACCCTGCTGTTCCTGCTGGCCGGGCTCCACCAGCCCACCTCCGGAAGCATCCGTATCCAGGGCACGGACCTCGCCGAGCTCACTCCCGCCGCCCGCCGCGCCCTCATCGCCGTCATCTTCCAAGACCCGTACCTGTTTGACGGCACACTGCTGGACAACATCTCCATCGGTAATCCCCACGCCACCGGCGAGCAGATCGAGCGCGCCACCGCACTCGCGCGCGTGGATGCCGTTGCCGCGCAACTCACCGACGGCATGGCCACAATGGTCGGCGACGGTGGCACGCTGCTATCGGGCGGGCAGCGCCAGCGCGTCTCGATCGCCCGCGCCCTGCTCAGCTGCGCCCCCGTGCTGCTAGTCGATGAGGCCACCAGCGCGCTCGATACCGAAAACGAACGCGCCGTCGCCGCTGCCCTGAGCTCGGAGACCACGCCCCGCACCCGCATCATCGTCGCGCACCGCCTGTCCTCCATCCGCCAGGCCGACCGCGTCATCTTCTTCGATGCCGGCCGCGTCATCGAGGACGGCAGCATCGAGGACCTGCTCGCCCTTGATGGCCGCTTCGCCGCATACTGGCGCCAGCAGCAGGCCGCCAGCGCTTGGCGCGTGCGCTAGTGCTCCCGCCAAGCCCTACGGTAGATTCAACGCCCTAGCCTACGTGACCCAGCTCACCGCCGGGTTGAAAGGATGGCATCAAGAAACGCTGTGCAGCAATGGCTCTGGTTTTTGCAGCTACGCTCGCCGGTTGTGGCGACGAGACCGCACCTGAGAGTTCGGCCTCGCCTGCCACGAGATCACCCCCCGACCACCTCAGCTCCTTCCATCAGCGCAAAGCTCAGCGTTGACAGCACGGATAAGCCCCTGACATCTGCCGCGTGCGCCACGATCGACGGGGAATCAACGGTGTCATTCGAAACACCGGATCAGCCGCAGTCGTTGCTCACCGTCAAGGTTGCCGATGGCGCCGTCAAGGATGTGATATGGCAAGCCGGCAACACCCTGCACTCCTGGGGAGGCGACTACTTTGGACGTGACCCGCTCGTGAGTGTTGACGCAGACCGCTGGCGGATCGAGGCCTCCGTGCGTGAAATCAGCGGCGACGGTGCGGCCGAACTCAAGGCTATGGAAATCCAAGCGGAGATCGACTGCACGTCTGACGAGAGCCATCATCGCGACGACCCGTATCAGTCGGTAGCCAACGGCCAGTACGCACCGAGCCCTGAGCGCAAAGCTCAGCTCGAGCCACTCGATGCTCTATTCGCCAAGACTCAAAGCGAGGTGATAATCGACGGGCAGGCAGCGACCGTCACGAAAACGTCATGTGACCCCAGCTTCGTCGCTAAAACCAATGTGAGGGCCGATCTTGAGATCGGCGGAGAATCAGCATCCCTATCGTGGGACTTCACCGATCCCGCCGTGCCAAAAGCCGTGGAGTTGCGTCTAACGGGCAACCAGCTTGGCTGGCAGCACGAAAAAACGTCCTACCCGCACACCGGGTCGAGGGCAAAGCCCACGCACTGCGCGGCACGGTCTATTCCGATGACCTGTCCAAAACCAGCACCATCGAGCCCGTCATTTTCTGCGAAGCAAAAGTATGGACACATCGTCTTGGGAACCTACTGCTGCTCAATCGCCGGAAAAACTCCAGTGCTTGCAATTATGACTTCGATGTTAAGAAGGAGAGGTACTTCAAGTCGGGGAAAGGCGTGGCGGTGTTCGCACTCACCACGCAGGTACTTGGAGAACCGGTGTGGACTCCGAGTGTTATCGAGCGACGTCAGAAAGAGCTTTTGGAGATCTTGATTAAGGAGTGGCAACTCTAATCACACCCTGGCGCCTGCCCAATGTCCGCCTTGATGGCTACTACTTGGGTGCTGCCGTCGCGGAAGTGGAAAGTCACCGTACCGTCGATGTTAACGGTGCCTTTGTCGAGCAAAGCTACGCAGAGGTATGGGTTGAAGGCCAACTGTTCAAGTTCAAGGTTGGCGGTCTCTTGCCTGTAGTAGTGGTAGGCGGCTAGTCGGTTGTGCTTGTTGTGGATTTCGTCGACCACGGCAGCGTGCTCAGCTAACAGCGCCTGTGGGGTTGCCCGCAAATCGTGGACACGT